>DATBAU010000029.1:0-2796 GCA_036271355.1 Rudaea sp. | reverse complement strand
TCAGCCGGATTTGATGTGGGATCTCAATCTGTATGGACGCCTCGCGCGCGCCGACGCGTGGGCATTCATCGCGCCGATTTATTGGTACGGACCGTCGAGCAATTTCAAGTCGATGTTCGATCGACTCGTGTGCATGAACGGCGGCAATCCGCGGCCGGATCTCATCGAAAAGAAAAACACCGAACTTGCGCAGGCGCTCGAACGCTCGCCGGAATGGAAAGAATTGAATCGCAATCATCTCGAAGGCCGAACTGCGGCGTTCTTCTGCTACGGCGACGGCGGCGGTCCGGATTACGACGAGACGGGCCGACCGAAAATCCTGACGAACAAAGAATGGTTCGATCCGAAACAGGAACCGTACAAACACGAACGCGAGTCATATCAGGGATTGGTGTGGCAGTGTCGCTACAGCGGTATCGAAGTGCCGGACGATTTGTGGAAACACACCGAATTCGGCAAGGGAAAGTTCTACGCCGACGATCAGGCGAGCGACATGGCGTCCGAACCGAAATCGCTCGCCGCGTTCGATCGCTGGGTCAAGCAGTTCATCGCGCACGTCGAAGCGAAAGGCATCGTGCCGGGAACGAAAGAAGCCGAGCGCGGCGCGAAGACGACGACCAATCAGGAAACGCCCGCGGCTTAATCGGCGTAGATCATCTTGCGCGTCATGCCGCCGTCGACGATGAATGTTTGTCCGGTGACGAACGTCGCGTTGGCGAGATAAAGCACGGTTTGCGCGATGTCCTCCGGCGTGCCGATGCGTCCAGCCGGATGCTGCGCATTGTCGATCTTGCGATGCTTCGGTTCGCTGCGTTGCGCGGCTTTCTGAAATGGCGCGGTTTCGATCCAGCCCGGACAAATCGCGTTGGCGCGAATCGCGGGGCCTTCGCTGATCGCCAGCGCATGCGTGAACGCGACGAGCGCGCCTTTCGACGCCGCGTACGCTTCGGTGTGCGGCTCGGATTGAAACGCGCGCGTCGAAGCCATGTTCACGATGCTCGCGCCTTCGCGCTTGCGCAATCGCGGCACGGCGCTACGCGTACACAGAAATGCGCCGGTGAGATGGCTGTCGAGCCACGTGCGCCATTTCGCGAGCGACAGTTTTTCGATCGGTCCGCTTTCCGGATCGGCGATGCCGGCGTTGTTGACAAGCATGTCGAGTCCACTCGTCTCGCCATGACGTTTCTGCCATTGGTCGAAACGAACGAACGCACTTGCGATCGCGCGTTCACTGCCGACAGCGGCTGCCACGGTCAGCAACGATTCCGCCGGATACGCCGCAGCGAGTTCCGCCAATGCGTCTTTGTCGCGATCGAGTGCGAGTACGCACCAATCACGCCCGATCAGCGTTTCGACGATGCCGCGCCCGATGCCCTGACCGCCGCCGGTCACGAATGCCGTCCGTTTCATGTTGAACCTCCGTTAGCGCATCCAACGCTGTCGCGGCGGAATAGGAAGTGAACGATGTCACCTGTCTGGCGGCCGGCACGATCACCGTCCACGCACGAATAGCGCTCACGTATAATCGGCGCGAGGCAGCACAGCCTTTTTTCGATCAACGCGTTCGGTCCTTTATGCTGCTGATGATCGACAACTACGACAGCTTCACCTACAACCTCGTGCAATATCTGGCGGAGTTGGGCGAAGACGTGCGCGTCGTGCGCAACGATGCGTTGTCGGTCGAGGACATCCGCAAACTCGCTCCCGCGCGCATCGTCATATCGCCGGGACCGGGAACACCCGATCAGGCCGGTATCACCTTGCAGCTTATCGAAAAACTCGGCGGACAGATTCCGATTTTCGGCGTGTGCCTCGGCCATCAAAGCATCGGTCAAGTGTTCGGCGGAAAAGTGATTCGCGCGCAGAAAATCATGCACGGCAAAACGTCGATGATCCATCACACCGGAAAAGGTGTGTTCGCGAATTTGCCGAATCCGTTCGAGGCGACGCGATACCATTCGCTTATCGTCGAAAAATTGTCATTGCCCGATTCGCTCGAAGTCACCGCGTGGACGCAGAACGACGACGGCTCCGTCGACGAAATCATGGGCCTGCGCCACAAAACGTTGCCGATCGAAGGCGTGCAGTTCCATCCGGAATCGATCCTCACGCAGCACGGCCACGATCTGCTGCGCAATTTCCTCGTGCCGCAGCGGCTCGCGGCGTAAGCAGCAGCGTCATGCCGATCACACCGCGCGACGCGCTTCAGCGCACGATCGAACATCGCGAAATCTTTCACGACGAGATGTGCGATCTGATGCGTCAGATCATGCGCGGCGAAATATCCGCGCCGATGGTCGCGGCGATTCTCACCGGCTTGCGCGTCAAGAAGGAAACCGTCGGCGAAATCGTGGCGGCGGCGAGCGTGATGCGCGAGATGTCCGCGCGCGTGCATGTGCCGCCGTATCCGCATTTCGTGGACATCGTCGGCACCGGCGGCGACAGCGCGAACACGTTCAATATTTCGACCGCGTCGATGTTCGTCGCGGCGGCGGCGGGCGCGAAGGTGGCCAAGCACGGCAATCGCAGCGTGTCGTCGAAATCCGGCAGCGCGGACGTGCTCGAAGCACTCGGCGCGGTGATCGATCTGTCGCCGCAGCAGGTGTCGCAATCGCTGCTCGAAACGGGCATCGGTTTCATGTTCGCGCCGGTCCATCATCCGGCGATGAAAGCCGTCGCGGCGGTGCGCCGCGAAATGGGCGTGCGCACGCTGTTCAACATTCTCGGACCGCTGACGAATCCTGCCGGTGCGCCGAATATTCTGATGGGCGTGTTCCACGCGGATCTCGTCGGCAT
>DATBAU010000028.1:0-19070 GCA_036271355.1 Rudaea sp. | reverse complement strand
CGCGCCGTCTTCAACATGCGATGCAGCGAAAGAATGCGTTCGTAACGGTCCATGCGCCTATGCTACGCGAAGCGGTCGCTCGACCGCATCCGTTATGATGCGGCGCATGTCCCACGCGACACTCAACACCAACGCGCCGGTCGGCGACGAGGTCAAGACGACGACTTGCTACATGTGCGCGTGCCGTTGCGGCATCAAAGTGCACATGAAGGATGGCCGCGTCCGTTACATCCAGGGCAACAAAGACCATCCCGTCAACAAAGGCGTGCTGTGCGCGAAGGGATCGGCCGGCATCATGCAGCAGTATTCGCCGGCGAAACTGACGAAGCCTTTATTGCGCGTCGGTGAGCGCGGCGCGGGTGAATTCCGCGAGATCGAATGGGACGAAGCGCTGTCGATCGCCACGCAATGGCTCGGCGACATCCGCAAAACGAATCCCGACAAACTCGCCTTCTTCACGGGCCGCGATCAGTCGCAAGCGCTGACCGGTTGGTGGGCGCAGCAGTTCGGCACGATCAACTACGCCGCGCACGGCGGATTTTGCTCGGTGAACATGGCCGCCGGCGGCATGTACACGATCGGCGGATCGTTCTGGGAATTCGGCGAACCCGATTGGGATCACACGAAATACCTTTTGATGTTCGGCGTCGCCGAGGATCACGATTCGAATCCGATCAAGCTCGGGCTCGGAAAATTGAAAACGCGTGGCGCGAAAATCGTCGCGGTGAATCCGGTGCGCAGCGGTTACGGCGCGATCGCGGACGAATGGATCGGCATTCGACCGGGCACGGACGGATTGTTCGTCGGCGCGTTGATCCGACAATTATTGATACATGATCGAATCGATTTAGATTATTTGGTGAAGTATACAAATGCGCATTGGCTGGTCGTGCGCAATCCCAGCGGTGCGGACGATGGGTTGATCGTTCGCGATACCGAAGGCCGCGCGATGTGCTGGGATCGAAATGCGAACGCTATCGCCGACGCATCGTCGATCGACATTTCGCCCACGGTCGCCGGCGAATTCATATTAGCCGACGGACGTCGCGCCGTTCCCGCATTCCAGTTGCTCGCCGAACGTTTTATGTCCGACGAATACGACGCCGATACGGTGGCGAACGCGTGCGGTGTAGATGCGCCAACGATCCGTCGCATCGCCGCGGAAATGGCGGACGTCGCATTCAATCAGGCCATCCGCATCGCGCAGCCGTGGACCGACATGTACGGCCGCACGCACGAAGAAATGATCGGCCGACCGGTGTCGATGCACGCGATGCGCGGCATCAGCGCGCACAGCAACGGTTTCCACACCTGCCGCATGCTGCATGTGCTGCAGATGCTGCTCGGCGCGATCGATACGCCCGGAAGTTTTCGCTATCAGCCGCCGTATCCGCGACCCGTGCCGCCGTCGAATAAGCCGGGGAAAACGCGCAAAGAAAACGGTGCGCTGGAAGGCAATCCGCTTGGCTACGTGCAATCGCCGGAGGATCTCGTCGTCGACGCGAACGGCGCGCCGCGACGCATCGACAAAGCGTTCTCGTGGGAATTTCCGCTCGCCGCGCACGGCATGATGCACGCGGTGATCCGCAATGCGTGCAACGGCGACCCGTACCGCATCGACACGCTGCTGATGTTCATGGCCAACATGGGCTGGAACTCGTCGATGAACACCGGCGAGATGCGGCAGTTGCTCGCGCAGAAAGACAACGCCGGCGCGTACACGATTCCACACATCATTTATTCCGACGCCTTTTATTCCGAGACGGTCGCGTTCGCCGATCTCGTGCTGCCGGATACGACATACCTCGAGCGCCACGATTGCATCAGCCTGCTCGATCGTCCGATTTCCGACGCCGACAGCGCGTGCGATTCCATTCGTCAGCCGATCGTCGCGCTCGATCGCGACGTGCGACCTTTCCAGGACGTGATGCTCGACATCGGTGCGCGATTGAAATTGCCGGGCATGGTGAACGACGACGGTTCGCCGAAATATCCGCGCGGCTTTGCGCAGTTCATGGTCGAACACGAACGCACGCCGGGCGTCGGCCTGCTGGCCGGTTGGCGCGGCGCGAACGGCGAGAAGGCCGGCGTCGGCGAGCCGAATCCGGATCAGCTCGAACGCTACAAGGCGAACGGCTGTTTCTGGCAAGACCACATGCCCGAGTCCGCGCGCTATTACAAAATGGCCAATCGCGACTATCTGCAGTGGGCGAAGAAATTGGGTTTCATCGCCGAACCCAAAGCGATCGTGCTGGAAATATATTCGGAAAAATTGCAGAAATTCCGCCTCGCCGCTCAAGGTCACGGCACGAACCAGCCGCCGGACAGCGAACGCGAACGCGTCGCGAAGTTTTTCGATCCCCTGCCGATTTATTATGGTCCGACGGATGTCGTGCCGACAGTCGATGATGAGGAAGAATTCCCGATCAGCGCGATCACGCAGCGGCCGATGTTCATGTATCACTCGTGGGGATCGCAGAACGCGTGGCTGCGGCAGATTGCGGCGCGCAATTTTCTGTACATACATCCGGATACAGCAGCCGAACACGGCATCGTCGACGGCGATCTGGTGTTCGTCGAATCCGCGCATGGCAAAATCCGGGTGCCGGCACGTCTGCACGCCGGCACGGCGCCGGGCACGGTGTGGACGTGGAATGCGATCGGTAAACGCGCCGACGCGTGGAAACTATCGAAAGACGCGCCCGAGTATACAAAGGGATTTTTGCTCAACCATGTCATCGACGACCTGATGCCGCCGCGCAGCGACGGTTATCGCTACACCAACGCCGATCCGGTCACCGGACAGGCCGCGTGGTTCGATCTGCGCGTGCGCATTTACGCCGCGCAACCGCATGAACAAGGAGAACGCGTTTGAATTGGCAAGCCTGGGCCGTCGGCATCATCGTCATCGGCGCGATGGCGATGTTCGTCAGCGAGAAATTGCGGTTCGATGTGGTCGGCGTGCTCGTGCTGGTGCTACTGCTCGCGCTCGGCATCCTCACGCCGGAAGAAGGTCTATCAGGATTCAGCAACGAAGCGACCGTCGTCGTCGCGGCGATGTTCGCGCTCAATGCGGGACTCGTCGCGACCGGCGCACTCGAACCCCTGATCCGCATGTTGTCGCGCATCGACAAACCGTGGCTGCTCACGCTGTCGATTATGCTGACGACGTGCATCCTCGGCGCCTTCATCAAGAACACCGCGCTCGTCGCGACGTTTCTTCCCGTCACGCTGAGCGTTTGCGCGCGCACGCGTACCTCGCCAGCGCGGGTGCTTTTGCCGATGTCGTACGCGGCTCAGATGGGCGGCGTGTGCACGCTGCTCGGCACGTCGTCGAACCTGCTCACGAACAGTCTCGCCGTGCAGCACGGCTTACCCGAATTCGGTGTGTTCGATTTCACGCGGCTCGGCGCGGTGCTCGCGGTCGTCGGCATTGTCTATCTGATGCTGATCGGGCGCTGGCTGTTGCCGCGCCACATCGAAACGAACGAGTCCGAAAATCTCGAACTCGGAAAATTTGTCACCGAACTTCGCATCATGGCCGAGTCATCGCTGATCGGCTCGACCATCGCGGCGCAGCATCTCGGCGAAAAGCACGGTATTTACGTTCTCGAACTACTGCGCGGCGACGAACATTTGTGGGATCCGCGCGAACAGGAATTGAAGGAAGGTGATGTGCTTCTCGCGCGTGGCGACTGGCAGCGCGTCGATGAAATGAGCCGGCAGCTAAAGCTGGAAATCGCGCCAGCGCTTGAACTCAGCAGCGATCCGCAGAAACGCGCCGAACTGATCCTCACCGAAGCCGTCGTCGCGCCGGGCACGCGCATGATCGGACAAACGGTGGAAGAGGTCGATTTCCGTTGGAAGTTCGATTCCGCATTGCTTGCGCTGCAGCGTCGCGGGCAAATCATTCGCGATCAGCTCAAGCACGCGCGTCTGCAAGTCGGCGACATTTTGTTGCTGCTCGCCGACCCGGCCGCGACGCGTTATCTGCGCCGCGAATCCGGGTTGGTAATCTTGAGCGAACGCGGCGACCGTCGCGAATCGCGTCGGCGTGCGCCGTTGGCGATCGTTATTCTGATCGGCGTTGTCGCGCTCGCGGGTTTCGGTGTGTTTCCGATCGTGGTCAGCGCGCTGCTCGGTGTTGCGATGATGGCGCTCACGGGATGCTTCAATTTCGAAGACGTTTACGAGGCGATGGACTGGAAAGTCATCATTCTGCTCGGCGCGATCTTGCCGCTCGGCATCGCCCTCGACAAATCCGGTCTCGCCCAAATCATCGTCGACGGCGGCATGTCGTTCGTCGGGCATCACGGGCCGCTCGCCGTGCTCGCGATGGTATACATCGTCACCGCCGTGCTCACGGAAATGATGGGTCATAATCCGTCGGTGGTGTTGATGGTGCCGATCTCGATTTCCCTAGCGCACGCGCTGCACGTGAGTCCGACGCCGTTCGTGATCACGGTCGCGTTCGCAGCGGCTACGTCGTTCGCGACGCCGGTCGGATATCCGACGAACACGATCGTGTACGGCGCGGGCGGATACAAATTTACCGACTTCATGAAAGTCGGCATTCCGTTGATCGCGTTGTTCTGCACACTTTCGATGTTGCTGATCCCGCACTTCTGGCCGTTCGCGAAATGACGATGTTGCCGCCGCCAGCGCCGAAGAAACTCGGTCTCGTCATCGATCTGGACATCTGCGTCGGTTGCCACGCCTGCGCGGTCGCGTGCAAAGAATGGAACGACGGCGGCCAGTTCGGTCCGCTGCCCGACGAGCACGCCTACGGCAAGAAACCGCTCGGCGTGTGGTTCAACCGCGTGCACAGTTACGAAGTCGCGAAAGACGACGAACGCGTTGCGAACGCGATGACGATCCATTTTCCGCGTTCGTGCCTGCATTGCGAAACGCCGGATTGCGTGACGGTATGCCCGACCGGTGCGAGCTACAAACGCGCCGACGACGGCATCGTGCTCGTCGACGAGGACAAATGCATCGGCTGCCAGCTTTGCGCGTGGGCATGCGCGTACGGTGCGCGCGAATTCAGCGAAGAACGCGGCGTGATGCAGAAGTGCACGCTGTGCGTCGATCGTATCTACAACGAGACGTTCGAGGAATACGATCGCCAGCCCGCGTGTGTGATGGCGTGCCCGACACGCGCGCGGCATTTCGGCGATCTCGGCGATGCGAACTCGAACGTGTCGAAGCTCGTGGCCGAACGTGGCGGTTATGACCTCATGCCGGAAACCGGCTGCAAACCGGTCAACAAATATCTTCCGCCGCGGCCGCGCAAGGATGCGAGCGTATCGACCGTCCCCGTCGAGCCTGAAAGCGCCGCGGATTTTTCGAAGGCCTCGCCTGCGCTGCGCTGGATCGACAAACTGCTGTCGCGCTGATGCGTCCGACTTTTTCGATCATCTTCTTCACCGTCGTTTCGGGTTGCGGATTCGGTCTGCTGTTTTTGGTCGGTGCGATTTCGTGTGTCGCACCGCCGGTGCTTTCGCGCAACGCAACCTTGGCCGCGCTTATGCTCGGCGTCGTGTTTGCGGGCGCGGGTTTATCTTCGTCGATGCTGCATCTCGGTCAGCCGCAGCGCGCGTGGCGCGCGTTGAGTCAGTGGCGATCGTCGTGGCTGTCGCGCGAAGGCGTCGCGTCGTTGGCGACGTTCGTTCCGGTCGCGATCCTCTTCGTTCTCGTGTGGAATGGGAACGGTGAATCGCGTTTCGTCGCAGCGTTGGTCGCCGTTTTGTCGGCGATCACCGTCGTTTGCACGTCGGGTATCTACACGTCGCTGAAAACGATCCGCGCGTGGAGCAACGCGTGGGTTTTGCCGTCGTACTTGTCGCTCGCCGCTGCGAGCGCGGCGTGCTGGTTGTGGCTGGTGACGATCGTGACAGACCGAACATCGTTCGCGGCGTGGTTCGTCGTCGTGCTTTGTCTGCTCGGGGCCGCGATCAAAGTCGGTCACTGGCGATTTGTCGATACTTACGTCGGCGAATCCACGCCCGAATCGGCGACGGGTTTGGGCCGTTTCGGCAAGGTCCGCACGTTCGAAGCGCCGCACACGGAAGAGAATTACCTCACACGCGAGATGGGATTTGTTCTCGCGCGAAAGCACGCAGCGAAGTTGCGCATGATCGCGATTGCCTTGTTCGCGGCGCTTCCGACGTTGTGCGCAGTTCTGTCGTTGATCTTTTCTGCGTCGATCATGCTTGCGGCTATCGCGTCGATTTCCGTCGTCGCCGGATTGTTCGTCGAACGCTGGCTGTTCTTCGCGCAGGCGCGGCACAAAGTGATGCTTTTCTACGCTCGCTACGAACGCGCGTAACAATTCTTTACCGGCCATCTTCTGGCACGGTGCGCAAATTCGCCGCGCGTTGCATACTCGACGTTTCGGACGCTTAGCCGTCCATCTATCGAGTCCACCGGGGATCCGCTCATGCATCGAACTGCCGTCGCGTTTGCCACTGCGCTCGTTCTCGCGTTTCGTTTGCTGCCGGCCTTCGCCGCCGAGCACGACGATTCCGTGAAAGTCGAAACCGAAGTCAAGAAAGGCGGCGACGAAAAGAAAAACGAAGTGCCGCCCGAGAAAGCCGTGACGACCAGTCACAGCGTCAGCGTCGGCGGAAAATCGATCGCGTACAAAGCCACCGCGGGCACGCTGTTGATTCGCGACGACAAAGGCAAACCCGACGCGAGCGTGTTCTACGTCGCGTACACGGCTGATGGAGATTCCGCCGGTAAACGACCGGTCACGTTCCTCTATAACGGCGGACCGGGATCGGCGAGCATCTGGTTGCACATGGGTTCGTTCGGTCCGGTGCGCGTGGAAACATCGAGTCCGGAAGCGACCGCGCCTGCGCCGTTCCACATCGTGCCGAACGACGACAGTCTGCTCGACAAGACCGACCTCGTTTTCGTCGACGCGATCGGAACGGGATTTTCGAAAGGATTGCCGAAAGGCAAAGACGAAAACGGCAAGCCCGACAAGGACGACGAAAATCCGAACAAGCGCTTCTGGGGCACCGATCAGGACATCGACGCGTTCGGCCGTTTCATCATCCGCTACGTCACGGTGAACAAACGCTGGAACTCGCCGAAATTCCTGTTCGGCGAATCCTATGGAACGCCGCGCTCGGCGGGTCTGGCGCGGTATCTCGAAGAACACGGCGTCGCGCTCAACGGCGTGGTGTTGTTGTCGTCGATCATCAACTACGCCTCGCGGCTGCCCGGCCTGGACAACGATTACGTGAACCTGTTGCCGTCGTACGCGGCGATCGCGTGGTATCACGGCAAGCTCGCGAACAAGCCGGCGACGCTCGAACCGCTCCTGACGGAAGTGCGCAATTTCGCGCGCGGCGATTATGCCGTCGCGTTGAACAAAGGCCAGGATTTGACGCCGGCCGAGCGCGACGCGATCGCCGAGCGTATGTCGAAATACACGGGACTGAGCGCGAAGTATTTGGTCGAAGCGAATCTGCGCGTGAGCCAGCCGCGCTTCCGCAAAGAACTGATGCGCGACGATCGCCGCACGCTCGGCCGTTACGACGGACGTTTCGAAGGCATCGACACCGACTCTGCCGGCGAAACGCCCGAAAGCGACGCGGCCGATACCGCGATCCGTGGCGCGTTCACCGGCGCGTTCAACGATTATCTGACGCGTGAACTGAATTACTCGAGCGACGTCGTCTACAACGTGTCGGCGAACGGCGCGAATCGCGAGTGGGATTTCAAGCATGCGATTCGTGGATCGCAGCGGACGGTTCCTGTGCCGATCATGGGATCGGATCTGGGCGATGCGATGCGGTCGAATCCGCATCTGAAAGTGATGTCGGCGAACGGGTATTTCGACTTGGCGACGCCGTTCTTTGCGACGGAGTACGACCTTGGGCACATGGATATCGATCCGGCGCTGCGGAAGAATTTGACGTTTACGTATTATCCGTCGGGGCACATGGTGTATTTGAATCTTGATGCGTTGAAGCAGTTCAAGGTCGACTTGGCGAAGTTTTACGATTCGGCGGTGATTCACTGACTCGCTTGAGCTTTGTCGTTCCCGCGAAAGCGGGAATCCAGCGACTTGGCTTTTGATGATTTTTTGATCGAAGGCTTCCGCTGCAAGCAGCGGGTAACTTTTTGTCCGGTGACAAAAAGTCATCAAAAAACACCCTTTAAATCTGGGCAACAACTCAGGAACCGCCGGTCAGGCGTGATGGGCGTTCACACACAAGGTGCAGTGCCGCGCACTGCCCAGAACGCTTGCTCTCAAGTAACTCGGCACGCGTCTACTAAGCGACGTCGTCGTACTTTCTGTCTTTTCTTCTTTTGATCTTGCGGGCAGAGCTGGGTCGGCGGTCAGCATTGTTGGATGTGACACGACCGCACGCCTGAATTCGAACGACGAGCTACCCGCCTGTACGACGGTTCCTGAGTTGTTGCTCAGATTTAAAGGGTGTTTTCTTGGTTACTTCTTTGCACCAGCAAAGAAGTAACCCGCTGGCCGCAGGCCAGTGGAAGCTGTTGCTCTCGAAAGTAACTCGCCCACTTGCGAGCGAAAGCCAGCGCTTTTAGCAGTGCGACAACAAAAAGCGCGAGTGGAAAGCCCAACGAAATAGCGGCCGCTCCTGGGGAAGAGCGGCCGCCGGATGCTGCCGATCTGCTGGGGGACAGAGGGGTGGGCAGCGCGAGTCACACTACTCGCGGAATGTTAGGGCGACCTAAAATTTGCAGCTATTTACCGCGCTGCAAAATGCAGCTCGAAAGTGCGGTCGCCGTTGTCTGCGGTCTGTTCGTGAAGCCGCCAAGACCAGCGTTCGCAGACGCGGCGGATCATGCTCAATCCCAGCACTTTTTCGGTGCCGAAACGGGGGTCGGACGGCATCGCGGCGAGCGGCGCGGCGGAACTGCGGTGTTCGATGCGGACGCGTTGCGCGCCGACGTCGACATGCACCGTGCCGTTGTCGGCGAACTGTGTCGCGGCACGCAAAAGATTGCCGATCACGATTTGCAGAACACGTGCCGGCGCAGCGACGGAGACGGGCGATTCGTTGCGATGTTCGACGCGCAGATGCCGTTCGTTGAAGCCGTCGCAGCGTTCGCGGAGCAGTTGTCCGACGATGTGGCCGGCGTCGCTCGCACTCGTCGCGGCGAGATCGCGTTCGTCACTGCGCGCGAGCAGCAGCAGAGCGTCGAGCAGGTCGCGCAGTTCGTCGCTGCCGCGCTGCATGCGTTTCAGCCGTGATTCGGTTGCCGCGTCGCAGCTGCTGTCGAGCATCACTTCGAGCGCGCCGCGGATCACGGCGAGCGGCGTGCGCAATTCGTGACTGGCATCGGCGGTGAACGCGCGTTCGCGGCGGATGTATTCGTAGAGTTTTTCCTGATAGCGATCGAACGCCTGCGCGAGTGCGCCGACTTCGTCGGCGGCGAAATTCGGCGCGAAACGGGCGGCGGGTTCCAGCGACGGTTCCAGCACCTCGACTTTCGCGGCGAGTCGCCGCACGGGTTCGATGGCGCGTCCGGCCCACGCCCAGCCGAGCCACGCGGACAATCCGGTGCCGAACAGCACGAGTGCGATGAGATCGCGTGCGAAGCGCCGCTCGCGTGCGCGTTCGAGTCCGAGATTCAGCACGACGTACAGATGCTGGCCGTTCACGTCGAACACGGCGACGTGTCGCTCGCCGCGGCTGTCCGAAATTTCGTGTTCGCCGACGTCGAGTTCGCGGATGTCGGGCGGAGGCGCGTTGTCGCCGGTGCCGCCGTCGCTGTAGACGTAGAAATGCTGCGTGCGCGGATGCGGCGTGATGCCTTCCTGCGCGTAGCGCTCGCGCAGGTAGTCGCTTTCCACGCGCAGCATTTCGAGGATCAGGCGGTGAACGTACGAATCGGAGAAATGCACCGCCACCAGCGCGACGCAGGTCGTGACGACGAAGCCGAGCCCCGCGAACGTGATCGCGACGCGACCACGCAGGCTGATTTTAGGCGTCGGCGGTTTCTGCGATTCGGTAGCCGAATCCATGCGCGGTGTGCAGTAGGCGAGTGGCGAAGGGGCGATCGATCACGGACCGCAATACTGACAGATGCGTATGCAGTGTGGCGATATCGCCGCCGTTTTCGCCCCACAGCGCCTGCGCGAGTTCGGCATGGCGGACCAGATGCGGCGCGCGCCGCATCAGCGTCTCGAGCAACACGAAACCGGCGCGCGTGAGCGTGAGCGGCTGTCCGGCGCGTTCGACGGTTTGCGTGACCGGATCGAGCAACAGATCGGCGATGCGCATCGCTTCGCCCTGTTGCAGACGACGCCGGCGATGCAGCACGCGGATGCGCGCTTCGAGTTCCTTCATAGCGAAAGGTTTGACCAGATAATCGTCCGCGCCGCTGGCGAAACCGACGAGTTTGTCGTCGAGTGTGTCGCGCGCGGTGAGCATGAGAATCGGAATGTCCGACTGCGCTTCGCGCACGGCTTTGCACAGGTCGATGCCGTCGAGCTTCGGCAGGCCGAGGTCGAGCACGATGACGTCGTAAATGCCCTCCAGCGCCATGCGCAGGCCGAGCGCGCCATCGCCGGCGTGGTCCATGACAAAGCCGCGATGTTCCAGGTAATCCCAGATGTTCGCGGCGATATCGCGTTGGTCTTCGATGAGGAGAATGCGCAACATGAGCGGCGGCGCAAAATGACAAGCGCAGAAGTATACCCGCGCCGGTGTTAACCGAACTTTAGGCGATCACGAGCCGGTGGCGCTCGGTTCGACGGCGGCTTTGGCCGCTTCGGGCGGCGGAGCGGCGCTGGTCGGCGCGCCCATCATTCGCGCGCTGCGCCAGTTGCCGAAAATGTAATACAGCACCGACAACGTGAGCGACACGATCGAGCCGAGTGGGAAACTCCACCAGATCGCATCGGCGCCCCAGCGGCCGACGAAGCCGTACGCGAACGGAATGCGCACGAGCCACAGCGCGATGACGAGGATTATGAGCGGCGGAATCACCGCGCCCGTCGAGCGCACGATGCCGGCGATCACGAACGACACGCCGAAGAAAATAAACGACCACACCACGATTGCATTGATGTGCTGCGCGATGTCGATCGCACCGCCGGTCGCGGGCAAAAACAGATTGAGCGCGCCGCGGTTGAACAGATACACGATCGTCACGAGACATCCGGTCAGCAGAAAATTGAAACCGACGCCGGTCAGCGTGATGCGCGTGATGCGATCCCATCGTCCCGCGCCGACGTTCTGCGCCGCCATTGAGGACGCCGCCATGCCGACCGCGATCGACGGCATCTGGATGTAGTTCCACAACTGGAAACACGCGCCGTACGCCGCCGTGTAATGCGCGCCGAATTCGTTGACGAGCGAAATCATCGCGATCATCGACAGCGACATCACCACCATCTGCAATCCCATCGGCAAACCTTTGGCGACGAGCGCGCGCAGGATCGCGCCATCGATGCGCAGCAGATTTCCTTCGCCTTTGTGGAACGTGAGGAAATGTTTTTTGCGATAGAGAACCAGAACCATCGCGCACAGCGTGACGAACTGCGCGATCACCGACGCGAACGCGGAACCCGCGATACCCATCGCCGGAATCGGACCGACGCCGAAAATGAAAACCGGATTGAGGCCGATGTCGAGAATTACATTGAGCACGAGAAACAGGAACGGCGTGCGCGCATCGCCCGCGCCGCGCAGCGCCATGCCGCAGAACGAGAGCAGATACAAAAACGGCATGCCGATGAAGATCACGCGCAGATACGCGACGGCAAGCGGTTGCACGTCGCTGGGTGTGCGCATCAGCGTCATGAGATACGGCGTCGCGAACAGCCCGAACGCCGCAACGATCACGGAAAACACGGTGAAGAACACGAGACTCGTGCCGATCACGCGTTTCGCCTGCAGGATATTGCTCTTACCCATCGCCTGACCGATCAGGATGGTCGAGGCCATGCCGATGCCGAACATCGCGCCAAGCAGGAAAAACAGAATCGTGTTCGCGTTCGACGTCGCCGCGAGTGCGGCTTCGCCCAAACCGTGACCGACCCAGATCGCGTTCACCGATCCGTTGAGCGATTGCAACACGTTGCCGGCGAGAATCGGCAGCGTGAAAAACAAGAGTGTTTTGCCGATCGCACCTTCGGTCAGCGCGCGATTCGGGCGTTGCATGGCGGCGGACATGGGTCGAATTCCGGAGGGCGGTCCGTAATGGTGCCGCAATGCGCTACGGATTGTCAGTGACGGATGTCAGACGCGTCGCGCGCATCCAGAAGTAAACGGGCAATCCCGCGACGAGCAAACCCGCGCCCCACTCGAGCGCCTGGGCGCCGGTGCCCACCAATGCCCATGCGCTGAACACGAACGCGAGCGCGGCGGCGACGCGTCGCCAGTTGCGCGCGTCGGCTTCACGCGGTTCGAGCACGAACAACGCGGCGGCGCAGACTAAATACGGCAATAGCGCGGCGGCCGTCGCTAGCAGAATCGAATCAGTGAACAGATCGACCAGCGTCGCGTTGAAGTTGGCGACGACGAGCAACGTCGCCAGCACACTGCCGATGACGAGACCGACGCGCGGTGTGTCGTTGCCATCGACGCGCGCGAATACCATCGGAAAAAGTTTGTCGCGCGCGGCGGCCAGCGGAATCTGGCCTTGGACGAGAATCCATCCGTTCAACGCGCCCAGACACGACACCGCCATCGCGCCGGCCATCACCATGGATGCGCCGTTGCCCGCGAAAATCTGCGCCGCATCGGCGAACGGCGCGGGCGATGTCGCCAGTTTCGACAACGGCACGAGGCCGAGCACGATCATGCATGCCGCGACCGAAACCACCGCGCCGATCGCCACGCCGAGTATCGTCGCGCGCGGCACGATGCGTTCGGCGTTCTCGACGTGTTCGGCGGGAATCGTCGCGCATTCGAGTCCGAGCAACGCCCACAGCGCGAGCGCTGCGGTCGTTGTGGTTATGCTGAGCAGCGAATCGCCGCTGGGATTGAACGGCGTGTATGCGCTCAGATTTATCGCGCGCACGCCGAGCAGGACCACCGCGACGAGCGGTAGCAGTTTGAGCACGGTCAAGACCACTTGCGCGACGCCGGCCGCACGCAAACCGATCAAGTTGAAGCCGGTGCACAGCCACAGTACGGCGATCGCGCACGCCGCCGAATTCGCGGGCGTGGTGAACAGGTCCGGCGCGAGCGACGTCATGCTGCCGGCGAACGCAATCGCAATCGCAGCGACCGCGCACCACACCGAAATCCAGTAACTCCACGCCATCAGGAAACCGATGAAATCGCCGAACGCGATGTGCGCGAACGCATACGGCCCACCGCTCACCGGATAGCGCTGACCCAACCGCGCAAAGACGACCGCGAGCAACAACGCGCCCGCCGTGCTGAGCAACCATCCGAGCGCGCTCGCGCTGCCGTACGGCGCGAGCGTGGCGGGCAGCAGGAACACGCCCGACCCGATCATGTTGCCCACCACCAGCGCGGTGGCGCTCCATAAACCGAGCGGACGTTTCGGATCGCTCACGCGTCAGTTCTTGTGCAAGCCGTCGTAATGTTTGACGGGGATTCTTTCGAGATCGATATTCTCGATGCAGCGCACGTTGATCGCCGCCATTTTTTCGCCTTTCGGATTCACGCCGACGGCGAACGGATGCATGCCGCAATTCGTGCAGAAACGATGATCGATGACATGCTTGTTGAACAGATACGATTTCTCGTTCGACTCCGGCGTCAGACGCTTGAAGTTCGCGATCGGCGCGAACCACAACAGCGATCCCTTGCGCTGACACATCGAGCAGTTGCAGGCCATTACGCTGTCGATATCGCCCTCGACTTCGTACGCCACCTTGCCGCAATGACAGCTTCCCTTATGTTTCATGTCGAATCTCCGAAGGTGTTTGAGGCGCCACGATACGCCGAATTTCCGAGCGGCGAACGCGAAGTCCGAGCGCGATCAGTCCGATCAGCGCCAGTATATTGACGAGGGTCTTGAACCAGAAATCGACGTCGATCGACTGCACGAAACCGACGAAACTCGCGAGCATCGTGCCCGTGATCGCGCCGCTGGCGATCGACCACGTGCGCAAATCTGTCCAATCGGGATGTCTGCTCCAAAGCGGGACGACGAGCGCGGCGGCGGCGAGTGCGACGCCGAGACCGAGCGATATCGCGGGCGGCAACGTCGGCGCGATACCGAACGCGATGACGACAAGTCCGTACAGCGCGACAGCCCAGATCGCCGCCATGGCGAAAAGCAGCCACGTCGCTGGCGGCGCGAACGAGCGAGTCGATGGAGGTTTTTTCCCGATCGTAAACGCGGCGACGAACAAACCGATCATCGCCAGCAACGCGAGAACGATCGCCGCGATCGGTGGCGTGAAGGCGGGTTGATGAAACACTTTCACGCGGGCGATCTGCGTCCACGTGAACCATGCGAAGCCGCAACCGATCAGGAAAAAAATCGCCGTCACGATCGCGCCGGTGCGATTGAGCCACGGAATTTGCCGTCCTTGCGGAAACATCAGTTCGACCAGACACACCGGAATCACGACCACGAACACGCTCTCGTACAACAACGCCCAAACGAAATAGACATAGTTCAAACCGAACGCGCGCGCGTACTCGATTCCTTTGAGCTTGATCACCAACGGTGCGAGCGAACTTTGCTGGATAAGGCATTCCTCCGCGATCGCGAGCGCGATGCCGAGCAAAACCAAACCCGGCCAACGCAAGCCGGCGCGACGCACCGTTGCTTGAATCATTAGCGCGCCGCCGCCCCACACGCACATCTCGATCGGAAATACGAACATCGCGCGAAATCGCGTCGAGCCCGACAATACTTCGGTGATCAGCGGCGCGGCGACGACCAGCGTCAACGCCGGTGCGATGCGCGCGATCCACGAAGTCGATGTCGTTTCGCTCATGCTGATCCCATTCCGATTTCTGGACGCTGCCGTGGACCGTGACGTCGCGCCATAGTGTTTGCGACGTCAGAAAAAAGACGTGACGTCGCGCCATAGTGTTTGCGACGTCAGAAAAAAGAAAGGCCGACATCGCTGCCGGCCTTTCTTTCGAGCATCTGGATTGGGGAGAACCCGTCCGCTCGTGTTCGCCATCCTTGGCGAGTTTGTCCCTGTGTCGTTGGGTAGCGCGTCTCACGACGCTCTGCTGTCCGTGATCCTTGGGGAGAGGAGTCACGCTGTCTATACTCCAAGCTCCGTGCCAACGTTTCGATAGGGGTAAAACCGCATTCTGATGCGGTTTCTTCAATCAGACATGTTCGCAATCTGCGAAAAGCACAGGTCGGATCAATGCGAAATGCAAAGCGCACCGTCTGGACAGACACCCGGCCAAAATGCTGTAGTGCGAACATGCTTTTACGATCGTTTACGTGGCGGCTCCTCGCCGTTCTCGCTCTCGTTTTTTCTTCAGTCGCATCCGCCGCCGATGGATCGGCTCAGTCGGTGTTCGCGCTGGTCAAGGATCAGGTCGTACAGGTCCGTCTAATCGATCAAGCTGGCAATGCGAAGACCGCACTCGGATCAGGCTTCGTCGTTTCCGACGACGGACGCATCATTAGCAACTATCACGTCGTGTCCGGACTGGTGAATCATCCCGAGCGTTTCCGCGCCGAGTTTCTCGATCAGAAAGGACAGACCGGCAAACTCGAACTGCTCGACATCGACGTCATCCACGATCTCGCGCTGCTGCGCGCCGCCGGATTTCCGCCCGCGCATTTCGACATCCGCGCCGAGTTGCCCGCGATGGGTGAACGTCTGTACTCGATGGGCAATCCGTACGACCTCGGCCTCACCATCGTCGAAGGCAACTACAACGGATTGCTGCAGAAGTCGCTGTACGAGCGCATCCATTTCACCGGTTCGATCAACCACGGCATGAGCGGTGGTCCGACGCTGGACACATCCGGCCGCGTGATCGGCGTGAACGTCGCGAGCGCGGGCAATCAGGTCAGTTTTCTGGTTCCGGCGAAATACGTCATCGCATTGTTGGATCGCAAACACGATGCGCCACTCGACGCCACACAGTTCAACGCGATCATCGCGCAACAGCTCACGGCCAATCAGCAGCGTTACGTGACGGATTTGCTGTCGAAGGATTTCGCGCGCACCGATCTCGGCGCGTATTCCGTGCCGGGCACGCTCGCCGATTACATCAACTGCTGGGGCCGCACCGACAGCGAACCACGCGAGCTGTATCACAGCGTGTCGTACCACTGCTCGACGGACGAGAATCTGTTTCTTTCCGATTCGCTCGCGTCTGGATCGATCCGTTATTCGCACGTTTTGTATTCGACCGACGAATTGTCGCCGCTACATTTCTTCCATCTCATGGAAACGATGGCCGGCGCCAATATGAATCCGTTCGGCGGCACGGAAGAAGCGATGAGCAATTTCCGCTGCGCGACCGATTTCGTCGCGCACGACAACGACACGTCGAAAGTGATGTTCTGTTTGCGCCGCTATCGGCAATTCGATGGTCTGTACGATCTGTATCAGCTCAGTCTCGCGTTGCGCGGCGATCGCGAACTGCTCGTTTCCACGCTTGCACTCACCGGCGTTAGCGCGGACAACGCACGCGCGTTCGCGCGCAAGTTCCAGGAGTCGATCGCATGGAAGCCGTGAGCGTGCGCGGCGCATTGGAACTGCTCGATCGCGCCGGTCGCGTCGAACAGCGCGTCGTCATCGGCACGGTTCCGGTTCGCATCGGACGCGCTTATGACAACGATCTGATCGTCGACGACATCCACGCCGACGCGCATCACGCCGAAGCGATCGTCGGCGACGACGGCGTGCCGGTCGTGCGCGATCTCGGCAGCGTGAATGGTTTGCGTCGCGCAAACGCGCGCGGCCGCGTCGATGCGATTGCGCTCGATCGCGAATGCGCGTTCACCATTGGCGGCGCGACGATGCGTTTCCGCCCCGCGAATTACGCGACGAGTGCCGCGCAACCGATGCGCAGCGCCGGCGTGTTCGCGCACAGCGCGTTGTGGGCAGCGCTCGCGCTGATCGCCTGCCTCGTCGCCACGGCATCCGAAGCGGTGCTCGGGAGTTCCGAGCGGTTCAATGGATTGCAATTTCTCAACGCGATTCTCGTGCCGCTCATCATCATTCTGGTTTGGTCTGCGCTGTGGTCGCTGGTCGGGCGACTGCTCGTGCATCACGCGCGCTTCCTCGGTCACGTCGCCATCGTTTCGTTCGGATTGTTTCTCGGCTCCGCGATCACTTTCGTTCTGAGCTTGTTCGCGTTTTCCTTTTCGCTCGACACGTTCGCGGGCTGGGTTGGAACGATCACCGCCTTCGTCGCGATGACACTCGTGTTCTCCGGTCATCTGCGTCTCGCGACGCGCTTGCGTTCGCGCAGCGCGCTGATCGCGGGAATTTGCGCGGCCGTGCTCATCGCCGGAAGTTTCCGCGTCACGCACATGGTCGGCATGCAGCACTTTTCGCCAGCGCCGCGCAATGCCGTCACGCTCGCGCCGCCTGGTTGGCGGATGCGCTCGCCCGAATCGACGGATGCGTTTTATGCGAAAACGCAATCGCTCGTCGACGAACTGCGCGATGAAACTCCGCTCAAAACGCCGGTAGAAAAGTAACGCGCGATCTAGTTCTGTCCGCGCGCCAATCGCACCGCCGCTGCGAAATTCGGCACATCGCTTTGCCAACGTTTGAGCACGACCGAAATGGCGAAGCCTTCGATGTCGCAGAGAATGCCGAGAACCACCGCCGCTGTGACCAGCACATTATCCGCATCGAACGCGAGCAACGACATGAACGCCACGAACAGCGCCAGACCCCACAGTTTCGACGACCACATGTGATAACTCGCTTCGCGGCGAAACTTGAAGAAGTCGAACGCATAGCGCGCGAGTTCAAGCGCAATCAACACGCCGAGTAGAGAAAGCCGACTCGTAATCGCCTGGGGATGCAGTAGCCAGACAGCGAACGTGGCGGAAACGTAGAACAGCGAATCCGCAACACTATCCAGCCGTCGCAGGCTCGGCGTCGCGATGCCGAGCCTGCGCGCGATGACACCGTCGAAAATATCCGACACGAACGCGGCGACGAGACAGATCGCGAACACGAGGCGACTGCCGCCGACGAGCGCGTTCGCCACGACGACAGGCGCGAGGACGACGCGAAGCAGCGTGAGCAACAGCGGAATTTGGCGCATCACGACGCGATGCGTTGTCCGACTTCCCAACTGTGCCCCGAGGGATCGACGAAATTGATCGTGCGCAATCCCCACGAACGGTCAATCGGCCCATTGAACGCGATGCCGCGTCGCGCGAGTTCGGCAGCGATCGCGTCGACATCGTCGAGCCAGACGGTCAACTGAAACCGCGCGCCGTCGCTGCGCGCGCCCACCCTGTCGGGCTCAACGATTTCCGCCGCGCTGCCAACGTGCAGCAGATTGATGATGACATCGCCAAACTTGAACGCGACGGACACTTCGTCTTCGTTGACCGGCGTAATGCCAAACACATTCGCATAGAACGCTTTCGACGTGGCGACGTCGTCGACGAACAGGTTGATTGCGCTGATGCGATTCGGAATCGTCACGGCTATTTCAGATTCGCTTCGAACAGTTTGTAGATACGTTTGTATTCATCGAGCCACGAATCCGCATTCGTGAAACCGTGGCGATCGAGCGGATACGGCGAAATCGTGAAATTGTCTTTGTGCAGTTCGATCAGGCGTTCATACAAGCGCATCGAATCCTCGAACAGCACGTTGTCGTCGATGACGCCGTGACAGATCAGCAGCGCATCCTTCAAACCGTCGGCGAATTCGATCGGCGACGAACGCTTGTACGCGATCGGATCGATCTGCGGACGATTGAGGATATCGGATGTGTAATCGTCGTCGTATTGCATCCAGTCCGTCACGGGACGAAGCGCCGCGCCCGCGGCGAATTCGCCCGGCGCGCGGAACAGCGCCATCAGCGTCATGAAGCCGCCGTATGAACCGCCGTAGATGCCGACGCGTTTCGGATCGATGTTCCAATTGTCGACGAGCCATTTTTTGCCGTCGAGCAGATCCTCGAGTTCGG
>DATBAU010000027.1:0-26701 GCA_036271355.1 Rudaea sp. | reverse complement strand
CGCATGCCGACGCTGGAAATGGTCAACGAACGTTTCGCGCGGCTGCTGCGCATCGGCATCTTCAACTGGTTGCGCCGTGCGCCTGAGATCGCGGTGAAAACCATAGAAATGCTGAAGTTCACCGATTACATGCATTCGCTGCAAGTGCCGGCTAATCTCAATTTCATCAAAGTCAAACCGCTGCGCGGAACCGCGCTCGTCGTGTTCGAACCGCGTCTCGTGTTCACCGCAGTCGACACGTTTTTCGGCGGCGGTTCGCGCTTCAAGACCAAGATCGAAGGCCGCGAATTCACCGCCACCGAAATGCGCGTCGTGAATTTGTTGCTCAATCAAGTGCTGGCCGATTTGACCGAAGCCTGGCATCCGGTGATGCCGCTCGAATTCGAATACATCAATTCCGAAGTGAATCCGCACTTCGCCAATATCGTCACGCCGCGCGAGTACGTGGTCGTGTCGCGTTTCAGCATCGATTTCGACGGCGCGATAGCCGACATCCACATCACGCTGCCCTACTCCATGCTCGAACCGATGCGCGACTTGCTCGACGCCGGCATCCAGTCCGATCGCGTCGAACGCGACGAACGCTGGATTGGCACGATGCGCGAAAACGTCAAGCAGGCCGAACTCGAAGTGTCGAGCGAACTCACGAAAGCACGAGTCAGCCTGCGCGATCTTGTCAACATGAAAGCCGGCGACGTGATTCCGATCGACATGCCGCCGTCGCTGGAAGTGTGTGTCGAAAACGTTCCGCTGTTCCGCGGCGAGATGGGCGTAGCCAACGGCCATCGCGCGATCAAGATTTCCGAAATCCTGCGCCCGAGCGGCGCGCTGACCGTCCAGAGACCCTCATGAGCGTCGTCGATCCCATCGCACAAGCCACACCCGCCAAGTTCGACGCGTTGCACGCCGATGCGTCGCGCGGTCCCGATCTGAATCTGGACGTCATCCTCGACGTGCCGGTGACGATCGCGCTCGAAGTCGGCCGCGCGCGCGTGCCGATCCGCAATCTGCTGCAGCTCAATCCGGGTTCAGTGCTGGAACTCGAACGCGGCGCGGGCGAACCGCTCGATCTGTACGTCAACGGCACGCTGATCGCGCACGGCGAAGTCGTCGTCATCAACGAACGTTTCGGCGTGCGCTTGACCGATGTCGTCAGCCCGGCCGAACGCGTTCGGAGACTGAAGTGAATCCAGCGGCACCGGCCAGCAGTTTGTCGACCGCGCATTCGCTCGGTTCGGCGGCGCTGAATCTCGTCATCGTGCTGGCGCTGATTTTCGCGCTGGCGTGGGTGCTGCGCCGCGTTCGCGGTTTGCGCAGCAACCTGCCGGGGCAGATTTCCATCAAGGCGACGTTGTCGCTGAGCATGAAAGAACGCGTGGTGCTGATCGATGCCGCCGGCGAGCATTTGCTCATCGGCGTGAGTCCGTCAGGCATCACGAAACTGCATCGCTACACAAAGCCGCTGCAGGAAGTTTCGATCCCGGAAAATCAATTCTCGAATCTGTTGCGTCGCCTGAATCACGTGAAGGAACGCGGCGATGCATAAGTCAGCTCCATTAGTGATCGGCGGCCTCGCGCTGCTGGTCGGTCTCGACGCGCACGCCGCGACAGCGGTGACGTCCGCGACGGCGATTCCAAGCCTCACGATCGCGCAAGTCGGCCAGCAAAGCATCAGCTTGCCGCTGCAGATTCTGGCGCTGATGTCGGCGATCACGTTGTTGCCGGCCATCCTGCTTTCGACGACAGCATTCACGCGTGTCGTCATCGTGTTCGGCTTGCTGCGCCAGGCGCTAGGCACTGGTCAGACTCCGTCGAATCAAATCCTCATCGGTCTTTCGCTGTTCCTCACCGCGCTGATCATGGCGCCCGTCGCCGAACAGGCGTGGACGAACGGCATCGCGCCGTACATGGACGGCAAACTCGATTTTTCCGGCGCGTGGCAAGGCATCGTCACTCCATTGCGCGCGTTCATGCTGGCACAGGTTCGCGACAACGATCTGCTCACGTTCGCGGGTTTGTCCGGCGCGGGAAGTTTCGTGAGTCCGGCCGACGTGCCGCTGCCGACGCTCGTCGCGAGCTTTCTCACCAGCGAATTGAAAACCGCGTTCGAAATCGGGTTTCTGTTGTACATCCCGTTCGTGATCATCGATCTGGTCGTGTCGAGCGTGCTGATGTCGATGGGCATGATGATGCTGTCGCCGATGCTCATCTCCGCGCCGTTCAAAATTCTGTTGTTCGTGCTGATCGACGGTTGGACATTGATCGTCGGTTCGCTCGCGTCGAGTTTTCATCCGATCTGACCATGACCGCCGATACCGCACTGCAAATCCTGCAATCCGCGATGCAGCTCGCCATGATGGTGGCCGCACCACTGCTGATCGCCGCGCTCGTCGTCGGCATCGTGATCGGCTTGCTGCAAGCCGCGACGCAGATCAACGAAACGAGCGTCGCGTTCGTCGGCAAACTCGGCGCAATGGCCGTCGTCGTGTTCGCGGCCGGTCCGTGGATGCTGAGCCGCCTTGTCGAATACGCACACGATCTCATCCGCAACATTCCCTCGATCATCGGCTGATGAGCGCGGCGACGTCGATCGTCCTCGACGGTGGCCAGGTGTTCGCCTATCTCGAACGCATCTGGTGGGTCGCGTTGCGCGTTGGCGCGATGCTGATGCTGGCGCCGATGATCGGCACGAAAATTATTCCCGCGCGCGTGCGATTGATTCTCGCGCTCGCGATTTCCGCATCGCTCGCACCGTTGCTCCCGAACGCAACGCCGGTGACCGGCGTCGATGCGTCGACGTTGCTCGCGGTTGCGCGCGAACTCGCGCTCGGCGCTGCGATCGGATTTATTTTCCAACTGGGTCTCGAAGCCGCCGGTTTCGCGGGCGAACTGATTTCGCAAGGCATGGGCTTATCGTTCGCGCAGATGGCCGATCCGCTGCGCGGTGCGCAATCGCCGGTGATGGGACAGTGGTTCACGCTGATTGCGGGCTTGTGCTTTTTCACGATGGACGGACATCTCGCATTGATCCGGGTCGTATTCGATAGCTATTCGCTGACGCCGAACGGTTCGCTCGCGCACGTGTTTGAAGCGATTCCGATGTTCGCGAAGTCGATGCTCGAAGCCGGTCTCTCACTCGCGTTGCCGATCGTCATTGCGATGTTGGTCGTGAACGTCGCGTTCGGTGTGTTGGCGCGAACGGCGCCGGCGTTGAACCCGATGGCGATCGGACTTCCAGCCGCATTGCTTACTGGCTTCGTGTTGCTCGTCGCGCTGCTTCCGCGTCTCGTCGGTCCGTTGCAGGACTGGATTTCGCTGACGGCCGCCTCGGCCGCCGCAGCGGTGCGCTGACATGGCAGAAAGCGAAGGCCAGGAACGAACAGAACAACCCACCGCGAAACGACTTCGCGAAGCGCGCGAACGCGGGCAAGTGCCGCGCTCGCGCGAACTCGGCGGCGCGGTGATGCTCGGCGCGAGCATTCTGCTGTTGTCGATGTCCGGCGGACCGATGATGCGTTCGGTCATGGACTGGCTGAAAAATTCGCTCACGTTTTCGTCCGGCGATTTGCAACCGACGCGTTTGCTGCCACACGTCGGCATGGAATTCATCGACATGG
Source organism: Rudaea sp. (assembly GCA_036271355.1). Taxonomy (GTDB): domain Bacteria; phylum Pseudomonadota; class Gammaproteobacteria; order Xanthomonadales; family Rhodanobacteraceae; genus Rudaea. The sequence continues at coordinate 23,084 of DATBAU010000027.1, read as the reverse complement.
CGATGATCGTCGCGCCGCTATTCATCGCGGGCGTGATCGCCGCCGTCGTCGCGCCGATGTTCGTCAGCGGTGTGTCATTCAGTTCGAAGGCATTGATGCCGGATTTCTCACGCGTGAATCCGATGTCGGGTTTCAAACGTCTATACAGCGCGCCGGCGCTCGCGGACATCGCCAAAGCGGTGATCCGTGTGTTGCTGGTCGGCGCGGTCGGCTGGGTCTTGCTGCGTTCCAAACTGCCATCGATCGTGCATCTGCTGGACGAACCGGCGCGCGAAGCGATTCCACACGGCGGCGCGATCGCGATCGGCATGCTGTTCTCGCTGACGTTCGTGCTGGTCGGAATCGCCGCCATCGATGTGCCGTATCAGATCTGGCAACACCGCCGCCAACTGCGCATGACGCGCGAAGAAGTGCGCGACGAAATGAAGGAAAGCGACGGCCGTCCGGAAGTGAAGGCGCGCATTCGTCGTATGCAGCATCAACTGTCGAATCGCCGCATGCTCGAAGCCGTGCCGAAAGCCGACGCGGTGATCGTCAACCCTACGCATTACGCCGTCGCCATCGTCTACGAAGCCGGCAACATGAAGGCGCCGAAGGTCGTCGCGAAGGGTGTCGATACGATCGCCGCCGCGATTCGCGATGTCGCCGAAAAACATAAAGTGCCGATCGTCTCGGCGCCGCCGCTGGCGCGCGCGTTGTATCGACAGGTCGAGTTGAACCGCGAAGTTCCTGTGAAACTCTACGCGGCCGTCGCGCAGATCCTGAGCTTCGTCTATCAGCTCAAGAACTATCGCCGTTACGGCGGAAAAGTGCCGCAGAAGCCGGCGATCGAACTGCCCGGCGAATGACGCCAGAAGGCCGTCGCCGATCGTGAGAATCGTCGAGCACAGGACTTGCAGTTAAGCCGGAAACCTCCGGAGTTTCCGCACGATGTCCACCGCCGCCGCGGCATCCCTGCCCGCCCGCATCTTTCAGGCGATCCGCCACGGCATCGGCGCGCCGCTGATCGTGATGGCGATGCTCGCGATGGTGATGGTGCCGCTCGCGACGCCGGTTCTCGACGCGGTGTTCAGCTTCAACATCGCGATGTCGTTGGTGATCCTGCTCGCTGTCGTCTATGTGCAGCGGCCGCTCGAATTTTCCGTGTTTCCGACTGTATTGCTGATGTCGACGTTGCTGCGCTTGACGCTGAACGTGGCGTCGACACGTGTCGTGTTGTTGCATGGCCACGAAGGTCCCGACGCGGCCGGTCGCGTGATCAAAGCGTTCGGCGAATTCGTGATCGGTGGAAACTACGCGGTCGGTATCGTGGTTTTCGCGATCCTGACCATCATCAACTTCGTCGTCGTCACGAAAGGCGCGGGTCGCATTTCGGAAGTGTCTGCGCGATTCATTCTGGATGCGATGCCCGGCAAACAGATGGCGATCGACGCCGATCTCAACGCGGGGCTTCTCACGCGTGAAGACGCCAAGGCGCGTCGCGAGGAAGTTCGCGACGAAGCGGATTTCTACGGTTCGATGGACGGTGCCAGTAAGTTCATTCGCGGCGACGCGATGGCGGGCATCCTCATTCTTTTCATCAACATGATCGGGGGTCTGGCGATCGGCATGACACAGCACGGTCTGCCGTTCGGCGACGCCGCGCAACATTACGTACTGCTGACGATCGGTGACGGTCTCGTTGCGCAGTTGCCGGGTTTGCTCACGTCGGTCGCGGTTGCGGTTCTCGTGACACGTCTGTCTCGCGCCCAGGACATGGCGCACGCGCTGATGGGCCAAGTGTTCGGACATCACAAAGCGCTGACGATCGCCGCAGCGGTGCTCGGTCTGGTCGGACTCGTGCCGGGCATGCCGAACGTTGCGTTCCTCAGTCTCGCGGCGGTCATCGGATACGTGGCGTATCGTCTGTCGCAGAAAGCGAAGAAAACCGCCGCTCAGCCGGCCATTGCATTGCCGGCACCGACGAAGCCGGCGGAATTGTCGTGGGACGACATCACGCCCGTCGACGCGCTCGGTCTGGAAGTCGGTTATCGCCTCGTGCCGCTGGTCGATCGCAGCAACGGCGGCGATCTCACCTCGCGCATCAAAGGTATTCGCAAGAAGCTCACGCAGGATCTCGGTTTTCTCGTGCCCTCCGTGCACATTCGCGACGATCTCGAATTGTCGCCGAATGCGTATCGCATTCTTTTGCAGGGCGTGCCGATCGCGAGCGGAGAAGTGCATCCGGATCGCGAACTCGCGCTCAATCCCGGACGCTTGCCGATCGGCATCGACGGCATTCCGGGACGCGATCCCGCGTTCGGTCTCGATGCGTTGTGGATCGCTCCGGGCGCACGCGCGCAGGCTGAAGCGCAAGGACTCACCGTCGTCGATCCGGCGACCGTCATCGCCACGCATCTGTCGCACGTCATCCGCGAACATTCGCCGGACTTGCTCGGTCACGAGGAAGTGCAGCAGCTTCTTTCCGCGTTGGCCAAGAGCGCACCGAAGCTCGTCGAAGATTTGACACCGAAAGCGTTACCGCTCGCGGTCGTCGTGCGCGTGTTGCAGAACATGCTCGCCGAACGCGTGCCGATTCGTCAGTTGCGCCGCATCGTCGAAACGCTGATCGAACACGCGCCGCAGTCGCAGGACGCCGGTGTTCTGACGGCCGCCGTGCGCGCCACGCTCGGACGTTTCATCGTGCAGGAAATCAACGGCTTCAACGCCGAACTTCCCGTCTACACCTTGGCGCCTGCTCTGGAACGCGTGTTGCAGGATTCAAGCAATGGGAACAATGCCGCGCTGGAGCCTGGACTTGCAGAACGACTACACCAAGCTTTTTCGGATTGCGTCCGCCGCCAGGAAGCGGTGGGCGAACCTGCAGTGGTTCTCGTGCCAGCGTCCGCGCGCGCCGGTATCGCAAAACTCGCGCGTCACAGCATTCCCGATTTGCACGTTCTCGCCTATCACGAAGTTCCTGACGACAAACGCATCAAGCTCGTCGGTCACGTTGGTTAATCACACTCTCAAGAACGCGCAGCCATGAAGATCAAACGATTCGTCGCTCCCGATATGCGCACCGCTTTTTCGATGGTGCGCGACGAGCAAGGTCCGAACGCGGTGATTCTCTCCAACCGACGCGTCGATGGCGGCGGTGTGGAAGTGATCGCGGCGACCGATTACGACGAAGCACTCGTGCGCCAAGCCGTACGCAGCGCGACCGTCACGGCGCCGACGATGAAACGCGAACCCGTGGTCGACATGCCGAAAGCCGTCGAAGCCGAAGAACCGAAAACCGACATGCGCAACTTGTGGTCGCATGATCCGAATCTCGCCGAAGTGCGGCGCGAACTCAACGCGATGCGTCAGGTGATCGCGCGCGAAGTCGGACGTTTCTCGGAAGATCGCCTGCGCGACCATCCGGTGCGTGCGAACGCGCTCGAAGAATTGATGGAATACGGTTGCGAGAACGATCTCGCGCGTTCCATCGCGACACTCATTCCGAAGAATGCCGATCAACGCCGCGCGCGCGGACTGCAGCTCGGCATCCTCGCCAAGTCGCTGATCGTCTCCAAACACGAACCGATTGAAAACGGTGGCGTCATCGCGTTGATCGGTCCGACCGGCGTCGGCAAGACGACGACGCTCGCGAAACTCGCCGCGCGTTATGCGCGCACGCACAGCGCACGCGACGTCGCGTTGATCACGACCGACGTCTATCGCATCGGCGCGCGCGAACAGTTGTATACGTACGGTCGCCTACTCGGTATGCCGGTGGTCGAAGCGGCCGACGAAAATGCCTTGGGCGAAGCACTCGTTCGTTTGAAAGATTACAAACTCGTCTTGATCGATACCGCCGGCTTGAGTCAGCGCGACAGCATGCTCGCGAACCAGCTTTCGTGGCTCGCAAAGTATCCGCAGATATCGAGCTATCTCGTGATGCCGGCGAATGCGCAGACGCGCGATCTCGACGAAGTGATCCATCGTTTCGGCATCGCCAAACCGAAAGGCGCGATCCTGACCAAGCTCGACGAAACCGGCCGTCTCGGCAGCGCGTTGTCGCTGACCATCCGCCGCAAGTTGCCGATCGCTTATGTCACCGACGGCCAGCGCGTGCCGGAAGATTTGCACCGCGCCGATCAGACAAAACTTGCGTTGCGCGTCAGCGAACTTCGCCAGGCGTCCAAATTCGAAAATCCGGAGGAAGTTCATGTTGCAGCGTGACGACTCGCAGCGCGCATCGAAAGTGCCCGATCAGGCACAGGGCTTGCGCGTGCCGCTGCTTACCACGCCGAAACCGGTGCGCGTCGTCGCCGTGACGGGCGGCAAAGGAGGCGTCGGTAAAACGACCGTCGCGACGAATCTCGCCGTCGCGCTCGCCGATGCGGGAAGCCGCACGTTGCTGCTCGATGCGGATCTCGGACTCGCGAATGTCGATGTACTTCTCGGCGTAACGCCGACGTACACGCTCGCCGATGTCGTCGATGGACGCTGCAGTGTGGAAGAAACCATTATCGAAGGTCCGCGCGGATTGGCCATTGTGCCCGCCGCGTCGGGTCGCCGTCGCATGGCCGATCTCGGCGCCGCCGAACACATCGGACTCGTGCGCGCGTTCTCCGAATTGAAACGCGATCTCGACGTGATGATCGTCGATACCGCAGCCGGTTTGTCCGATGGCGTCCTGACGTTCGCGCAGGCCGCGCAGGAAGTGATCGTGGTCGTATGCAATGAGCCTGCGTCGATTACCGATGCGTATGCGCTGATCAAATTACTCTCGCACGAACGCGGCGTGAAGCGTGTGCAGGTGCTGCCGAACATGGTGCGTAATCTCGCCGAAGGCCGTGAACTGTTCAACAAACTGGTGCGCGTGACCGATCGATTCCTCGATGTCACCGTCAGCCTTCTCAGCGCGATTCCGTACGACGATTGGATGCGCCGCGCAATCCAGCGTCAGCAGGCGGTCGTCGAGGCGTATCCGGCGAGCGCATCGGCGCTGGCACTGCAGACCGTCGCGCGCCGCATCGATCAATGGGCCGCGCCGCAAGGTCCGCGCGGCAATGTCGAATTTTTCGTCGAGCGTCTCATCGGCGCTCAGGGAGTGGCCGCATGAACATGGTGGCGCAAGCCGAATACCGCGCGGTGCAGCGCCAGGCTGCGAACGACGTGGTCGCACGTCATAGCGAACTGGTCGCGCGTATCGCGCATCACATGATTACGCGTTTGCCCGCGAGCGTGGACGTCAACGATCTGATGCAATCGGGCATGATCGGTTTGATCGAAGCTTCGCGCGGTTTCGACGCGACGCAAGGCGCATCGTTCGAAACGTATGCCTCGATCCGCATTCGCGGCGCAATGCTCGACGAGTTGCGCAAAGGCGATTGGGTTCCGCGTTCGGTGCATCGTCATCTTCGCGCAGCGACCGAAGCGACGCGTGCCGTGGAACAAAAAACCGGACGTGCGGCGAAATCGAGTGAAGTCGCCGCGGCGATGAACATACCGGTCGACGATTTCGATCGTCTGATCGCCGACGCGGTGCGCGGACATGTGCTGAGTCTCGACGCACGCACCGACAACGAAGACGAAACGACACTCAAGCTCGCCAATCACGCGTCGTCGCCGGCGGAACATCTCGACGACAGCGAGTTTCGTCACGAACTCGTCGCCGCGATCGAAAACCTTCCGGAACGCGAAAAGCTCGTGCTGTCGCTCTACTACGAACAGGAGCTCAACCTGCGCGAAATCGGCGCGGTGCTCGACGTCAGCGAATCGCGCGTTTGCCAGATCCACGCACAAGCGCTCGTCCGCGTGCGCTCGAAACTGCGCGACTGGACCAAATCCGCCTCATAACAGGCAAAGTCGCTGGATTCCCGCTTTCGCGGGAATGACGAGCGAGAGAGGGAATCGTGATTGTCGCGTTAGCGGGAATGACGACTAAAAACAGCAAACACATTCAATTTTTTGAACTCAACGCCGATATAGCGACTCATGGACCTGCTCAGCCTCATCGGAACCCTCCTCGCAATCGCGGCGCTTCTCGTCGGCAGCGTACTCAAAGGCGCCGGCATCGACGCGTTGTGGTCCCCGGCCGCGTTCACGATCGTGATCGGCGGCACGTGTGCTTCGATTCTCTTGCAAACGCCGATGGCGACGTTCAAGCGCTCGCTCGGCATCATCAAATGGGTGTTCAAACCGCCGACGGTGCCCGCGACGGAAATGATCACGAAGATCACCGAGTGGAGCAATGTCGCGCGCAAACAGGGTCTGCTGGGCCTGGAATCACAAGTCGAACAGCAGACCGACGCGTTCATGAAGAAAGGCCTGCAACTTCTCGTCGACGGCGCCGAACCGGACGCCATCAGAAACGCGCTCGAAATCGAATTGTCGACGCAGGAACATGGCGATCTCGCCGCCGCGAAAGTCTATGAGGGTTTCGGCATTTACGCGCCGACGCTCGGCATCATCGGCGCGGTGCTCGGTCTAATCGCGGTGATGAAGAACCTCGCCGATCCGAGCAAGCTCGGCCACGGCATCGCGGCGGCGTTCACCGCTACCATCTACGGTATCGGTATCGCCAACCTGTTCATGCTGCCGATGGCGAGCAAGCTGAAAAGCATCGTCGCTGCGCGCACGCGTGGCCGCGAGCTGGCGATCGAAGGGCTGATCGCTATCGCGCAGGGTGAAAACCCGCGCAATATCGAAGCGCGTCTGCAAGGCTATCTGCACTGAAGCCATGGCGCGCAAGCATGCTCATGAAGATCACGTCAACCACGAAGCCTGGGCCATTCCCTACGGCGACCTGGTAACGCTGCTGCTCGCGTTTTTCGTGGTGATGTACGCGGTGTCATCGATCAACGAAGGCAAATATCGCGTGCTCGCCGATTCGCTCGCCGAAGCGTTCGGCGGCAAGCCGCGTTCGATCCAGCCGGTGCAGACCGGCAAATTCGAGCAGCGCGGATCGGCTGCCGACCGCGCACAGGTGGTCGCGCAGAAACTGCCGCGCGGCATGCTCGCCAGCAACGTGTTGCGCGATCTGCCGAACACACCGCGCATGAACTTGCCGAAGTCGCAGTTCGCGCAAATCGAACAGAGCCAGCTCAATCGCGCGGCCGAACGGCTCGAACGTATCGCAGTGCGGATCGAGGACGCGCTCAAACCGCTTATCGACAGCCAACTCGTTACCGTGCAGCACCGCGAGCTATGGGTCGAAGTGGAAATAAAAGCCGACATCCTGTTCACGTCGGGCGATGCGCGTCCGCGTCCGGAAGCTTCGGAAACGATTCAACAACTGGCCGAAGTGTTGCGCGACGTGCCCAATGCGGTGCGCGTCGAAGGCTATACCGACAACCAGCCCATCAGCACGCCGCAGTTCCCGTCGAACTGGGAACTTTCCGCCGCGCGCGCTGCGAGTGTGGTGCACGTTTTCGCGGCACATGGCGTTGATGAAGATCGCCTGACCATCATCGGCTACGGCGAAAAGCACGCGCGCACCTCCAACGACACGGCCGAAGGCCGCAATGCCAATCGCCGAGTCGTGCTCGTCATCCTGGCGGCACCGGATCAGTCCGCGCCGCCGGCCGAGCCGAGCAATTCCGCATCCATCAACTCACCTTCGCGCCGCGTGGCGGCCAACTGACATGCGCATCGTTTGCATCTCCGACGACAAGAACATGGCATCCGTCGGGACGCTGACGAAAAGTCTAGCCGACGCCTTCGGCGCGAACGGCCATCGCGTGCTCACGCTCGATCCGGATCCGGGCGTTCCTTTGGTTCGCAAAGGCGCGTTGCTGCCCAACCTCGGACATTCGCTGATGAGCGCGTTCACCGAGGAGCGCATTCCGTACGATCACGTGCTGTTCCACTGTCCGGCATCGTTTCGAGGACTGGCGATGAGCGCGCTGGCGGCGGCCGATTTCGCTATCCTTATCGCGCCCGTCGACACTGCGGGGCGCGATGCAATGGAGGTTAATTTGCGCACGATCGCGATGATCGAACGCTCGCGCGGACAGGTGCTGCCGGTGCTGATCGTTTCGACGCGGGAGCGCGAAGAGGTCTTGACCGCGCCGCACGGCTGCGGGCGCTGCATCGTGTGGGACGAACCCGTTTCGGCAACGATGCCGCTCTTCGCACGTCGCGCGCTGGAGCGCCTGGCGTCCTGGCTGATTGCCGAATGCCGGCCCGCGATCGCGGCAGCGGCCGCCTAAGCCCGGCATCCGCGCGCTGCCGGAACTCCGAATGTCGAGCAAACGCAAGCAATTTGCCGGTCAACCTGTCAACTCTGACAGGTATGTAATCGGACGATTGCCCGGATATCTTGACGACGTGGCCGCGCAAGAAAGTTTTCAGCCTCTGAATTCCCCGTTTTCCCGAGGGGCGACGTCGTCGCGCGCGCCATCGCGGGCGGCGAGCGCGGAAGCCGGTTCGGCGGCTCTGCTCGAGCTAGGTTCGGAAACGGTGACGTTGTTGGACCTGCCGCGTCGTCCGCCGCTCGAAGATTTCCAGGCCTGCATCCATCCCGACGACCGCGTGACGTTCGACCGAGCGCTCGGCACGCTGGTTCGCACGTCGAGTCCCGTGATCACGCATATTCGCTTCGCGGCGGTGTTGCCGGATCATCATTTCGCGGTGCGGTTGCGCTACGTCGCCGGCACCGCGTTCGTGCGCACGATCCCGCTGGCCGAAGGCGCGTCGACCGACGTGTTTGCTTCGATCGCCGCATCGACCGCGCGTCGCGAAGCGCGATTGGCGCTGGCTTCGTACGCGACACGCGACATCGTGTGGGAATGGGAAGTGGCAACCGGCAAGTATCATTTTTCGCGGCGTCTGACCGAAGTGCTCGGACACGAAAAACTTCCGCGCCAGCTCGACATGAACGGTTTCACCGCGCTGCTGCATCCCGACGACGTGATCGCCGAAGAACGCGTGCGTCGCCGCCACATCAGCGACAACGTGCGCTACGACATCGACTATCGCCTGCGCGATGCGAACGGCCGTTATCGCTGGTTTCGCGCGATGGCCGAAACCTGCCGCGACGAAAACGGGATGGCCTTATCGATGGCCGGAACGCTGAGCGACATCGACGCGCTCAAGTTCGCGGAACGCGAACTGCTCGAACAACGCAATCAGCTCGAACGTGTCACGCGTGAATTGCAGGACATGTCGGTGCGCCTGATCAATTCGCAGGAAAGCGAACGCCGCCACATCGCGCGCGAGTTGCACGACCAAACCGGCCAGACGCTCACCGCCGCCGTGCTCGATCTCGAATTCTGGCGCGGCAAAGGCGTGCCGCCGGAAGAAGTCGAACAGGTGCTCGCGTCGGTGAAGCGCGCACTCGCCGAAATTCGAGACATCTCACTGCAACTGCGTCCTCCGCTGCTCGACGAAGCCGGACTCGATAACGCGTTGCGCGCCTATCTCGAACGCCAGGCGGCCGCGGGGAAATTCGAGGTGACTTTTTCCAGCGAAGGCCACACGCGGCGGCTCAAGACGCAAGTCGAAATCACCGCGTTTCGTCTGGTGCAGGAAGCCGTCACGAATATCGTGCGGCATGCCAAGGCGGCATTCGTCGATGTATCGCTGAAGACGAGTTCGTCGGATCTGGTCATCCGCATCAGCGACAACGGCAGCGGCTGCGTGGCCACCGAAGCGCTCACGAATGCGACGAGCGGTTCAAGTCTCGGCCTCATCAGCATGAACGAACGTGCCGCGCTCGTCGGCGGGCGTTGCGAATTCATCTCGTCTCCAGGCATCGGCAGCATCGTGCTCGCACGATTGCCGCTCGACTGATCCTGTTCTCTTTCGCGAAGTGAGACGCGCGTCTCACCTTCGAACCCGAATCGCCCTCAATTGCCGGCCAACGCGGCCGATACGTGGGATGTCATCTCACGAAACAGGGGTCGGGAAATGTATACACGTATACTCACGCGCGTCGCTTATGCCGCGTGCGCGATCGCGAGCTTCCTGCCGGGCGCGGCGTCGGCGAGCATGGTCATCCGGGCGCAGCACTTTCGGCCGCCGGCGCCGGTGCTTGGCTCACCGAAGGTCTCCGTTTCAGGCGCGGTTGTCAGCGGAGACTGGATCGCGGTGTTCGATCGCTCCACCGGTTTCGAGGGCGGTGGACAGGTGATGCTGTATCACCACGTGGGCAAGCAATGGGATTACGCGCAGACACTGTCGCCGCCGGATGCGGAATCCTGTTCGGACTCGATGGCGATGAGCGGCGATCTGCTTTTCGTCTCCTGTCCGCGCGCGTTCGACGAAGAACGCGGCGTGTACATGGGTGTGGTCGTCGTGTACGCGCAATCGGGTGGCCAGTGGCAGCTCGCGCAGACCATCTCGAGCGCCACCGGTTTCTATGGCAATCCGGGATTTGGCGCGTCGCTCGCGGTATCCGGCGACCGGCTCTTCATCGGCTACACCGGCTATGCGGCGATGTCCGATGCGCTCATCTACGGCGACGTGGAAGTGTTCGACATCAGCACGTTGCCCGCCAGCTACGTGATGCAAATTCTTCCCGACATGTCGGTCGCCTATGCCAATTTCGGATCGAGCCTCGCGGCGACGAACGGAATGCTCGCTGTCGGCGCGAACGATGCCAACCTCGCGGGTATCGGCGATGGCGCCGGCGCGGTCTACATGTTCGAACAATCCGGCGGCGACTGGGTGCAGCGCTCGATGCTGACCTCAGCGCATCCGCACGCCTACGACAGCTTTCCGTCGGCGCTCGCGTTTCAACAGGCGCATCTCGTGGCCGGCAGCGCGACGAACGGCGCGATGGACGCCGACGGCTCGCTCGGCGCGGCATTCACCTACGACGGCAACGGCGGCAGCCTGTCGCTCGCCGACGTATTGATGCCGGCGACTTCCGAGACCGACACGTTCTTCGGTCAATCGCTGGCGAGCGTCGGCGGTACCGTATTCGTCGGCGAACCGAACGGTGGGGCCGGCGGCCATGTGCATGTCTATAACAGCTCGGACTCCGGTTGGGCGCACGCGTCGTCCTTCGTAGCTCCCTCGCTGGCGGACGGCGCCCAGTTCGGATTCGGCTTGTCCAGCGACGGCAAAACGCTGGTGGTTACCGCACTGGAACGTACCGAGTCTGGGGCCGGTTCAGTCTACGTCTACGACGCGCCGCCGACCGACCAGATCTTCGGCGACGGAACCGAGCCCTGATTGCAGCCGCCGGGTGGTTTCGGCCACCCGGTTTTTTTGCTAAGCGGGGCTTTTCCTAGTCCATCCAATGGATTACACTAAGCGGCTACCCAATCCATAACCTGACTGCCGCCATGAAAGTTCTCTCCTCGCTCAAGTCCGCCAAACAGCGCCATCGCGATTGCAAAATCGTTCGTCGCCGCGGCAAAGTGTTCGTGATCTGCAAGAGCAACCCGCGCTTCAAGGCGCGTCAGCGCTGAGGCGCGGCGATCTCGAAAGCACTTCAAAAAGGCCGCGTAAGCGGCCTTTGCGTTTTACAAAGTTCGATGCGGTTTTGAACGCTCGGTCATGGCAATGACCGGCTGAATCTGCTACAAAACCGCCATTGAATCCGCCCGCGAGCCGCGGCCGACGCCGCTGAAGGAGTCCGCTATGAATATGCGTCTTCTCGTATCGATCGGAATTTTAGTTGCCGCGGCGAGTTTTCACGCCGCCCCGGCGAAAGCCGACACGCTGCTCGTCGACCGCGTCAAGGAAGAGCGCTCGATGGCGACACCGCGCCGCGGCATGAGCATGGCGCAGGTCGAGCGCACTTACGGAGCGCCCTCCGACAAGATGCCGACTGCCGGCGGCGACGCCCCGCTGCATCCGCCGATCAATCGTTGGGTGTATCCCAATTACATCGTTTACTTCGAGCGCAATCACGTGATCAACAGCGTCGCGCAGCGCGCCTCGCCGAGCGAGATAGGCCCGAAGACAACACCGCGATAGCATGACGCACACTTTCCGCCTGCCCGCGGAGTGGGAGCCGCAGGCAGGCGTGCTGCTTGCCTGGCCACACGCCGACACCGACTGGGCCGAGCGTCTCACCGACGTCGAAACCACCTGCACCGCCCTCGTCGCCGCGATTGCGCGCTTCGAGCGCGTGCTGCTGTGCGTGGGTGACGTCGACGTGCGCGAACGTGCAATGTCGTTGTTGAAAAACGCCGGCGCGGATCTTTCGCGCGTGCAATTCGTCGATATCGAATACGACGACACCTGGCTGCGTGATTCCGGCCCGATTTCATTGCAAGCGAGTTCGTCGTTCCGTCTGCTCGACTTCCGCTTCACCGGTTGGGGTGGCAAATTCGCGGCGACGCGCGACGACCGTTTGATTGAAGGATTGGCGGCGCGCGACCTGTTCCATCACGCCGAACATCGCCGCATCGATTGGGCACTCGAAGGCGGCGCCATCGAATCCGATGGAAAGGGCGCCATCCTGACGACGTGGCGATGTCTGCATCAACGTCATCCGGAGCTCAGCCGCGAACAGCTGACGCGCCAGCTTTCCGAAAGCCTGTCCGCCGACCGTGTCTTGTGGCTCGAACGCGGATATCTGCAGGGCGACGACACCGACGCGCACATCGATACCCTCGCCCGCTTCGCGCCGAACGACGCGATCGTTTTTCAGGCGTGCGACGATCCGAACGACGCGCATTACGACGAACTCGGCGCGATGCGCGACGAACTCGGCGCCTTGCGCACCGCCGACGGACGCCCATATACCTTGCATGCGCTGCCGTGGGCGCGGCCGATTCTCGACGACGGACGCCGCCTGGCGGCTTCGTATGCGAACTACCTGATCGTCAACGGCGCGGTATTGATGCCCACTTACGGTGATCCGGCGGACGAAGCGGCTGCACAGGTCATCCAACGTGCGCATCCGGATCGTCAAGTAGTTGCGGTACCCTGCCGACCGTTGATCTGGCAGAACGGCAGCCTGCATTGCATGACGATGCAGTTGCCTGAAGGAATACTGGCATGAGCAAGACCTTGCGCGTCGCGCTGCTGCAGGAAATCAATCGCGGCGGGCGTGACGAAAATCTGGACGCCATCGAGGCGGGGCTGCGCGAAGCCGCGCAAAAAGGCGCGCAGCTCGTGCTGCTGCAGGAATTGCACAACGGTGCGTATTTTTGCCAGCACGAAAGCACGCAGGAGTTCGATCGCGCCGAATCCATTCCGGGTCCGTCGACGCAGCGCATCGGCAAACTCGCCGAGGAGCTGAATCTCGTCGTGGTCGCGTCGATCTTCGAACGACGCGCCCCCGGCATCTGTCACAACACCGCCGTCGTGTTCGACTGTAAAAATGAAATTTGCGGCAAATACCGCAAAATGCACATTCCGGACGATCCGGCGTATTACGAAAAATTCTATTTCACACCGGGCGACCTCGGCTTCGAGCCGTGTCAGACATCCATCGGCAAACTCGGCGTTCTCGTTTGCTGGGATCAGTGGTATCCGGAAGCCGCGCGCTTGATGGCCCTCGCCGGCGCGGAACTGCTGTTGTATCCCACGGCGATCGGTTGGGATCCTTCCGACGACGACGCCGAAAAAAACCGTCAGCGCGAAGCGTGGATCACCGTCCAGCGCGGACATGCCGTCGCGAACGGACTTCCCTTACTCGCCTGCAACCGCACTGGTTTCGAGGCGTCGCCCGACGGCGGCAAAGGCATCGCGTTCTGGGGCTCGAGTTTCGTTGCCGGGCCGCAAGGCGAATTCATCGCGCAAGCATCGACGGACCAACGTGAATTGATGATCGTCGACATCGACCTCGCGCGCAGCGAAGCCGTGCGTCGCATCTGGCCATTTCTGCGCGACCGCCGCATCGACGCTTATCAGGATCTTCTCAAGCGCTATCGCGACTGAGCGCGCGCTGCTTTCTCATGGAAAACACAACAACCGACACCCTCCCCGATCTCGCCGGCGCCGACGTGATCGAAAAACAACCGCTGAAACGCGTCACGCGCGACGGCGTCGAATACACATTGCTAGGCACCGCACACGTCTCGCGCGCGAGTGTCGTGGCGGTTCAGCATTTAGTCGAAACCGAACATTTCGATGCCATCGCGATCGAGTTGTGCGACACGCGTTTCCGTGCGCTGCGCGATCGCGAAGCCTGGCGCAATCTCGATCTGTGGCAAGTCATCCGGGAAGGAAAAGCGGGCATGGTCGCGGCGAACCTCGCGCTGTCGGCCTACCAACGCCGGCTCGCCGAACAGTTCGGTATCGAACCCGGCGCCGAAATGAAAACGGCGGCGGATCTCGCCGATCAGCACAACACGCCGCTGTGGATCATCGACCGCGAAATCAGCGTAACGCTGAAACGCGCGTATCGCAGCGTGAAATTCATGGATCGCATGGCGATCGTTTCCGGACTGATCGCGAGTCTGTTCGAACGCGGCAATGTTTCCGAAGAAGAAATCGAAAAACTGAAGGAAGGCGATATTTTGCAAAGCGCTTTCAGCGAATTCGCCGCGCAATCCGAACCGTTGTTTCGCAGCCTGATCGCCGAGCGCGATACGTTCATGGCCGCGCGACTGCGCGAAGAATCGGCGAAAAAACCGGTGCAGCGCGTGCTCGTCGTTCTCGGCGCGGGACACCTCGCCGGCATCGAGCGCGAACTGTCGACGCAGCAAACCGATCCGCCGACGCTGCTCGCCGATCTGAGCACAACGCCGCCACCATCGAGTTGGCCGAAGTGGGTCGCGCTCGGCATCCTCGCGGTTATCGTCGCGGCGATCGTTTATTCCTTCACGCGCGGCACCGCGTTCGGCGCGGTCGCGTTGCGCGACTGGATTCTATTCACCGGCTGCTTCGCCGCGCTCGGCGCCGCGCTCGGCGGCGGACATATCCTCAGCATCATTACCGCGTTCGTCATCGCGCCGCTGAAACCGTTTCGTCCCATCGTTCCGTCCGGCGCTTTCAGCGCGGGCATGGAAATGTGGCTGCGCCGTCCGCGTGTCGCGGATTTCGAATCGCTGCGCGACGACGTTTTGGACTGGCGCGGCTGGTGGCGCAATCGCGTGTCGCGCACGCTGCTCGTTTTCATGCTGACCAACATCGGCATGATGATCGGCGAATACATGGCGGGCATTCGTATCCTGCATCGGTTGTTGTGACATGAAACTCGGCAAGCTGTTGTTCAAACCGAAGTGGCAGGACAAAGATGCCGCCATCCGGCGCGTCGCCGTCGCCAACGACATCGATGCGGACCTGATCGCTGCGCTACCGGAATTGCTGCGAGGCGATCCGGACGCCGGCGTGCGCCTCGCCGCGCTGAAACGCGTGAACGATTACGAACTCTGGCGCGAACGTTCGACCGGCGACAGCGAGCACACGGTGCGAACCGCTGCGCGCGCCGCGTATCTCCAGCAGTTTTGCGCCGACCTGCCCGGCGGCCCTCCGCTGCCGCGACGCATCGCCGAGCTCGAAACGCTGAGCGACGACGAACTCGAACGCGTTGCGACTTCCGCCGCGTGGCGCGAGCTGCGCACCGACGCACTCAAACGTTTGCGCAAGCCGACACTTTTTTTGGATCGCGCGCTGAACGACAGCGACGCGGTGTTGCGACTGGAAGCCTTGCATCGAATCGACGACGTCGCCCTGCTCGACCGCGCCGCCGAGCGCGCGCGCAAGACGGACAAAGTCATCAGCCGCCGCGCGAAGGAACTCGCTGATGCGCTGCGCGTCGAACGCGGCGATGCGGCAGTCATCAACGAACGCGCGCGACGTTTGTGCGAGCGGATGGAAACGCTGATGCGCACGTCTTCACGCGACCTCGAAAGCGTTGCCGCGATCGATACCGAATGGCAACGTCTCGGCGCAACGATTCCCGCCGAACTTGCGCGTCGTTATGACGGCGCGCGAGCTGTCGTATTCGCGCCGCCACCGCAGCGCGAGGGAAAAATCGTCGCCGACGTGCCGATTGCCGCGCCTGAGCTGCCGATAGAACCTCTCGTATCGCAAACGTATCCCGACACGGCCGTTACCGCAGCAACAGAAGAAACGAAACGGCAACGTCAGCAATTCGAAGCAAAAACGCGCGAGTTGTCCGAGTGTGTCGCGCGCTTCCAAAGCGCTGTCGATTCGGGCGACACCGCCGCTGCGGCGAAAGCGCACGCCGAAATCGATTCGCTCGTCGCCGGAATCGGTACCTTACCCGCCTCGCTTCGTTCGACACTGGCGCCGGTCCGCGAGCGCGAATCCGAGTTGCAGCGATGGCTGCACTGGTCGAACAATCGCCGTCGAAAGGCAATCTGCGGCGAAATCGAAACGTTGTCCGGTGCGCATCCCGATGCGCTCGCGACCCGCGTTCGCGAACTGCGCGACGAATGGCAACGTTTGTCGACATCGACGCCCGCTCCCGCCGCACTCGAACAACGTTTCCAGCACGTTTCGAACCGCTTGTTGCGGACCGCGCGTCCGTATTTCGAGAAACGCGAAGAAGTGCGCCGCACGCACGGCGACGAAATGAATGCGTTGCTCGGTCGCGCCGACGCACTCGCGGAAAGCGAAGACTGGAAAGCGATGCTCGCCTTGCGCACGGAATTGAGTGCGGCGTTGAGAGCGCTCGATCGCGTCGATCCGCGCGAGCGGTCTGCGTTCGCCAAGCGCATCAAGAAGCACATGGATGCGTTGGGTCAACGCATTGCCGCACACGATACAGACATCGAGCAAGCGAAGTCGCGACTGATCGAGCGCGCCGAGAAGCTCGCCGAAACGTCGGATTCTCGCGAAACAGCGAAGCAGGCACGCGAACTTCAAACGCAGTGGACGGCCTTGGGCAGCGGCCGCCGTTCGACCGATCAGAAACAATGGCGTTTGTTTCGCACGGCGTGCGACGCGGCGTTCGGCAAACTTTCCGAGCAGCGAAAAGAACGCGAAGAAAAATCGGCGACGCAACGCGCGCAAGCGGTCACCATTGTCGAACGACTCGAAAGCGTCGCCGCCACCGATGCGGAACCGGATGCGTTGCGCGCTGCGTTGCGCGAAGCGGAAACGCAATGGCAGGCAAATGCGGATCGCGCGCTCGAGTCGCGTTTTCGGGAGGCGCGCGATGCAATAGCGCGCGTCGTGAAGGATGCGGCGCGCAGGAAGCGTTTACGTCGTTTCACCCAGGCAATCGATAAAGACGCGTTGCTGCGCGATGCGGAGCCTACAGCGCTTGCACTCGACGAACAGTCTTGGACGCAGATCGGCGCGTCGGCGCCGGAATTCGAAGCACATTTTCGACGACGGCTTGAGCGCATCGGTGCAGAAGAAAATTCGGCGGCCAGCGCCGAGCACGTCATCGATTTGCTGGTTCGACTCGAATCATTGGCTGGCATCGAGTCGCCGGCGAAAGATCGGCAGCGCCGGATGAATCTGCAGGTCCAGCGTCTGTCGGCCCGTGTGCGTCACGGCCAAAGCGCAAGTCCGGAAGACGAACTGTCCACGATCCTAAGCGACTGGTTCGCGCTAGCGGGCGAGATCGATGCGGAATCCCGCAAGCGTTTCGAGCGTGCCGCGAAAACAGCGGTCGACAATCTTCCCTAACGCAACTCAGGCGCGCTGCGCAGCCAGGTATCGATCCAATCGTGGGCGCGTTGCGCTTCGGCGCCGTCGGCTAGACGCGTCTCGCGCACAACCGGAAATGCGGGCGGCGGAGCATCGCGGAACTCAGGATGCTTCGCGCGGAAACGCTCTGCGTACTGCGCATAACGCTGTCCGAAATTGCCGCGCGACAAATGCAGCAGGTGCAGGTCGGTCTGGATGCGGATGCGCAGGCCCACCTTGAACGCGCGGTACGTGAAGTCGAGATCGTATAAATCGAAACCGTCGAAGGTTTCCGCGTCAAACCCGACCTGCTCGACTGCGTGCCGCCACGCCGCAAAAAAAACTCCGTCGAGTGCTTGCGCCTCATCGATGCGCGGTCCGGCCGTACTGCACAACGTCAGGCAACATTGCTGCGTCGTCGCATCCAGATGGCTGATCGCGCAATGGAAATGCGGCGCACCGGACCAACCCAGCGCGGGACCCGTGAGTTTCGTCGTGCCGCAGACGCCAATGACGTCGGCATCGCGCACTGCATCGATCAGACGTGCGAAAAATCGATCGCACAGGATTTCGATGTCGTCGTGGCAGAAGACGATGAGTTCGCCACGCGCACGCGCGAAGCCTCGGTTGTAACCATCACACAGGGACTTGGCGTCGGTGATCGCGATCAGTTCCCAATCGCGGCCCGCGAGCGACGTCGCAAGACTGGCGCGAAGTCGCGCCAACTTCCACGGCGTGATGCTGCACGTCACGATAGACAACGAAGGAACGTCACCCGACGGCTCAGCGATTTGCGCGCGTGGCGCGAGAATCGCGCGCGCCGCCAGCGAGTGAGCGCTCGTGAGGATGTCGGCAAGATGCTCCGGCTCCGGATTCGACCGATCACGATGCACACTATTCCGCCCGCGTCGATCGTTTTCCATATCCTCTTCGACCAATCGCCGGTTGTGTGCGATGGCGTCGCCACCGCCGAGCCGGGCAGCTTCGTCGTAAGCATTCAATGCATCGCGAAAGCGACCGGCGTGATGCAGCGCATCGGCCAGCCAGAAGCGCGAGTTTTGCGCGGCGTCGTTGCGCGCTACCGCGCGCGATAACTGCGTGACCGCGAGGTTGAAATCCAGCGACTTGAACGCCGCAACGCCGATCGCGAACGGTCCAAGGGGCGACTGCGGCGCAACGCGTTCGAGTTCTTCGCCCAGTTCACGGGCTTCGTCGAAACGTCCGGATTGCAAAGCACGCTGGGCGCGTTCGGCCAGTGCCTGCGGAAACTCGCCCGGCATGAAATTCCCGGAGATTGATAAACGGTCGGCGCCATACTAGGCAACGCGCGCGACGCTGACAAGGCGAACGTTAGACCGTGCCCTGCTCCGCCGTCGGCTTGCGACGGATGGCGGCGAGCGAATCGCGAACGATGCGTTTCCCCCACAGGCTCGAATCGTCGAGCAGCGAGTAGATCGTCGGCAGCACGAGCACGCTGACGAGCGTGGAGAACACGAGGCCGCCGGCAATCGCGCGCGCCATCGGATAGTACGGCGGGCCGTCGCCGCCGATCGACGCGTTGGAGATGCACAGCGGAACCATGCCGAGAATCGCGGTGCCCATGGTCATGAGGATCGGGCGCAATCGGTCGCGTGCACCTTGTATCAGTGCTTCGCGTCGCAGCAATCCTTGGTGTCGCAGTTGATTGATGTGCACGATCATCACGATGCCGTTGTTCACCACCACGCCCATCAGGATGAGTACGCCGATGGATGCCATGATCGAATACGTCGTGCCGGTCAGCCAGAACAACCAGAACACGCCGAAGATCGAGAACACGAACGTGGTGAGGATCGCCGCTGGATAAATCAGCGATTCGAACATCGCGCACATCACAACGTACACGAGCACCAGCGCGACGATGAGGTTGAACAACATCTTGTTGCCGGCGTTGTCGTCGCGATTGAAATTTTCGCCGAAGGTCCATTTGTATCCGGGCGGGAACTGCATGCCGTTGAGCACGCTCGCGACTTGCTTGCGCGCGTCGTCGGTGGTCGCGCCGTCGGCGAGATTGGCCTTGATTCCCAGCGATATCTGGCGGCTGTCGCGTTCGATCACGGACGCGGCGTTGCGCGTGTCGATATTCACGACCGACAGCAGCGGAATCTGGCTGCCGTCCGGGCGGCGGATCTTGTAATCGCTCAACTGATCGAGGCTTTGCGCGTCGGAACCGCGGAAACGAAGCCACACGGGCAATTGACTGTCTTGACCGTGGAAATCCTTCAGCTGCATGCCGCGCAACGCGATGGCGATGAACTGCGCGACATCGTTCGCGGAGAAACCATATTCTTTCGCTTTCTCTCGATCGACGCGAACCGACAGTTCACGGTTGCCGCTGTCCTGATTGGCGCTGACGTCGCGGAGCGACGGCAAACTTTTCAGCGCGCCGATCACGGACGTCGACATCTCGCGCAATTCTTGTCCGGAGTCGCCAATCAGACTCAAGTTGATCGCGTTCTCGTCGTTGTTGCCGCCGCCGTTGAAGTCGAAAACGATTTCGCCGATTGGCACTTTCGGCAAGCCTTTGCGCAATTTGTCGAGCACGTCGTGAGTGTCGGGCCGGCAATAACCGCTGAGCAGCCAGCCGAGGTATTTGCACGTAAACGGTGAGCGATTCGGATCTTCTTTCTCGAACAGGATCGATGTGAAAGTGTCCGTCGCGTCCTCGGCGTAGCGGCTGTAGATATTTGCGATGTGAAGTTCCGCGCGATGCGCGTTGAGATAGCCTTCGATCTTGTCGACCGAGGCCTGCAGTTCCTTCAGCGGATACAGCGCGTTGAGGCGATAGCCGATGAACAGCCGATCGTTTTCGCCGGAGGGAAACATATCCATCTTCGTATGCATTGCCGGCCCGACGACGCTGATGACCATGAGCGCGAGCAATCCGATCATCGTCCAGCGGCGATGATGCAACGTCCAGCCGACGAAGCGTTCGTAAATATCCTGCACACGCGTGATGATGTTCTTGCGTCCGATGAACTTCGGCGGCGGCAAACGCGCCGACAGCATCGGTACGAGACTAACCGCGACGAGCCACGATGCCAGATGCGCGATCGCCATCGCGATGGCGACCTGCGTGAGGAAAATGCTGATGTTGTCTTTCTCGCCGAACACCATCGGCAGGAACACGATGATGCTCGACAGCGTGCCCGCCGCGATGGCGACACCGACGACCTGCGTGCCTTGCACGGCGCAATACCACGGTCGATCCGGATATCGCTCGCGATAGTGATAAATGCTTTCGACCACGACGACGGCGTTGTCGACCAGCATGCCGACGGCGAGCAGAAGACCCATCATCGACAAAACATTCAACGTCATGCCGAACATCTGCAGACAGCCGAGCGTGATGATGAAACAGATCGGAATCGCCAGCGAAACCATTAGCGTCGACGGCCAATCACGCAGAAAGAAGAACAGCACGATGATCGACAGCAGCGTGCCTTCGAGTCCGGCCTGGCCGAGCTGGCGCAAGCTTTCCTGCACCGCGGTCGCCTGATCGCCGAGCGCGTAAATCTGGATGCCTTTGAGTTCCGGCTGCAGGCGAATGCGATCGACTTCGGCCATCACCGCCTTGCCGACCTCGACGAGATTCGCGCTGCGTTCCTTCGAAATATCGATGGCAACCGCGGGGCGCTGATCGAGATGTCGCGCGTACGTCAATCGACCGGGCTTCACGTTCACGTCGGCGATATCGCCGAGCTTGAGGCCTTTGTCGTTGACCGCGAGCGCGCGGATTTCCTCGATGCTGTGCCATTCGCCGACGGGCTGCACGTGATAGCGCGTCGCGCCGTCCTTGATCAGTCCGCCGGACGCGGAGAAGTTCGCGGACTTCAGCCGCTCGTACAAATCGTTGAGACCGATGCCGGCTGAACTCAAGCGATCCGAATCGACTTCGATTTGCACTTCACGCGGCGCTACGCCTTCGATGCTGACGCGCGCCACGCCGGGAATGCGCTCGAGCGGCCGTTTCACTTCGCGATCGAGCAGTTCGTAGGCGTTGGTCAAATCGCGATCGCCGGACACGCGCAGATTGAGCACGGGCTGGTCGGCCGTCGAACCTTTGAAAATGTTGTAGCGCGTGAGGTCGCTCGGCAAATCCGCGCGGATCGCTTCGATCTTTTCGCGCGCTTCGACCGCTTTGACGGCCGTGTCCTGTCCCCACTTGAATTGCATGTCGATGTTGACGCCGTCGGCGCGCGTCAGCGAGAACATGTGCTGCACGCCGGTCAGTGTGGACAACGCTTCCTCGACCGGCCGCGTGACCGTGCGCTCGACTTCCGATGGCGTCGATCCCTGATACGGCAAACTCACTTCGAGAAACGGAAACTGGATATCGGGCATCGATTCCAGCGGCAGGCGGAACGCAGCGATCAGACCGATGACCGTCATGGACACGAACACCATGATGACGGTCACGGGCCGTTTGAGGCTGAGTTCGGCGAGTGTCATACCATCGCACCTTCCGCGTGCAGGCGGGCGGCGTCGACGACCGCTTTGCGTTTGCGCTCGCCGCGTTCGCGATAGACCTCATCGCCGCGGCGATCGAGCAGCGTGTATACAACCGGGATCACGACCAGCGTGAGCAATGTCGATACGAGCAATCCGCCGATAACGGTGATCGCCATCGGCGCGCGCACTTCGTTGCCGTCGCCGATACCGATGGCAAGCGGCATGAAGCCGAGCAGCGTACACAGCGTGGTCATCGAGATCGGACGCAGCCGCGACTCGGCGGCCTGAACGATTGCGCCGATCTTGTCGACGCCCTCTTCGCGCAACTGGTTCACGCGATCGATAAGCACGATCGCGTTCTTAACGACGATGCCGGCGAGCATGATCAAGCCGATGAACACGACGACGCTAAGCGGCGTCAACGTCAATTTCAACGCGAGCACCGCGCCGACGAGCGCGAGCGGAATCGAGAACATGATGACGAACGGATGCAACAGCGATTCGAACTGCGACGCCATCACCAGATAGACGAGGAAGATCGCGAGCGACAGCGCGAAGATCAGCGACTTCACCGATGCGTCGAGTTCTTCGCTTTGCCCGCCGATGTGCGCCGTCACGCCGGCGGCGAGCGGATTGTCGCGGATGAGCTGCTGCACTTCCTTGACCGCGCTGCCGAGATCACCGTAGTGCAAGTTCGACGAAACGATGGCGACGCGTTCCTGACTGATGCGATGGATTTCGCTCGGGCCTTGGCTGGAAACCACATCAGCGACGGCCGACAGGCGAATCGCGCGGCCGGTCGTCGCGTTCGCCGACGAACTACCGGAACCCAATGCCGTATTCGATGCGGTCGACGACGTGCTCGTTGAACTCGCGGTGGTGCCGCTTGTGCCGGCGGTGCCCGTCTGCCCGGAGTAACCGACGATGAGATTGCTGATGTCGTCAACCGAAGCGCGTTGATCGGCCTGCGTGCGCACGAGCACGTCGATCTTGCGATCGCGGAAGCTGTAGCGCGTCGCGACCGAGCCTTTTACCTTGTTCACGATCTGATCGGAAATCTGTTTCGTGGTGAGACCGAGCGCGGCGGCGCGATCCTGATCGAACTTGAT
>DATBAU010000026.1:0-18940 GCA_036271355.1 Rudaea sp. | reverse complement strand
TGCTGCCGCGATCTTTCCCGACGGTGCGATCAAATACGACGTGCGATCCGACCACTCCGGTTTCATTTTCAGGATCGAATCGTATTCCTTGGCGATCTTCGCATCCGCGTCCGCCGCGACCGCGAACTTGCCGCTGCAATGCTCGGTTTCCTTCGAGAAATCCGCGAGCTGATCCGTGTTGCCGGCGGTGACGCCGATCACGGTCACGTTCTGCGCCTTGAACTGGTCGATCGATTCGGAGAACAGATGCGCTTCGACATTGCATCCCGACGTGTGCGCCGCAGGGAAGAAATAAACGACGACCGGACCTTTCTTCAGCGCGTCGGCGAGGTGGAACGTGAAGGGCTTTCCGGCCAGATACGCTGGAGCCGAGAAGTCCGGGGCCTGGTCGCCGGTTTTCAGCGACGCCATCGAAACGGACGCGAACGACAGTGCGCCCACGGCACCGGCCAAGCCCAACTTGAATAACAATTTCATCGATTCCTCCTGGGGTGACGATCGGTTGACCTACACCAGAACGGCGCAGTCACCGATAGCTTACGCGCGGAAACGATCAGTTAGACTTTCGCCATGCCGACTGGAGCGGTTCGATGACGGTCGCCGTCTGTTCGTTCTTCCATTCGCCGACAGGCACGTGGAGCCATGTGGTGAGCGATTTCGAGTCGCGCGCGGCCGTGGTGATCGATCCCGTGCTGGACTTCGATCTCGAAACCGGACGCGTCGGCAGCGAATCGGCGCAATGGATGCTCGATCACGCGCTCGGCCACAATCTGCATATCGCGTGGATTCTCGAAACGCATGCGCACGCCGATCACGTAACCGCCGCCGACTGGATGAAGCGTGCGCTCGGCGGCGCGCCGCACGTCGGCATCGGACGAGGCATCGTCGATGTGCAGACACACTTCGCGAAAGCGTTCGGACTCGGCGGCGACTTTCACGCTGACGGTTCGCAGTTCGATCGTCTGTTCGACGATGGTGAACGCATCGAAGCCGGTGCGCTCGCCATCGACGTCATCGCGACGCCCGGACACACCAGCGACGGCGTGACTTACCGCATCGGCGATACGGTGTTCGTCGGCGATACATTGTTCGCGCCCGAACGCGGAACCGGCCGCTGCGATTTTCCCGGCGCCGATGCGAGCACGCAATTTCGATCGATCCGGCGTTTGTACGCGTTGCCGGATGAAACGCGCGTGTTCCTGTGTCACGACTATCCGCCGAAAGACGCCGAGCCCGTCGCGCAGACGACCATCGGTGCGCAAAAAGCCGGCAACGTCCAGTTGAACGCGCGCACCGCCGAAGCCGATTACGTTGCGTTCCGCAAAACGCGCGATGCAACGTTGTCGCCGCCGAAACTGCTGGAACCCGCGTTGCGAGCGAACATTTGTGCGGGTCGAATGGACGGCTGACGCGTCAGCCGCGCACGCAATTCCTGCCGGCAGCCTTGGCCTGATACAGCGCGATGTCGGCGTCGCGCATGAGCTTGTGCGTGTCGGCTTCCGACGTCATCGTGTGGCACGCCACGCCCGCGCTGATGGTGACGCGATTGACCTGACCGGTGCCCGGCACGTTCACCACGAGTTGTTCCACCGCCGTGCGGAATTTTTCCGCGAGCAGACGTGTCGTGTGGATGTCCGTTCGCGGCACCACGCACGCGAATTCCTCGCCGCCGTAACGCGCGACGAGCGCGTCCACCGGCGCGTGATCGAGCAAGGTCGCGGCGACGCGGCGCAAAGTTTCGTCGCCTGCCGGATGACCGAAGCGATCGTTGTAACTCTTGAAATGATCGACGTCGACGAAGATCAGCGACAACACGTCGTTCGGCGCGAACGTGCCGAGCACATCGAGCAGTCGACGGCGATTCGCGAGTCCGGTCAGCGCATCCTTGTACGACAGTTCGACCAGTCGAGAATTCGCTTCGTTCAATTCGGCCGTGCGCGCGCCGACGACGCGTTCGAGCGAGCGTTGTTGCGCGCGCATCGCGCTCGTGCGCCACGCGAACACGGCGTATGCGATGAGCAGGCCGGCGACCGTGAGCAGGAGTTTCGCCCACGTCGTCTGCCACCATTCGGGCAGCACGTCGATGGGCAGATCGATTGGCTGACTCGCGTTTCCCGCGTAATCGCGCGCTTCGACGTGCAGCGTGAAACGTCCCGGCGGGAGCGTGGTGAACGCGCGGAAATTCTGCGACGTCCACGGCGTCGATTCGTTTTCGTAACCGACCAGTCGCGTGCGGAACGTCGATTCGTCTTCGTCCTGCCACGACAGCAATCCGAAATCCGCGCGCACGTCGTGATCACCCGACGGCACACGCACCGCATCCTGCGGAACCGAGTGGCCGTCGACACGCACGGCGGTCAGCTTCAGCGGCTTCGGTTGGCGGTCGCGCCGTTCGAGCGACGGATCGAACACCGTCACGCCGCCGAGCGTACCAGTCCAGTAGCGTCCGCGCGCATCGATCAGCCGCGCGTTCGTGTTGCACTCGTCGTGAACCATGCCGTCGCGTCGCGTGAACACGCGCGATGTGTATCCGCCCAACTGCGGCGTGAGCATCTGCACGCCGTCGTTCGTGCAAAGGTATAGGCGGCCGTTTGCGTCGCGCAACGCGTCGTACACGGTCGAGTCGGGCGCGGGCGGCAGATCGTTCGGCACGCGCGTGGGATGCATCGGATCGGTGACGTCGACGCGCACGATGCCGTGATCGGATCCGAGCCAAAGAATCGTGCGGCCGTGATCGTCGGGCAACAGCGTGGCACCGATGTAGATGCCGTCGCCGAGCCCGATGTCCTTGCCGAGTGTGGCGATGCGCTCGCCGTCGAAGCGCGTGATGTAGCCGATGCCGGTTCCCCAGATCCACGATTTTCCGTTCGCGTCGATCTGTTCGACCAGACGCGTGATGCGTCGCGAACGCGGAGCGTCGGATGGGAAGGCGGTCCAGCGTCCGTCGCGCCAGCGGAACTGGCCGTCGGTGCGCGTCGCGATCCAGTGTTCCTCGTGACCGTCGACGGTGCGTACGAGCATGTCGCTCACCGCGTCGGCGAGCGAGCGCCGCCACGGCACATCGACTTCGTGGAAATGTCCGTTGCTGTCCAGCGTCGCCAAAGCGCCGTTGCTGAAACCCACCCACAGCGTGCCGTCCACGCGGCGGATCAATCGCATGTCGGTGTGGCGCAGTTCCGCCTTGTCCGGTTGCAGCACCGACCATCGTCCGTCGTCGAAAAGTCCTAGGCCGTCGAAGCTCGACGCGACCCATAAACGCTGGCCGCCGTGATCGTCCGGTTCGATCAGCAGATTGAAAACGCCGCTCGACGACGCGCCGAGGAGCGACACCGTCTGCCACGGATTGCCGTTGACAATCGTGCGCGCGACGCCGTTTTCGGTAGCGAGCCAAAGTACGTCCACGCCGTCCGGACTGCGCCATACGTCAACGTTGCGCACGCTGTTCGACGGTAATCCGTAACGGCGATCGAACACCTGCGCGTGATCGCCGTGCACGCGCACGAGTCCGTCGCGCGAGGCGGCCCACACGACCAGCGTGCCGTCCGCATCACGCGTTTGCACGAGCGAATAGAATGCATCGGTCGAGACCGAACCGTCCTCGACCGTCCATGCGCGCATGCCGTCGGCATCGATGCGCCACAGGCCGGCGCCGAACGTCGCGATCCAGAGTTGTTCACCTGCCGATGTCTGTGTCGTCAACAATCCTTCGATCTGCGTCGCGTCGAATTGCGGCGCTTCAAAGCGCTGCCACTGATCGTGCTCGCGATACCACAATCCGTTGTTCGCGGTGCCGATCCACAGACGTTCCGTGCCGCCGATCGAAGCGGTGTGCGCGATGGCGATCACCGAGCGCGGCAGCGCATCGGCGCCGGGCGCGGGAATCCAGCGATCGCCGTCGTGCAGCAGCAGACTGCGATCGATCGTCAACGCCCACAGCGTAGGACGACCGGCGTTGTCGCGCGTTTCCGCGATGCGACGAATGCGTTGCGACGGCAAACGCGCCGCATCTTCATGTTGCCAAGCGTGACCGTCGAATCGCGCGATGCCGTTGTCGCGGAACGCGACCCACAACGTGCCTTCGTGATCGGTCAGCAGCGTGCCGAGCGTGCCTTTTGCGCCGAGCGGCGCGGAGCTGTCCCAGCGATGGCCGTCATAGCGCGCGAGTCCTTGCGACGAGGCGAGCCAGACGAAACCGTCGCGGTCGGTCTGGACACTGACGATGACCGAATCGGGCACGCCGTCGCGCGCCGAAAACGTCGTGAACGTCGGCGCGCCCATGTCGGGCAAGTCGAGTGGTTTGATGTCGTTTGCGTCAACCGTCGCGCCGAAACACAGGCACGCTGCCGCCCATCCCCATTTCACACACCGCATGCGACCGAACGTTCCCCGAGCCGTAACCGCGTCGGCCCGAGGGTAGAAGGCACTCGCCGGAAAAACAACCAACCGCCGCGATCGTTACATTTGATTGGTGGCGAACGCGCGTAGTGCGTGTTTACGCGGACGAAGTCCGCGTCACCCATGGAGTGACGCGGCTTCGTATCGGGCTTAGTGCGCGGCTTTCTTGTCGATGAACTTCGCCGCGACCGCTTCGCTGAGCTGATCGGGCGGCAGCAAACCTTGCGCGAGGATGAAGTCGTTGAGCGCCATCAAATCAAACGATTTGCCTTGCGCCACTTCGACCTGCTCACGCGTTTCCAGCAGGCGCGTATAGCCATAGAAATACGCGGTGGCCTGTCCCGGCGAACGGAACGTGAAGCGATCGAGTTCTTCGCGCGCGAACGCTTCGGACAAGCCGACATCGTCGACGAGGATGTCGTGTGCGCGATCGCGTGTGATGAGTCCGAGGTTGAGCATCGGATCGAGCATCGCGCGCGCGGCGCGCAACATGCGCAATTGCAATGCGATCATCTGGCCGCCGGCGGGTTCATACGGAACCATCATGAATTCCGAATACAGCGCCCAGCCTTCGACATTCACGCTGTTGAATGCGAACAGCGAACGCGCGAGCGAAACGCCGTGCTCGACCATCGCGGAGAATTGCAGTTCGTGTCCGGGACGACCTTCGTGCGCGGTCAGGGTCCATGCACAGGCTTTGCAGGTGAAGTCGTCGTACACCTCGCTTTTGCCGTCGCCTGTCGGCGGATTGCCGAGCGGCAGAATGAAACTACCGCGCTCGCCGTGATTGTTGATCAGCGGCGGCGGCATCATGTGCGGCGCGGGTTCGGATGCGTTCTCCGCTTCGGATGCCAGACGCATGATCATCTCGCGCTGCGGCAGCGTGACGATCTTTTTCTCGCGAATGATCGCTTCGATCTTGCCGATCACCTCGTGGTAATACGGCTCGATCGAATCCTTGTCGAGTTGCTGTTTCTTCAGTGCCTTGATGGCATCGCGATAGTCGGTCGACGTCGTGCCGGTTTCCTTCGCGACGGCCGGCGCGATGAGTTCCATCGCCGCGCGCGTCTCGACGAATTCGAGTTCGGCTTTCTTCATCAATTCCTGCGGCGAGATGTCGAGGCCGACGTCTTTCAGGTTGTTCGCGTACACCTCGGGTGGCAGACGGAAATCGGCGCGCGCGTGCGTGAGCACGGTCGCGCGCACCCATGCGTCATGCGCGTCGAGCTGTTTCTGCAGTTCGGCGATCGACGCGTCGGTTCCCGCGATTTTGTATTTCTGGAACAGCTTGCGGATGCCGTCGACGTAGCGCCCGGTGTTCGACAAATGCTGCTCGACTTCGGCCTTGTAAGGTCCGAGCAGATTCTTGTCCGACATCTTCTCCGTGAAGCGCGCTTCGGCATCTTTCGTCAGCGGCGTGCAGCCGGGCGCAGTGCCGAGATAGCACTTAAGCCGATTCAGCGCATGAGCGCGGCGATCGGCGGGGATGTGATCCTGCAGCAATCCGAACTCGCCCTGAAAAATCGTTTCGCCGACGTCGAAATACGGCAACAGGTATTTTTCTTCGATCTTGCTGTCTTCGATGCGGCGCGTCGCGGCGTTGACCAGGATGTGCAAATCCTGTTTCACGTTCGGATCGGTTTCCGCATCGAGTTTTTTCTGCAGATCGGCGCGCGCGGCTTCGACGGCGGCGCGCGAACGTTCGACAATGCCGGCGCGATCGTCCAGCGCCTTGTCGTCGTAACCGGGAAATCCGGTGAACGTCGCGAATTCCGGACGGAACTGCGCCATCGCTTTCAACAGCACCTGCGCATTCGCGTTGCTGCGCTCGACCCACGCCGGCGCGGCGGGCGTTTTTGCATCGGGTTTCTTGTCTGCGGCCCACGCGGCAGTGAGCGTGAGCGCGGAAATGACGGCAACGGTGGCAATGGCTCTCGGACGAATCTTCATCGCGACATCCTCTTTTTGCGAGTCGGCAACTATACGCAATCGCGCGGACAGGCGAGTGCGCCGATAGTCAGGGTCGGCTCACGTGTTCGATCAGCCGGTCGAGCAACTCGACCTGCGCGGGCAACAATTTCACGCGCGCGACGGCGATCGTCATCCATTCGGCGCGATCGACTTCCGGGTGGGTTTGCATCCTTCCGCTGCGCGGCGGCCATTCCATCTCGAACGCGTTGCTGGAAAGTGCGGAGACGTCGAAGTCGCCTTGCGCGGCGAACGCGGTCACGCGCTTGCCGCCTTTTTGCGTGATGTCGCCGAGCGGGGTCAACGGTCCGACGACATCGGCGCCGAGTTCTTCGCGGAACTCGCGTCGCGCGCAGGCTTCGTCGGCTTCGTCGCCGTCGGGTTCGCCTTTCGGAATTGTCCACGCGCCGGCATCGCGGTGCTGCCAGAACGGACCGCCGGGATGCGTCAGCAGAAACTGCAATTCCCCGCCGACCTGTCGATAAAGAACGATGCCGCAGCTGCGCTTGGCCATGCGCAGCATGCTAGCGGATTCACAGACCTCAACGCAGTTGTCAACCCCCGCCCGCATTCAGTCTATGATGGTGACCGACAGGACAGGAACGGGGGTTCGGGCCAGTCGCGGGAACGGTGCAGGCCGTCCGGCGGTGGCTTGTGGAAGATGATGCGCCGTCGCGACAAGGTGTTGACTGCGGGCGTGCTCGCCGCGTTGGTCGGCGTGACCGTGCTGTTTTCCGTGATCGTGTGGCTGTTCTGGCGCGAATCGATGGCGTCGGAAGAAGCGTACGAAGGCGGACTCGCCGCCATGCTCGGCGAACGCACCGAAAATATCTTCGTCGATCTGCGCGACATGCTCGCCGGTTTCGACAAACTCGATGCGCAACGCTGCGAACCCGCGCATCTCCAGGCACTGCGCGATGCCGCCGTTTCGAGGCCGTATGTGCGCGGCATCGGCTATTGGGAAGCGACCGAACGTTTGTGCGGCGTCGGCTTTTTGCCGCAGGAAGGTCTCAAGCCGTCGCACGCGGATCGTATCTACGACAACGGCTTCGTCGCGTGGTGGCCGAGCAAGGAAACCGAAGTCGGCGGCGTGCAATTGTTCCTTATCCGCTACGGCAATCACGACGTCGCGATCGATCCGCGTTTGCTTCTCGATCTGTCGTCGTCGCCATCGCGCCAAGCCGGATTGTGGGTCGAGAAATTGCGCTTGGCGGCGGTGCCGCTCGACGCGCCGTTTCCGGATCCGGCAACGGTGCCGCTCGGCGTGAACGTGGATCGCCAGCAGGGCGTCGTGCTGTCGCATTTCGCGCGCAACGAAATCCTGCCGATCGACGTGATGGCGCGCGAACCGATCGGAAATTTCTGGACGCGCCACGGCGCATTGCTCGCGATCGGCGTCGTGCTCGGCATCATGACGGTACTCGGCTGGATCGATATCGTGACGCGCCTGTCGCGACGTCAGCTCGCACCGGAAACCGAATTAAAGCAAGCCATCGCGGCGGGGCAGATCACCGTGTTCTATCAACCGGTGATGGATTTGCGCAGTTCGAAATGCGTCGGCGCCGAAGCGCTCGCGCGCTGGAAAAACAGCGCGGGCGAGTGGGTGAGTCCGAACGTGTTCGTTCCGCTCGCGGAAAAAGCGGGCATCGTTCAAGAGTTGACCATCGCCGTGATGCGCGTGGTGGTGAGCGACCTTACGCGTATCTACAAAAGCGGCGCGATCAGCGTCAATCTGAATCTGTCGCCGGGCGATCTGCAGAACGATCGCGTCGGTCACGAACTCGAAGAAGCGTTGCGCGTCGCCGGTCTGCCGCCGACTGCGGTGAAGCTCGAAATCACCGAACGCGCCCTGGTCAACGCCGACTCCGCGCGCAAACTCATCGGCGAATTGCGCAGCCGCGGTCACGAAGTGGCGGTGGACGATTTCGGCACGGGCTATTCGAGTTTGTCATACCTGCAGTCGTTTGAACTCGATGTGCTAAAGATCGACAAATCGTTCGTCGACGCGATCGGCACCGGCGCTGCGACGAGTCAAGTGATCGTGCACGTGATCGACATGGCCAAATCGCTCGGCCTGAGCATCGTCGCCGAAGGCGTGGAAACCGTGCAGCAAGCGCAATGGTTGATCGAACATGACGTGCAATTCGCGCAGGGTTATCTGTTCGCGAAACCGTTGTCTCTCGGAGATTTTCTTGTATTCTTCCTCGCCCGCCGAAAAAAGGACTGATGGCATGCGCACTTCATTTTTTCGCGCATGCGTCATCGCTGCCGTCGTCGCGCTGCTCGCCGCGTGCGCACAGCAACAACATCGACCGGCACCCGCGCCGGTCGTCGAAGACAGCAAGCGGCCGGTAACCGCGCCCACGCCGACACCGACGCCGCCGCCGCCACCCAAAGCGAAGCCGAAACCAAAACCGGTCGCGCCGGCCACACCGAAACCGGAAAACGATGCGGACGTGACGCCCGTGCCCGCGCCGCCGCCCGCGCCGGCCCCGGAAGGCATCGACCGCACGCAAGTCGGTTATTACTTCGATACGTTGCAAGGGCGCCTGCGCCAGTCGGGCGATCCGGCCATCGTCGTCACGCGCACCGACGGACACATCGCCGTCGACATCACCGAACGCGTGCACTTTCACGGCGACGAAGCATCGCTGCCATCGATCGATTGCGCCGCGCTCGCGCCGATCGCGAAAGCGCTGGTCGAATACAAGATGACGCGCATCGTCGCCGACGTCGGCGTCGAGGGTTCGGACGCAGCCGCTTTGAGTTCCGCGAAATCGCACGCCGGCGCGATCACGAAATGCCTGACCGAATCGGGTATCGCCAGTCACCGTCTGGGCGTACGCGAAGTCACCATGCCGGCCCCGCGAACGGTCCTGCGCATCGAACCGATCGTGAAATAGCGCGAGTCGTCCCCAGATATCGGCAATCGAATTCAGGATTGCCACATCGATGATTCCCTTATCCGTTCTCGACCTCGCGCCGATCACCGAAGGCAGCACGGCGGCGCACACGTTCGCCAACACGCTCGATCTCGCTCGCGCCGCCGAACGCTTGGGTTACGCGCGCTACTGGCTCGCCGAACATCACAACATGCCCGGCATCGCGAGCGCGGCGACAGCGGTTCTGATCGGCCACGTCGCCGGCGGCACGAAAACGATCCGCGTCGGTTCTGGTGGTGTGATGTTGCCCAACCACGCGCCGCTGCAAGTCGCCGAACAATTCGGCACGCTCGCGAGTTTGTATCCGCACCGCATCGATCTCGGCTTGGGACGCGCACCTGGAACCGACCAGGCCGCCGCCCGTGCGCTGCGTCGTTACTACGCGAGCGCGGACGAATTTCCCGCCGATGTCGTCGAACTAATTCGCTTCTTCGATCCACCGCAGCCGGGTCAAGCCGTTCGCGCGGTGCCCGGCGCGGGTATCGATGTGGAAATGTGGATTTTGGGTTCCAGTCTGTTCGGCGCGCAA
This sequence comes from Rudaea sp., assembly GCA_036271355.1. GTDB lineage: Bacteria > Pseudomonadota > Gammaproteobacteria > Xanthomonadales > Rhodanobacteraceae > Rudaea. The sequence continues at coordinate 9,106 of DATBAU010000026.1, read as the reverse complement.
CTCGCCGCTGCGCTCGGATTGCCGTACGCGTTCGCTTCGCATTTCGCGCCAGATGCGCTCGAGCAGGCGTTGTCGATTTATCGACGCACATTCAAACCGTCGGCGCGCTTGGCGAAGCCGCACGCGATGCTGGCGCTGAACGTCGTCGCGGCGGATTCGGACGACGAAGCGCGGCGTCTGTTCACGACGCAGCAGCAGGCATTCGTCAATTTGCGTCGCGGCAAACCCGGACTCGTGCCGCCGCCGCTCGAATCGGGCGATGCGATCAATACATATTGTTCGCCCGACGAGAAAGCCAACGTCGACCGCGCGCTGTCGTGCGCCGTGGTCGGATCGCCGCAAACGGTGAAAGAGGGTGTCGCCGCCTTCGTGCAACGGCATCAGCCCGATGAACTCATTTTCACCGCGAACGTTTTCGATCACGCATTGCGTGTCCGCTCGTTCGAACTCGCGATGCAAGCGACACACTAAGGCCGCGCGGCGAAGAGTTTCGCGCACAACGCGCCGAGTTTGCGCGCGTTGTCGTCGTCGGACAGCGACACGAGCACTTTCTCGCCGTCGCCGGATTTATGGATGAGTTCCGCGATACAAACCCAATCGCCCTTGTGTGCGTAGACGTCGATTTCCTTGCCGCCGGGAATGTTCGAGTCGATCGTGCCCGTCGTCATCGCTCCGTCGCCAACGCCCGGCACGGGTTTCGACGTCGGCGAACCTTGCGTCAGCATCGTGTAATACGACGCGCCGCCGGTTTTGATCGCGATATCGATCATCGCGCTGAACGATTTTCCGGCACCGAGTTCGCAGCCTTGGCCCGGCGTCGAACCGCTCATCGAATAGTGATTGATCGAAACGGGCACGTTGATGAGATTGGCAGCGTCCTGCGTCGAAAGCTCCTTGTCGCACGGCGTCGGCGGACCTTTGTAGGCATCGCCGAGCGGATTCTGCACCGCCATCGCTTTTGCATCAGCCGCGACGGACGGTGCCTGGGGCGAACAACCCGCAAGGCTGGCGAAGAGCAAGCAAACGAGCACGGTCGATCGATACATGGCGTGGCCCCCTGGTTGGCTTTCGTTGCTACGACTTTTCATGCCACGCCCTGACATCCGCGATTCAGCAACGCGGTTTTACGATCGATGAAAACCCAAGGAAGGGCATCATGGCCACGCGACGCGCACCACCGTGGAAGAAACCTCGGCCGAAGACTCTCAAGGCGCCGCGGAAATTGACCGCGGCGCAGAAATCGGCGGCGAAAAAACGCGCGGAATCGGCCGGACGACGTTATCCGAATCTCGTCGACAACATATGGGCGGCGCGCCAGAAGGCCGCGAAGAAAAAGTCCTGACGTTCACGTGTACCGTTTCTGGCACAGCTCGCAATAAAACGAACGCCGATGCCGCACGCCGAGCATTCCGAAACTGAATTTGACGTGGTCGCGCGGACAGATGGATTTGTTGTGCGCCTGCCAATGCTTTCGCAACACGAATCGTTTTTTCCAATCGAGAAACAGGTAACTGTAGTCGCGCGCATCCTTCACCATCGCGCGCAATTTGGCGGGCGGCAACGCGCCGACTTTCGACAGCGGATGGATACGCTGACGGAACAACACTTCGTTTTTGATGATGTTGCCGACGCCGGCGAAAATATCCTGATCGAGCAGTGCGTCGCACACCAGCGTCTCGGGTTTTGCGCGCAGCCGACGCAGTGCGAGGCGCGAATCCCACGCGTTGGAAAGCACATCGGTGCGCCAATCGAACAGTTCGTCGAGGTCGCCCGTGAGAAAGCGCACCGAACACGCATAGAAATTCATTTCCGCTCCGCGCGCGAATCGCAAACTCAAACGCGGCACGCGGTTTTCCTTGCGCGTGTTGATGGCATAGCTTCCGAACAGCATGAAATGAATGCGGATCGTGAGTTCGGGCAGTTCGATCAGAAACTGTTTGCCGAAACTGCGAATCGCGCGGATGCGCTGACCGATCAACGGTTCCTTGTCGAGCCGGCTGTTGCCGTCGGCGACGCGGATGATTTTTCCGACGAACGCGCGCGTCTCTTCGCGCAAGATAACGATGCTGGGTCCTTCCGGCATGGCGCTCCTCCGTGAGCCGTTGTTCGTTCCGTATCGGTTGCGCGGGATGGACGATTCCGTCCGCGCACGTCGCCGCGTTTCCGAGCGACGGATCGCATCTGCAACGGTACTCCGCTGTGTTCGATGCTGTCGAGATCAATTCGTCGTTCTATAAACCGCATCGACGCGAAACCTACGAACGCTGGGCGCGCAGCGTGCCGAAGGCGTTCCGGTTTTCCGTGAAGATGCCGAAGGAAATCACGCACACGTTGCGGCTGAAACGAAGTGCGAAATTGCTCGATGCGTTCTTCGAACAAATCGCCGGTCTCGGTCGTCGGCTCGGAACGGTGCTCGTGCAACTGCCGCCGAGCCTCGCGTTAGAACGCGTCGTCGCAAAGCGTTTCTTTTCGCAGGTTCGCGATCGCTTCGACGGCGGCATCGTCATCGAGCCGCGCCATGTTTCGTGGTTCGACGATCGGGCGGACGCGTTGCTGCGTGAATTCGACATCGGGCGCGTCGCCCCGGATTCGGCGTTGAACGACGCAGCGGCGCATCCGGGCGGCGACCCGCGCATCGCGTATTTCCGTCTGCACGGTTCGCCGCGCATGTATTACTCGAACTACGACGACGCCTTCCTCGAAACCATCGCGCAACGCATGCGCGAATCGCTGCGCCGATCGCGCCAGGTCTGGTGCATTTTCGACAACACCGCGCACGGATTCGCCGTGCCGAATGCGCTGAAACTTTTGCGGCATTCGGGAACGCTTGCGTCGCGGCCAAAGCGACCGCATATTTGACCTATGGCTACCGGATGGGCAGGCGACAACGCCGTCAACGACCAGATCGATGCGACCGTCAAGGACGCGATCCAGCGCGTTCGCGCGCGCGCGCCGAAAGGTCCGGCGCGGACGCACTGCGAAGAATGCGGCGTTAAGATTCCCGAAGCGCGTCGTCGCGCCGTGCCGGGTGTGCAGTTTTGCGTGCCGTGCCAGGACGAGCACGACAAGGAAGCATCCGCATTCAGCGGCTACAACCGCCGCGGCAGCAAAGACAGTCAACTTCGATGATCGGGCGCACGTTTTCGACTCGCTTCTGCGTCGCACTCTTCCTGCTCGTCTTCGCGGCGATTGCCCATGCTGAGACCGATCGTCTCGCGCAGTGGAAGCCCGAAATCGATGCCCTCACCGCGCACGATGCGAGCAATCCGCCGCCGCAGCACGGTGTGGTTTTCGTCGGCAGTTCGTCGATCAAGAATTGGACAACCACGCTCGCGACTGATTTCCCGCGCATGCCCGTCATCGCTCGCGGTTTCGGCGGATCGCAACTTCGCGATTCGACCTTGTTCGCCGATCGCATCGTCATTCCGTATCACCCGAATGTCGTCGTGCTCTACGCCGGCGACAACGACGTCAACGATGGCCGCACATCCGATCAGGTGATCGAGGACTTCAAGCAATTCGTCGCGCGTGTGCGCAAGGATTTGCCGAACACCGCCATCGTTTACATAACGATCAAGCCCAGCACCTCGCGCTGGAAACTGTGGCCGCCGATGCGCGCGGCGAACGATGGCATCGCCGCCTGGGCGAATACGCAAAAAGACGTGCGCGTCGTCGACGTGGCGAGCCGCATGCTCGATGCCAACGGCCAGCCGCGCCCCGATTTGCTGCTCCCCGACGGTTTGCACATGCGGCCCGCGGGTTATGCGATCTGGATCGACGCGCTTCGCCCGGTGCTCGCCGCGTACGGATTCAAATCCTGATCTTGCTCGCGCGAGCCGCGCTGCCGGCCTGATTTTCGACGTGACCGCGATACACCCAGTTTTTTCGTGACAGCGCTCACGAATTTGTACGTGCCTTGGTTTTCGATTGTCTGTACCGCTTCTGAATTCGGCGGTTCGCGTTCATGCGGCAGTCGGACTGATGAATCCCGCTGAACCGCAAATGTCGCACTTAATCTTCACCAACGAAAACGTGGCTATGCTCCAGCCTCGTTAGGGTGACGTGAAAGACATCTGAATTTTTAAGGAGGCGGTATGACACGGACATGTCGGATTTCTCAAACTTCGTTGCGTATACGGAAAACCTTGTGCCCGGCGCCGCTCGCGCTCGCGATCGCACTCAGCATCAATGTCGCGCATGCCGCTACCATCGTCGTGGACAGCGCGGGTACGGATTCCGAATCGGGCAAATGCACGATCGTGGATGCGGTGCAGGCGCTCAATACGGCAGCGGCGGTGAACAATTGCATCGCCGGCGATGGCAACAGCGACATCATCGACTTGAACTCTTTCACGTCGCCGACGACGATTACATTCACGTCGGCGCAGTCGCAGTCGCACGCGTTGGTCATCAACAACCAAGCGACGATTTCCGCACCGGTAGATGCGACGGGAAATCCTCTTGTGACGCTCACGCGCAGCAGCTCGGACGGCACGCCTGTCTTCGGCATCATCCAAAGTAACGCCGCGCTGGACGTCGAAGGGCTGCAAATCACCAACGGCGATTCCGGCAATTTTCTCGGCGGTGGAATTCTCGCCGGCAATTCGCTGATCGTCGGCGCGAGCGTCATTTCCGGCAACCATTCCAACAGCGCCGGCGGCGGGATTGCCGCGACCGGAAAATTGACCATTCAGAACTCGATCGTTACGGGCAACAAAGCGGGCAACGTCGGCGGCGGCGTCTACGGCAGTACCGGCGTGGAAATCGATTACTCGACCATTAAAAGCAATTCGACCAGCTCCGCGACGGGCCCGGTCAACGGCGGCGGCGGCATTTTTTCCTCGGGCGCCTTACGCTTGATGCGCGCCGATATTCTGGATAACACATCGGCTTCGGCCGGCGGTGGCGTGTATGCGGCGCAAGGTATGAACGTCACGAGTTCGACGATCAGCGGAAACCTCGCCTCGAACGGTTCGGGCGGCGGCCTGTATGCCAATCCTTCGACCGTCGGCGCCAACGTGATCGTCTCGTATTCCACGATCGATACGAACACCGCGCAAGGAAACGGCGGCGGCATTTTAGGTGGAACGACGAATATCGCGAACTCCACGATCGTCGGCAACATGGCCAGCGGAACCGGCGGCGGTGTGCAGACCGGCACGCTGATGATGAACTACACGACGGTGACGCAGAACCAGTCGGCGGGCGACGGCGGCGGCGTGAATTTCGGATCGTCCGCCGAGGTCGACGCGACCATCCTTGTCAATAACACCATCGCCGGCACCACACCCGACGACATCGAAGGCGGTGCCGCCATCACGGGTCAATACGACATCATCGTCGCCAGCAATGCCGGCGTGCCGGATCAGACGCTGAGTTGCGATCCGCAACTGTCGCCGCTCGCCGACAACGGCGGACCGACACAGACGATGGCACTTACCGCGGGCTCGTGTGCGATCGACAAGGCCGGTACGGTGTTGACCGTGGACTCCGACCAGCGCGGCTTTGCACGCGCGGTGGGCGGCGGCGATCCGCCCGTCGCCGATATCGGCGCTTACGAATTCGGCTCGATGGATCCGGACAAGATCTTCAGCAACGGCTTCGAAGGAACGTGACAGTCGTTTAATCGATCTGGACGGCCAAGTGCGTTACCCTGTCGGCCTCGTCCTGAGGCCGACAGTCATGCAGAAGCGCTCGTCGTTGGGTCAGCACACGCTCGACCGCGAATGCTTCGTTTCGCCTGAGGTTTTCGCGCTCGAACACGAGCAGATTTTCTTTCAGTCGTGGCTGCTCGCCGGTCACGTTTCGCAGCTCGACGAGAGCGGCGATTATTTTCTGTATGAACTCGAAAACGAAAGCGTGATCGTGCTGCGCGATCAGGCCGGCGTGATCCGCGCGTTCCACAATCACTGTCGCCATCGCGGCAGCCGCCTGTGCCGCGAGGCGCACGGCACGATCGGCAACGCACTGGTTTGTCCGTATCACGCGTGGAGTTACAGTCTCGACGGCTCTTTGCGCAACGTCGCGGCGATGAGCGAAGTGCCGGGCTTCGATGCCGCCGACTATCCGCTACACGCCGTCGCGCTGACCGAATGGGAAGGTTTCATCTTCCTCAACTTCGCCAAGCAACCGCAGCCGTTCGAACAGGCGCTTCCCGGACTCGTCGGGCGCTTCCGGCAATGGCAGACACCCGAACTGCGCGCGGCGGAACGGCGTATCTACGACGTCGACGCGAACTGGAAAATGTTCGTGCACAATTTCAGCGAGTGCTATCACTGTCCGCTGGCGCATCCGCAGCTCAACAAACTCACGCCGTTCCGCAATTCCGAGAACGATCTCGACGAAGGCAGCGTCCTCGGCGGGCCGATGTTCATGAGCAACCGCGAAGGCAGCATGACGATGGGCGGCGAACGCTGCGCGGCGCCGTTCGCGACTCTCACGGACGAAGAACGCGCCCGTGTGTACTATTACACTTTGTTTCCCGGTGCATTTCTTTCGTTCCATCCGGATTACGTGATGGTGCATCGCGTCCAGCCGCTCGCGATCGACAAGACGCGCATCGTCTGCGAATGGTATTTCCATCCCGACGCAATGGCGCAGCCGGGCTTCGATCCATCGCCCGCCGTTGAATTCTGGGACATGACCAATCGCCAGGATTGGGACCTGTGCGTGAACGCGTATCGCGGTGTCATCTCGCGCGCGTGGGAAGCGGGTCCTTATTCGGAACTCGAAAGCCAGCTCGCCGCGTTCGACCGTCAATATCTGAAAGCGATGCACGGCGACAACGCGCCGTCGACGATGAAACCGCTGCGCAGCGCCTGATCGCGCGTAAATACAAAGGAATGGATGTGGAATATCGCTTGCTCGGCCGATCCGGCCTCAAAGTTCCCGCTTTAAGTTTCGGCACCGGCACCTTCGGCGGCGTCGGCACGATGTTCGCGAAGTGGGGCACGACCGATACAACCGAAGCGAAACGCCTCGTCGATATCTGCCTCGATTCCGGCATCAACTTTTTTGATACGGCCGATGTTTATTCGGCCGGCGCATCGGAAGAGATTCTCGGTCAGTCACTCAAGGGTCGCCGTGAACAAGCATTGATTTCGACGAAGGCCACCTTCACGACGGGTAAAGGCCCGAACGACAAGGGTTCCTCGCGTTTTCATCTCGTCGAAGCACTGAACGCGAGCCTGAAACGTCTCGGTACCGATCACGTCGACATCTATTTCATGCACGGTTTCGACGCGCTCACGCCGGTCGACGAAACCCTGCGCGCGCTCGACGATTTCGTGCGCGACGGAAAAGTGCGCTACATCGGCTGTTCGAATTTTTCCGGTTGGCACGTGATGAAATCGCTCGCGACGTCGGAACGCTACGGCTTGGCACGCTACGTCGCGTATCAAGGCTATTACTCGCTCATCGGCCGCGATTACGAATGGGAACTGATGCCGCTCGCGCTCGATCAAGGCGTGGCGACGATGGTGTGGAGTCCGCTCGGCTGGGGCCGTCTGACCGGCAAGATGCGTCGCGGTCACGCGCCGAAATCCGGTCGCATCAAAGATGGCGGCGCCGAAGGCGGCCCGATCGTCGACGACGACTATTTGTATACCGTCGTGGATGCACTCGATTCCGTCGCCAAAGACACCGGCAAAACGGTTCCACAAATCGCGCTCAACTGGCTTTTGCAACGTCCGACGGTCGCGAACATCGTCGTCGGCGCGCGCAACGAGGAACCGCTTCGCGGCAACCTCGATGCGCTCGGCTGGACGCTCGATGCCGAACACGTCCGACGTCTCGACGAAGCCAGCCAGCGCACGCCGGTGTATCCGTACTGGCACCAGCGCGACTTCAGCGAACGCAATCCGAAACCCACGCAATGGTAGCCGGCATGTGCCATCCGTTGATGGACGTCTAGCCGTCCGAACCTTACCATCGTCACTCGATCGTCGAACAAGGAGTCACACGTGAAATCAATACTACGCGCCGACGTGCTTTCGGCCGCCATCCTCCTCACGCTGGCCGCATCGGCCTTCGCCGCCGATAAACCAAGCGCGCCGACGTTCGATACCAAGCGCATGTCCGACGAGGACAAGACGCTCGCCTCCGACGAATTCGAAGGCCGCGGTCCCGACACGCCCGGCGAAACGAAAACGATCGCTTACGTCACGGCACAATTGAAGGAAGCCGGCGTACAACCCGCGGGCGATCTGAAGAACGGACAGCGCGCGTGGACGCAGGACGTGCCGCTGGCGCGTTCGGAAATCGAAGGCACTCCGGATTTGTCGATCACGGAAAAAGGCGGCACGCGCAAACTGACGCAAGGCGACGACATTTCTGTCCGCGCACCGATGGACGGCTCGAAAAGCGTTTCGTTGAAGGACGTGCCGCTGGTTTTCTGCGGCTACGGCGTGAAAGCGCCTGAGCGCAAATGGGACGATTTCAAAGGCGTCGATCTGCACGGCAAGATCATGGTCGTGCTCGTCAACGATCCCGACTACGAAACCGGCGTCGGCGATTTCGGCGGCAAAGCGGAGACGTATTACGGCCGCTGGACGTATAAATACGAAGAAGGCGCGCGTCGGGGCGCGGCGGGCGTTTTCGTGATCCACGAAACCGGTCCCGCGTCGTACGGCTGGCAGACCGTGCGCAACTCGAACACGAACGCGATGTTCGACATCGTGCGCGACGATCCGAAATCGGTGCACACGCCGGTCGAGGCGTGGATCCAGCGCGATCTCGCCGTCGATCTGTTCAAGAAAGCCGGATTGGATTTCGACGCACTGAAAAAACAGGCGCAAACGCGCGCGTTCAAACCGGTGACATTGAAGGACACGACGTTCTCGGCCAACTTCAACGTCGAGCAGAAACAGATCGTGTCGCACAACATCGTCGGCAAAGTGGAAGGCAGCAATCGTCCCGACGAATACGTGATCTACACCGCGCACTGGGATCATCTCGGCATCGGCGCGCCGGATGCAAAAGGCGACAAAATATACAATGGCGCGGTCGACAACGCGACCGGCACGATGGCGCTGATCGAACTCGCGCGCGCGTTCGCGCACGGCCCGAAGCCGGAACGCACCGTGCTTTTCCTCAACGTCACCGCCGA
>DATBAU010000025.1:0-16618 GCA_036271355.1 Rudaea sp. | reverse complement strand
GCGGCTTTCGCCGGATCGACGGTGATGCGCACTTCGTCCGGCGGTCCGGCGTTGACGACGACTTGCGAAACTCCCGGCACGCCTTCGATGCGCGGCTTCACCGTGTTCTCGATGAAGTGGCGATATCGATCGATCGGTCCGGCGGTGCCGGGCAACAATTGAACGAAGAAGAACGACAGCGACGCATTCGCGTTGCCGCCGTTGCTGCCGCCGAGTTGCACGACGGGACGATCGGCGTCTTTCGGAATCGAGCGCACGCGATTCAGACGTCCGATCACTTCCATCTGCGCGTTTTTCAGATCGGTGCCAATGGCGAACGTGAGGTCGATCGTGCTGCCGCCGGGGCTGGCGCTGCCGTCGAGTTCTTCCAGACCGGATAAACCCTGCAGCACCTGTTCCTGCGGTTCGAGCAGTTCGGATTCGACTTCCTCGGGCGACGCCGCGCGCCAGTTCGTCTGTATCCCGACCTGCGGCCGTTCGATGTCGGGAAACAACTGCAGCGGCAGTTCGCGCAGACTCATCAAGCCGAACGCGGCGACCAACAACACGGCCATTCCCACAGCGATCGGATTTTTCAACGACGATTCGATCAGCTTCATGACAGCGCTCCCGGTTTGACCGTGGCGCGAGCTTCGCGCCGGACAACGCGTGCTTGGATGTGGCGGGAGTCATTAAGGTTGCACCGCTTGCGCCGAACGGTTTTGTTTTCGCGTCGAAACGTGCGACGCGCCCAGTCAGGCTTGCCGCAGCGCGTCTTTTTCCATTCACGAACCGGGACTACGATGCGCTTCCCAATCGGGGACTCACGGGAGAGAGGGATGAAAGCGATCCAGACATTCCAGATGTTGACGCTTGCCGGCGTGCTGGCCGTCGCCTGCGCAACCGCGACGGCTGCGGACAGCAAGCCGCCTGCGATGAGCAAGGAACAGCAGGCGATGATGGAAGCGATGCAGAAAGCCGGCGAAGTACGGCCGGAACACAAGCAGCTGGATTACTTCGCCGGCGACTGGAGCGCGACCACGTCGATGTTCACCGATGCGAAGTCGCCGCCGCAGAAAAGCGAAGGCAAGTCGCACAACGAAGCGATCTTCGGCGGTCGTTACCTGCGCATGAAGTTCGAAGGCGCGTTCGAAGGCCAGACGTTCAACGGCGAAGGTTTTCTGGGCTTCGATAACACCAAGGGCAAATTCCTGAACACGTGGATCGACAGTATGTCGACCGGCTTCTGGCTGGCGTATGGAACCTACGACGCGGCGACAAAGACCTACACGTTCCGCGGCGAGATGGACGATTACGCGAAACCCAATCTGAAAATGGCGGTGCGCCAGGTCGTGCATATCGTCGATCCGACCCACTACACGTTCGAGTGGTACGAGATGCACGGCGGAAAGGAAGCCAAGACGCTGCAGATCGAATATTCCAAGCACTGATCAAAAGCGACGCGTGAACCTCGTCCAACGCGGACGAGGTTCGCGCTTTCAGCTATGCATCACGACTTCTTCCACGATTTTCCATCGAGCGAGCTCGCGCGATCGTCGCAGCCGTCTTTCTGCTTGGTGAACGTCACGGTGTCTCCGCTCATCTTCCAGCCGTACACGCCGGTCGCGTTCGGTGCCGCGCAGGCGTAAGAACCGCTCTTGTCGGTGATCGTCACTTTCGACGCATCCGACGACCACGTGCCATCCATGACGACCTGGTCCTTCTCCTTCAATTCGAGCTTGCCGTGATCCGCGAACGTCAGCGCGAGGTTGCCGGCCATATACGTTCCGCTGGGCAGACCGCCAGCGGCGTGAGCGAACGGTGCAGCGAATGCGAGCAGCGAAAAGGAAACGATACGTTTCAACATAAAGCCCTCCTCCAGTGGTTGTAGCCGGAGTTACGCCGTACGGGCCGTTGCGCTGACACGCTCAGGTGAGCAATTTCACCTTGTCTTTATAGGTCCGCGACAACTTCAGTTCGTGGCCGGAATCGAGCACGAGGAAATATTCGCCGTTTTGATGCGGCCGCAGCTCGCGCACGCGCGCGAGGTTGACGATGGCGGAGCGATGAACGCGCTGGAACCGGCGCGGATCGAGACGTTGTTCGAGATCGTGCATCGTTCCGCGCAGCACGTGCGTCTGGTCGGTGGCGTGGACGCACATGTAGTAACCGGCGGCGTCGATCCATTGGATCGCGTCGATGTCGACACGAATCACGCGCTGGCCGTCGCGGATCGCGAGTTTTTCCGAGCCGTTGGGCTGAATGTCGCCAGCGAGCGCGTCTTCGAGACGCAAATTCGGCGTGTTGGAAACGTTCGCGAGCAGTTTCAGCAGTTGCTCGCAATGATCGCTCGCCTCGCGCGCGGCGCGTTGCGCGCGCACGCGCTCGAGCGCCTGATCCAGACGCGCATCGTCGACGGGTTTCAGAAGATAGTCGATCGCGCTGGCGGCGAACGCATCGAGCGCGTATTGATCGTACGCGGTGACGAACACCGTCAGCGGCATCATCGATGCGGGCACCGCGCGCAACAAACCGAAACCGTCGACGCCGGGCATCTGCACGTCGAGGAACATCAGGTCCGGACGCAGCGTCGAGATCGCATGAAACGCTTCGCGTCCGTTGCCGGCGGCGCCGACGATTTCGACATCGCCGTGTCGCGCCAGACGCAGTTCGAGTCCGCGCTGCGCGAGCGGTTCGTCGTCGACGATGAGGGTGCGTATTTTCATGCGGGCGCCGCGGTGACATCGGCCGGCGCGCGTTCGTACGGCAGTCGCATGTGCACTTCGAATCCGTTCGGAATGCGATTCGCGGTGCGGAATTCCTGATCTTCGCCATACAGCACGCGCAACCGTTCGCGCGTGTTCGCAAGACCGACGCCGCGACTGGTTTTCATTTCCGCCATCTCGTTGCCGCCGGGTCCGTCGTCGCGCAGCACGATGGTCAGATTCGCGCCGCGATGGCGCGCTTCGATTTCGAGCGCGCCGCCGCTTTCGCGCTTGGCGACCGCGTGCTTCACCGCGTTTTCGATCAGCGGCTGCAGGATCAGGCTCGGCACGAGCGCATCGAGTGCGTCGTCGTCGATATCGATCGTCACCTTGAGACGATCGCCGAAACGCAATTGTTCGATGCCGAGATAAAGCCGCGCCGCTTCGATTTCCTGCGCGAGCGTCACGCGTTGCACCGGGTCAGAATCGAGCGAATAGCGCAGGAATGCGCTCAGGCTGCCGATCATGCCATTCGCGGTTTCGTTGCGTTTGTCGAGAACGAGCGTCGATATCGCGTTGAGCGTGTTGAACAGGAAATGCGGATTGAGCTGATAGCGCAGCATCTTCAGTTGCGCTTCGTGCGCCATCGCCTGCGCCTTCAGCGACGCTTCCTTCTGCACCTGCAATTGGCGCGCGAACTTGATGCCGAAATACAGGCCGCTCCACGACAGCAACACATACAGATGCGAACCGAAATACCAGATGTAGCCGATCAGGTTGCTCGGCCTGCAGTCGTCGCAGAAACGGAACAACACGTCGGTGTACAGCTTCGTGTCGATGATGAGCGCGACCAGCAACATGCCGACCGCCGCAAGCGCCATCTGAAGCGCCGGAAGGTTCCACAATCGCCGATAGCCGAGCCGCAGAACGCTGGTCACGACGAGCCCTATGAAGGAAATCGTCGCCGAGTAATAGACGTAATGCCACGGCTTGCCGTCGGCGAGCATGGTCGTGTAGTTGAGCGCGAAGTAGCCGGTCCATCCGCAGATTTGCAGGAACCAGAACTGGCGGCTCGATGAGGTCAGCAGAAGTCGGATGGGCGTCACGGACAGGGATTTTTTTCGGAAGGGCGCGCGCCATCCTAAAACGTTTTGGCGGCGCCCGGGTTCCCTTGGGCGTGCTATCACGTCGTTTCGGCGCAGAAGCGGACCTGTGTCACATCGCGACCAAAAATCGCCGAGAAATTTGCACGATAAACGTCGTCATCGCGAAAGGAATCGTGCAACGCCGTGGCCGCGGACTTGCATAGGGGATTTCCAACAGGGTGGAGTGTCCAAGATGTTGAAACGGTTCTGGTTCAAGCTCGATCGCGGCGACGGTTACGGTGTGACCGCGCATTCGCGGTCGGATGCGGAAAGCCTTTTGGCGAAATACGGTTATCCGGCGGACACGCAACGTGTCGTCGAAGTGATCGAAGGCGTGTCGGTTTCGTCGCTGGACGAAGATGCGATCCTGCCGTGCATCGGCCCGATCGTCGTGCGTGGCGTCTGGTTTCCGTGCCACAACCTGTAATGCCCGCAGCGTAGGTTTCACCTACTCTGCCGCGGGTTAGGGAACACCGCGAGGCGACGAATGCCGCGGCAGTTTGCGATACTGCCCGTTTCCACGCGAAGAAAACTACCGCCTATGGACGGTAACGCCGCTGTCGTGCCGCACGATCGCAAACGCTGGTTCGCATTGGCGGTGCTGTGTCTGGGCGTGCTCATGATCGTGCTCGACGTCACCATCGTGAACGTGGCGCTGCCGACGATCCGCGAGCATCTGAAATTCTCCGAAAGTTCGCTCGCGTGGGTGATCAACGCGTATCTGCTGACGTCCGGCGGATTCCTTTTGCTCGGCGGCCGGCTGGGCGATCTGTATGGACATCGCCGCGCGTTCCTGCTCGGCATCACGGCGTTCACGCTCGCCTCGCTCGCGTGCGGATTCGCCGATTCGCAAACCACGCTCGTGATCGCGCGCGCGACGCAAGGTCTCGGCGGCGCCGTCGTCGATGCGGTTTCGCTGTCGCTGATCATGGATCTGTTCACCGAAACCGGCGATCGCGCGAAAGCGATGGGCGTTTACGGATTCGTGTGTTCCGGCGGCGGCAGCATCGGCGCGCTGCTCGGCGGATTTCTGGTCAATTCGTTCGATTGGCACTGGATATTTCTGGTCAACATCCCGATCGGTATCGCGGTGATCATTCTGTCGTTGTCGCTAGTACCTGCGGCGAAACCGGACGATGCGGAACGTCATCTCGACGTCGGCGGTGCAATCACGGTGACAGCCGCGCTGATGCTCGCGATTTACGCCATCGTCAACGGCAACGAAGCCGGCTGGGCGTCGCTGCAGACGTTGGGGTTGCTCGCCGTGTCGGCCGCGTTGATGCTCGTTTTCGTCGCGATCGAGTCGCGCGTGAACGTGCCGTTGATGCCGCTGCGCATGTTCCGCATGCGCAATCTGGCGACGGCGAATATCGTCGGCGCGTTGTGGGCCGCGGCGATGTTCGCGTGGTTTTTCCTGTCCGCGCTGTATCTGCAACTCGTGCTCGGCTACACGCCGATGCAAGTCGGCGCGGCATTCGTGCCGACCAACGTGATCATGGCCGCGATGTCGCTCGGCGTGTCGGCGAAACTCGTGATGAAGTTCGGCATCAAGGCGCCGCTCGCGGCTGGGTTGGCGTGTGCGTCGATCGGACTTTTGCTGTTTGCTCGTGCGCCGGTCGACGGCCATTACGTGATGGATGTATTGCCGCCGATGGTTCTGCTCGGCATCGGCGCGGGCATCGCGTTCAATCCGGTGCTGATGGCGGCGATGAACGACGTCGAGCCGAATCAATCGGGGCTCGCGTCGGGCATCGTCAACACGTCGTTCATGATGGGCGGCGCACTCGGGCTCGCGGTGCTGGCGAGCATCGCTGGATCGGCGACGGCGCATCTGCTGGCGGGTGGCAGTGAACAGGTCATCGCGCTCAACGGCGGCTACCAAGTGGCGTTCGTCGTGGGCGCGGCGTTCGCTGCGCTGGCAGCCACGCTCGGCCTGCTATTCATTCGCGCGCCGCACATCGGCGGCGCTACACCCGCGCATTGATGGCCGCAGGCGCGCGATTCGCGCGCGCAAACGGCGCTAGTGAAGTCGCGCTTGTCGAGCCGCTGCCGCACGCCGTACAGAGCTAACGGCTTCCGAATCTCGTCGGCTCGTTCCTCATCCTGCTTTATTTCCCAACACGAACCCGGCGACGAAGCCGATGGCAGAGTGTCGCGCGCGATTCCGTTTTAGCTGTCGAAGGCGCGATTTCGCGCTAACGAGGCTCTCGATGAATCACGCGATTGGTTTTCTCAGTGCGGCCGCCCTGTGTGCCGCGATATCTGCCGGTGCGGAACCCATCGACGGCCAGATCGACACGAGTTTCGGAAATCAGGGCACGCGCACGCTGTCGTTCACCTATCCGGGCACGAACTACGATTACGCGCACTCGGTGATGGTCGACTCCAACGGCAAGATCGTCGTCGTCGGCACCGCGACCAGCGGCAATACGTTCGACGGATTCGTGACGATCGCGCGCCTGCTCCCGAACGGGCAGCCCGATGCTACGTTTGGCTCGAACGGACAGTTGGTCCTGGACATTGCGCCGGGCGCGACCTACGGCATCTCGCACGCGCTGCTGGATGCGAAGGATCGCGTGCTGCTGATCGGTTCCAAGATCAATGTCGCGCTGAATCACGGGGAACCGCTGGTCTGCCGCGTTTCTACCAACGGTTCGCTCGATCCCACCTACGGCGCGGCGGGCACCGGCTGCATTACGGTTCCGTTCGTCAACTCCGCAGGCGCCGAGTTCAACGGCGGCGCGCTTGACGCCGACGGTGCGCTCATCGCGGTGGGCGACAACACGATGACCGGCACGACGCAGTATCGCGGGACGTTCGTCAAAATTGGTGCGACCGGGGTCGTCGACTCGAGTTTCGCCGGCATCGGCGGCGTAGGCTTCGGATGCGGCGCGGCGATGGGCTGCATCATGCTCAACGCCGCCGTCGGCAAGGACGGACGCATCGTCGGCGCCGGCTATGTAATGACGTCGGCGACGACCAGCCAGTTCGAGATCATCGCGCTGACCCCGCAGGGCGCGCTCGACACCGCGTTCAACGGCGTCGGCGGCGTGAGCTACGGTTTCATGCTGACGCCGACCGACGAAACCGATCAGGCCGGCGGCGTTGCGATCGGCCCGGATGGCCGCATCGCCGCCGTGGGTTACGCCGGGGTTTCCGCTCAGTCGGTCGCGCAAGCCGCGATCGTCGAGTTCGCTGCGGATGGAACGCTCGATTTCGCGGCGCCGTTGAATCTCGGTTCGGCGTCGGCGCAGGTTTCGGTCGCCGAAACCGCCATCTACGCGCAGGACGGAAAACTCATGGTCGGTGGCGTGACCGTCGTCACCGCGACGTCGGGCCTATCGGCGGCCGTCGTGCGGCTGACAGCGCAAGGGCAGGTCGATACGGATTTCGGCAACGGGTTCGGTGCGCTGGTGCAATACAACTCGCTCTTCCACAGCGACACGATCGCGGCCATGGCGTTCCAGGGCACACAACTGCTCATCGCCGGCGAAGCAGCGACCGACACGCCGATATCCGCCGTCGAGGCCGTGGCGCGGCTGACCTCAGATACGGTGTTCGCGAACGGCTTCGAATGACGGTCTGCTCGAAGACGACTCGAATGCGCTGACTCCATAGGGACCATCGGCGCTCGCGGCGCGACGTCTATTTTCGTATGCTCGGACGATTCCCGATAACGGATTCGTCGTCATGAAAATTCTCGCCGCATTGACCACCCTGCTTTCGGTCGCGACACCGTTCGTTTTTGCCGCGGACAAGAAATCGTCCGACGCGCCGATCACGGCGATGACGCCCGATGTCGTCAAGGAATACGACTGGGTTCGCCCCGACGCGAATTACGAGCGGCGCGTCGTGATGGTGCCGATGCGCGACGGCGTGAAGCTCTATACGGTGATCGTGCTTAGACGCGGCGCGCACGATGCGCCGATCCTGCTGACGCGCACGCCGTACGACGCGAAAGATTCGACCGAACGCGTGAAAGGACCGATGGCCTCCGAAGCGCTGGACGCGATGTACGCCGAATTCGTCGACGACAACTACATCGTCGTCACGCAGGACATCCGCGGCATGCATCATTCGGAAGGCCAGTTCATCATGACGCGCCCGCTCGCCGGTCCGCTCAACAAGACCGGCATCGACGAATCCACCGACGCGTACGACACCATCGACTGGCTCGTGAAACACGTCAAGGAATCCAATGGCAAGGTCGGCACGATCGGCAGCAGCTATCTCGGCTTCACCACGCTGATGTCGGAAATCAATCCGCATCCGGCGCTGAAAGCCGCCGTGCCGGAAAGCCCGATGGTCGACACGTGGATCGGCGATGATGACTTCCACAACGGCGCGTTCCGCGTCGGCACATTCGACTACATCGTCGAGATGTCCACCGGCAACGGCGACGACGAAGCGAAAATCCCGGCGGGCATCGGCGACGACTACACGCACTATCTCAACGCCGGTTCCATCGGCGACTACGCGCGCAAGTACGGCATCGACACCTATCCGTCCGTACAGAAGGTCATGCAGCATCCGGCATATACGGATTTCTGGTCGCTACAGGCTGTCGACAAATGGCTGGGCG
This sequence comes from Rudaea sp., assembly GCA_036271355.1. Taxonomy (GTDB): domain Bacteria; phylum Pseudomonadota; class Gammaproteobacteria; order Xanthomonadales; family Rhodanobacteraceae; genus Rudaea. The sequence continues at coordinate 8,207 of DATBAU010000025.1, read as the reverse complement.
CGCGTCCGCTGACCGTTCCGACAATGCTCGAAGTCGGCCAGTGGGATCAGGAAGATTCGTACGGCGCGCCCGCCGTTTACAAAGCGATCAAGCCGAAGGACGTCAACGACAACCTCGTCACGCTCGTCATCGGACCGTGGCGGCATTCCGGCGCGAACCATTACGGCTACGATCTCGGCGCGCTCACGTTCACCGGCGACACCGCGCGCGAATTCCGCGTCAAATACGTAAAGCCGTTTTTCGATCATTACCTCAAGGGCGCGCCGGATCCGCACACACCGCATGTGCTCACGTACGCGACCGGCGCGAACGCGTGGGAAACCTCGCCGCACTGGCCGATGGGCACGCCGACGCCGCTGTATCTGTCCGCGCATTTCGGTGCAGGATTCTCGACGCCGAACGATGCCGGTCACGACGACTACGTTTCCGATCCGATGAAACCCGTGCCGTTCATTCCGCGTCCCATCAACATGTCCGACGTAAAGCAATGGAAGCCGTGGCTGGTGCACGATCAGCGTTTCGTCTCGGATCGTCCGGATGTTCTCGTGTACCAAACGGCGACGCTCGACAAACCCGTGCACATCATGGGACCGCCGCAGGCTGATCTGTTCGCGGCGACGTCGGGCAGCGATAGCGATTGGGTCGTCAAACTCATCGACGTGTATCCCGATGTATCGCCGGAATCCACCGATCAAGGTGCCAAGCCGGGCATGGCCGGTTTCGAACTGCCGATCGGCATCGAGATTTTCCGCGGCCGTTACGTGCACGCGCTCGACAAACCGCAAGCACTGACGCCGGGCAAGATCGAGGAATACAAATTCGGACTGCCGAACGTCGATCACGTGTTCCTGCCCGGACACCGCATCATGGTGCAGGTGCAGTCCACGTTGTTCCCGCTGTACGACCGCAATCCGCAGACGTACGTCGACAACGTCTTCAACGCGCCGCCGGGTTCGTACAAGGCGGCCACGCAGAGCGTCTACTACGGCGGCAATACCGCGAGCGCGGTGTATCTGCCGGTGACGTCGACCATGCCGTGATCGCAGCGGCCGGCGATCACGCCGGCCGCTTCAGTCCGGAATCGCATCGCTATTTCTTGCGTGCGCCTTCGATTTCCTTGGCCACGCGGTCGGCTTTGTAGACTTTGTGCAACGCTTCGATGATCGCGCCGCTGTGCACCGCGACGGTGCGGTTGACGCGTTCGTCGAACCAGAAATCGCCGCCGAGCGATTCGATGTTGCCGTCGAACACGAGCCCGACGATTTCGCCGTTGCGGTTGATCATCGGACTGCCGGAGTTGCCGCCGATGATGTCGTTGGTGGTGACGAAGTTCATGCGCTGCTGCATGTTCAGCGACGGCTTCGCATCGAGCCACGATTTCGGCAGTGCGAATGGCTCCGCTCCCGTCGCGTGCGCGAACGTGCCGGCGATGTCGGTGAACGGCTTGATCCAATTGCCCATCTCGTCCCAGCCTTTCACCTCGCCGAACGAGAAGCGCTCGGTGAACGTGGCGTCCGGATAGACGCTCGTGCCGTACTTCTCGAAACGGGCGGCGGCGATCAATTCGGAGTTCTTGTCGACGACGGACTCAACTTCGTTTTCCATGCGCTTGCGGATCGCGCGCGCATCCGGATCGATGTTGCGCGCCATCACGATGAACGGATCGTCGGACTTCGCAATCGCGTCCGCGCCACCGTCCCACAATGCCTTGCGCACGGCGACGTCGGCGAGCTTGGTGCCGGAGATCAGGCGATCGGCCAGTTGCTGCGGCGATTCGTTGCCGAGCACTTTGCGCACGAACGCGTTGTCGGCGCCGAGCCATTCGCGCATCTTCGTGAGCGACAGGCCGAGCTTCACTTTTTCGTAGTCCGGATACATCGGCGCGGTCGAGAACAACTGCTGCGTGAGGCTCGGCAGGCGCGAGTCGGTGAACTCGCGCAAGCGCTCGCCGTTGGGTTTGTTGCGCTCTTCCGCGCCGCGCACCAACGCGCGCGCGATGGTGAAATACTTGGTGAAGAAACTGCTGCGCCCTTCCTCGAACTGGAACGGCAATTCCAGATTGCGCGATGTCGCTTCGGCTTTCGCGATGTTGTCCCACGCCGCGCCGTATTTCAGTTTGCGCGTCGGATCGGCATTGACGTAGTCGCGCAGTTCGGTTTCCTGCTTGCGCTTGAGGTTGAACACGTCCGGATCCACCAGCGCGTCGAGTCGGCCTCTGAACGCCTTGAACGAATTCTCGATGCCGAAGAGATCGCTTTCGGCGACGCGCGCGTTCTCCGGACTTTCGGCGCGGAAACGCTCGATCACGCCGCGCATTTCCGCAAGACGAAGAAGCGCGTGCGGGGTGTCAATATCGCGCGCGGTTTCGAGTTGCGCGATGGTGAGCTGGCGATCGGTTCCGCCCGGATTTCCGACGACGATCGTCAACTCGTTTTCATCGGCGCCGTTCTTCGAGAACGGAAAGAAGTCGACGACTTTTGCCGGCTTGCCGTTTTCGTACGCGCGCAGCACGCCCATGTCCAGGTCGTAACGCGGGAAGTTGAAATTGTCCGGATCGCCGCCGAAAAACGCCATCGCGAATTCCGGCGCGAACACGAGGCGCACATCCTGATAGCGATGGTATTTGTATACATCGTAAATGCCGCCGTGATACAGGCTCACGACGTCGCAACGCGTTCCTTCGGCGTCGTTGCCCGCGCATTCTTTTTCTATCGCGGACTTCACCGATTTCTCGGCCTTCGAGTATTCCTCGCCGGATTTGCCTTCAACTGCCTGTGTCACGCGCTTGGTGACATCCGTGATCGTGTCGAGCCGGTTCAATTCGATTTCGGGACATTTGATTTCGTCTTTCTCTTCCTTCGCGAGGAAGCCCGACGCGATGAAATCTTTTTCCGCCGTCGACAACTGCATCACGCACGAGTTGACGCAATGGTGGTTGGTCAATACGAGTCCGTTCGACGACACGAACGATCCGGAACAGCCGCCGGCCAAGCGCAGCGCCGCTTTCTGCGCGTGCTCGACCCATTGCTTCGTCGGTGTAAATTTATACTTCGACTGCAATTCCTTGGTCGGAAGGTTGTCGGGCGTCCACATGCCCTCGCCCGCAAAAGCGCTGGCGCACACGGCGAATGCGATGACGAAAATAATCGCGATGTTTTTCATCGATAGCCTCTTCTTTCGTAAATTGAAAATTATTTTGCGGCGGTTTTCGCCGTTGCTTTGGGCGGCGCGTTTTTCACGTAGGTGTTGAACCACTTGAGCATTTCGGCGACGAGCTGTTCGTTGGATTCCATTGCCGTATACCAATGCGGCTCGTGCGGCAGCATGACGAGCCGTACGGTGCCGCCGTTGCCGCGAATGGCCTGATACAGCTTGCGCGCCTGCACCGGTTCGGTGCCGGGATTCGCGTCGTCTTCGCCGTGCACGATCAGGAGCGGCAACTTGATCTTGTCGGCGAAGAAAAACGGCGACGCCTGCAGGTATACATTTTGCGCGGCCCACACCGAACGACGCTCGCTCTGGAAGCCGAACGGCGTCAGCGTTTTGTTGTAAGAACCACTCGTCGCGACGCCGGCGCGGAACAGATCGGTGTGCGCGATCAGGTTCGCCGTCATCAACGCGCCGTGACTGTGTCCTGTGACGCCAATGCGGTTGCGATCGACGACGCCGGTGTCGACTGCCGCGTCCACGGCGGCTTGCGCATCGGCGACGAGCTGGTCGAGATACGTGTCGTACGCCGTTTTCGGATCGCCGACGATCGGGAACGCGGCGTTGTCGATCACGGCGTAGCCGGCAAGCAGCATCAGCCGGTAATACGGCAAACGCGTGAACGATTGCTGCGAGCCCGTGACTTGGCCGGCCTGTTTGCTGTCGGCATAGTCGAGCGGATACGCATAAAGAATCGCCGGCACGCGCGTGCCTTCCTGATAATTCGGCGGCGTGTACAGCGTGAACGAAAGATCGACGCCGTCCTTGCGTTTGTAGTTGACGAGTTTCTTCTTGATCTGCCGCACGACCGGCGTCGGATCGGGAACCTGCGTGATCTGTTGCGACGTCGTCGCGAATTGCGCTTCGCCCGAATCGATCGTCGCGTTCTTGCTGCCAAGTTTGCGCAGGAATGCATTCGGCGGATCGCTGATCGATTCGTGCCAGGTCAGGAACTGCGTGGACGGTCCATCGAACGCGATGAAGCGTTCGTACGCGGCGGCATCGCTGCGGAACAGACGTTCACTCGAAAGCGTTTTCAGATCGAGCCGGTCGAGGAACGGACGATCGCCCTGCGCGGACGCACCCTGGCCGCGTAGATACACCGCGTCGCCGTCCTGCCGCACGACGTAGACGCCATTCGGCAACGTGCGATAGACGAACGCGCCCGGATTCTTGTAATGCTCGTCGCTGGACAGATCCCACAGCACGCGCGGTTTCTGTTTCGGATCGTCGATGTTGACGATGGCGGTGCGACGCCAATGGCGGTTCTGATCGATGTCGGTCATGAACGCGACGCTCGGCGTCGCCGTCCACGAAAATCCGACGAAGCGCTGCTGCGTGCGCGCAATTTCCTGCGGCTTCGCGGTGAACGGCGCGCGCTGCATCATGACTTTATCGCGATTCGGCACGGTGACTTTCCAGTCGCCTTTGTCGAGCGCTTCGGCCCAGATCAGCGTGGCCGGATCGGTCGCGCGCCAGTCGAAATCGCGCGGGCCTTCCTGCACGCCGTGCACGGGCACGCGGTCGGTCAGCGGAATCGAGGCGATCACTTTTTGCGTGTCGTGCGCGAGATCGAACACGACGACTTCGTTCGGAAAACGTTCGTACGTCACCGCGTACGAATACGGCCGCTTGATCGATTCGACCATCGCATGCTGTCCGTCCGGCGATGCGCTCACGCCGGCGTAGATGCCCGGCTTGCCCGTGCGTTTGACGTTGCCCGTATTCGCATCGACGACGGCGAGCTGCGCGGTTCCGTAATAGTCGAAAAGATCTTCATCGTGTTTGCTCGATAGCGTATCGCGCGCTTCGTACGTGCTGCTCTCGCCGGTCGAGCCGACGGATTCCTGGATGTCGGGTCCGAACGGCACGGCCGGATCGGCCGGCGGCGCGCCGAGATCATCGGGCACCATTTTTACGAGCAGCGATTTCTGATCGGCGAGCCATTGCACGTCGGCACCGAACATCGGATTGAGACGGAAATTGCCGAGGCGATGAACGCTGCCGTTCGATGCATCGCCGATCCACAATTCCACCGCGTCGGCGGTCGCGTTCTCGAACACGAAACGCGCGCCGTCGGCGGACCAGATCGGATAATCCGGACACGCACCCGCGGGCAATGCGATTTTGATTTCCTGTTTGCTCGCGACGTCGACGAGCGTGTAATCCGACGCGCATCCACGAATGCCGTAACCGCCTGGCGTGTCGTGTTTGCTGTGATTGCGCGGTTCCACGCGCACACCGGCGAGGCGCAGATACGGCTCGGCCACGCGCGACATCGGCGGATACTGCAATTCGGAAACGAGCAGGATTTTGCTGCCGTCCGGATTCACGACGGGCAACGGCGGCGATGGCGCTTGCATCACGTCGAGCAAGGCTTTCGGCGGCTGATCGTAGGCGGCTTGTGCGGTCGAAACGACGAACAACGCGGCGACGATGGCGGCGAACAACGGCGAAAACGATCCGGATTTCATCGCTCCACTCCCGAGTGACAAGAGGCGGAGTCTTACGCGCTTTGGCGAGGCATTGCCAGTGCTGAACGTCGGCCGGAAGTGAGGCCGACGTTCGGACGAATGAACTTTTCCGCGATCAGCGTTTCGCGAACAAGTGCTCGACGCCGGCGCGCTCTTCGCGCAGTTCCTTTTCGGTCGCGTCCATTCGTTCGCGCGAGAAGGCGTTGATGTCGAGATCCTTCACGATGGTGAACTTGCCGTCCTTGCACGTCACCGGATAACCGTAGATAACGCCGGGTTTGATGCCGTAGCTTCCATCGGACGGAACGGCCATCGAAATCCAATCGCCTTCGTTCGTGCCGAGCGACCATGTGCGCATGTGATCGATCGCCGCGCATGCCGCCGACGCCGCGCTCGACGCGCCGCGCGCTTTGATGATCGCCGCGCCGCGCTGCTGCACGGTCGGAATGAAGGTGTCTTTGTACCAAGTCTGATCGACCTGATCGAGCGCCGGCTTCCCCTTCACGGTGGTGTGATGGATGTCCGGATATTGCGTGGAGCTGTGGTTGCCCCAGATGGTGACTTTCTTGATGTCGGTCGTGTGCGCGCCGGTTTTTTCGGCGAGCTGACCCAGCGCGCGGTTGTGATCGAGACGCACCATCGCGGTGAAACAGTTCGGATCGAGGTCGGGCGCGTTCTGCTGCGCTATCAGCGAATTCGTGTTGGCCGGGTTGCCGACCACGAGCACTTTCACGCTCCGTTTGGCGTGCGCATTGAGCGCTTTGCCTTGCGGCGCAAAGATCGCACCGTTCGCTTCGAGCAGATCCTTGCGCTCCATGCCCGGACCGCGCGGACGCGCGCCGACGAGCAATGCGTAATCGAGATCTTTCGCAGCGACGTTCACGTCATCCGTCGCGACCACGCCTTGCAGCAGCGGGAACGCGCAGTCGTTGAGTTCCATCACCACGCCGTTGAGCGCCTGCAGCGCGGGCGTGATTTCGAGCAGATGAAGGATGACCGGCTGATCCTTGCCGAGCATGTCGCCCGCGGCGATGCGGAACAACAAGGCGTATCCGATTTGACCGGCAGCGCCGGTGACGAGGACGCGAACGGGGGCTTTCATTTAACGACTCCTTGCAGAATCAGCGCGATTCGAAAAATGGACCGGGACAATCCCGATTGGCGAATGATCGAAAGCAATGTGCCAATCCGAACTTCGTCGTGATCGGGCACGGGAACAGTGATCGTCGTATCGACTTCCTTTCGTTGCATCACGATATGGCTTCCCCTTCGGCGAACTTCCGTAAACCCATGAAGAACCAGCAACACACAGACTTCGCGGCCAGACAAAATTCGTAGCTTAGGCAACGGCAACCTCGACCGTGGTCACGTAAACCTCGTCGTGAAGACGACTTTTGATTTCCGATGCGGATGCAGTCTCGAAAAACAACTCCAACGCTTCCTGCAAATTCTTGCGCGCGCCCGCGATCGAATCGCCCTGGCTCGCGACATCGACTTCCGGACACAACGCGACGTATCCATCGCCTTCGCGTTCGATGATGGCTGTCAATTGCATTGTGCTCACCTCATTTCAGTTCGGCGAAGAAATCCTGCAGACGCTTCAATCCATCGGTGAGTTCCGACGGTTTGCACGTGTACGAAATACGGATCGCGCGCGGTTCTCCGAACGCGGAGCCGGGTACGCAGGCTACACCTTTCGCGTCGAGCAGCGCATTACAGAAATCGACGTCGTTGTTGATAGCGTGATCGCCGTGTTTTTTGCCGAAGGCGATAGAAATATCCGGGAACGCATAAAAAGCGCCCTGCGGTTTCGGGCAGTTCACGCCAGGAATTTTCGCGAGCGCGGCCATCACTTCATCCCGGCGCTTCTGGAAATCCTTGCACTTGGCCTGCGGGATGTCTTGCGGTCCATCGAATGCGGCCGTCGCCGCGGCGGTGACGACTTCCGGCAGACTCGTGATGTGATTCGAGTTGAGCGTAACTTGCGACTGCGCGATTTTTTCCGGGCCGGCCACCATGCCGACACGCCAGCCCGGCATGCCGTACGTCTTCGAAATCGAATCGACGATGATCACGCGATCGCGCAATTCCGGACGCGCTTTCACGAGATGCGCGTATTCGAGTCCGTCGAAAATCATGCGATTGTAGATGTCGTCGGAAAGCACCCAGATCGGATGCTTCACGAGCACGTCGGCGATCGCTTTGATTTCGTCCGGCGTGTACACCATGCCCGTCGGGTTCGACGGATTGTTGAACAGCAGCACTTTCGATGTCGGTTTGATCGCCGCTTCGAGTTGCTTCGCGGTGAGTTTGTAGTTTTGTTCCGGCGGACATTGGATCAACGTCACTTTCGCGCCGAGGATGTCGGCGATGTCGACGTAGCTAGTCCAGTACGGCGTCGGGATGAGGATCTCGTCGCCTTCGTCGAGCAGCGCGTAAAGAAGATTGAACAGCACTTCCTTCGCGCCGATGCCGACGGCGAGGTTGTTGCGCGTGAATCCGTCGAAGCCGCCTTCCTTCAGATGC
>DATBAU010000024.1:0-11360 GCA_036271355.1 Rudaea sp. | reverse complement strand
TTGGCGGCGATCTCGACCATGGTTTCGATGCGGATCATTCGACGGTCGAGGTCGTTGGCGACATCGGCGAGTTTGTCGACGTTCTTGGACAGGCGGTCGAGATCGTCGCGCATGCGCAAAACGTCTTTCAACACGCTGATGCCGTCGGCTAGCACGCCCATCAGCGCGCGGCCTTGCGCGACGCGATGCTAGCCAGCGTGCGTTCCACCGAGGCGTTGGCCTGACGCAGGCTCTTGCGCATGGACGGCAGTGCCGCGCGCATCTCGGCTGTCAGCGCGGCGAGTTCGCGGGTGTCGTCGATCGAACTCGCGCCGTACGCGCGGACCGCCTGGCGCACGAGTTCGCTCGTCGTCAGTCCGCGATCTTCGGCGAGGGTTTTGAAATTGCGTTTGTCTTCCGGCGAAATCAGCAACGTCAATCGTTGGCTTTTCATGGACGCACCGAACATGGTAATGACATGCACATGATAAGGTCATGTGCATGCCGGTTCAATGCTTCCGGACCGGGTTCAGAACTCGAACTTGATCCCCTGCGCGAGTGGGAGCTGATCGGAATAGTTGATCGTGTTGGTCTGGCGGCGCATATAGGATTTCCACGCATCGCTGCCGGATTCCCGGCCGCCGCCGGTTTCCTTCTCGCCGCCGAATGCGCCGCCGATTTCCGCGCCGCTCGTACCGATGTTCACGTTGGCGATGCCGCAATCCGAACCCGCGCTCGACAGGAATGCTTCGGCCGATTTCACGTTCTCCGTGAAAATCGCCGACGACAATCCTTGCGGCACGCCGTTGTGCGCCGCGACGGCGTCGTCGAGGTTCTTGAACGGCATCACGTACAGGATCGGCGCGAACGTTTCGGTCTGCACGACTTCATCGGAATTCTTCAGGCCCGCGACGATCGCCGGGGATACGAAGTTTCCTTTGCGGTCCTTCAACGCTTCGCCGCCGGTCAACACCTTGCCGCCGGACGATTTCGCCTTCTCGATGGCGCCCGTGAAACGTTGCACCGCATCGGGGCTGTTGAGCGGGCCCATCAGCGTCGTCGATAAGGTCGGATCGCCGATTTTCTTTTCGACCTGTTTGTACGCGTTGACCAGCTTGCCGACGACGTCGTCATAAATCGATTCGTGCACGAGCAGTCGCCGCGTGGAGGTGCAGCGCTGACCGGCCGTGCCGACCGCGCCGAACACGATGGCGGGAATCGCCAGTTTCAGATCAGCCGACTGGTCGACGATGATCGCGTTGTTGCCGCCGAGTTCGAGCAGGCTGCGGCCCATACGCTTGGCCACGCGCTCGCCGACGTGGCGTCCGATGGCGGTCGAGCCGGTGAAGCTGATGAGCGAAACGCGGTGATCATCGACGAACTTCTTGGCGAGTTCCGCGCCGGCGTCGTTGAACAGGAAGAACAGATCGGGAAAGCCCGCTTCCTTTAGCGCCGCGTTGCAGATTTTCATCGACGCGATCGCCGACAGTGGCGTTTTCGGCGACGGCTTCCAGATCGAAATGTTGCCGCACACCGCGGCGATGAACGCATTCCACGCCCACACGGCGACGGGAAAGTTGAACGCGGAAATGATCCCGACCAGACCGAGCGGATGCCATTGCTCGTACATGCGATGGCCCGGACGCTCCGAGTGCATCGACAGGCCGTACAGCATGCGGCTTTGACCGAGCGCGAAATCGGCGATGTCGATCATCTCCTGCACTTCGCCGTCGCCTTCGGGTTTGATCTTGCCCATCTCGAGCGCGACTAAGGAGCCGAGCGCATCCTTATGTTTTCTCAGCGCTTCTCCGCACAGACGAATGGCTTCGCCGCGCTTCGGAGCGGGCGTGGTCCGCCACTCTTTGAACGACGCCTGCGCGCGTTTGACGATGGTTTCGTAGTCGGATTCCGAGCCGGCGTGAACGCGCCCGATGACCTCGTGCGTGCTGGGATTGATCACCTCGATGGTGCCGGCGTCGGCGGTTTTCGCCCATTCGCCCTTGCCCAGATAGGTGCCGGATTCGACGTCGGCCAAGCCGACCGCCTTCAAGATGGAAGCAGCCATGGAAACTCCGAAAAGTCATCGCGCAGACGGCGCGGAAGGTCTGTGATTGTAACAGACGCGACGTTTCCGGCTTGGCGTTGCGGCTATCTCGCGGTGACGCGGCGCAGGCCGACGAGGGACTTCAGGCGGCGTATTTCAGCCTTGGCGATCAGCACGCGTTTCAGTGCGCGAATCTGGCGTTTCTTCGTGAGCAACGCGTTCGCATCGACTTTTGAAGGGACTGCGTGGTCCGAGGTGACGAGCGGATGTTCCATGAATACGGCACTGATCGGGGGACGACGGCTCAGCAACGTTTATGCCGCAAGCGTGAGCGTGTGAATCGGTGATAAAGGATCGCGACGCGCCGCAAGACGCCCGGATATGCCGTCGGCGACGTGCAGTTTGCAATCGTCCGGAAATTATATTTGTATACTATTTCTGCTTCGTGGCAGGCGCGCCGTTTTTTGGCGGAGCAACGCTTGGCGCTTGTTGCATCGTCTGCAACAGCGGCGTACAGCGGTCGTCGTCTTTGCCGTGCAGGCCGGTCGTCAACGGCAGCAACGCGGCGGCGGGAGCCGCGATGACAGCGAGTCCCAGCGCGCCGGCGCCGCGCGCGAGAAGCACGCCCTTGTCGATGCCGATATCGGGTTTTCTGAACGTGCCTTGCACGTGAATCGGTGAGCGCAAGGAAAGCAATCGCAAACCTTTGGTATCGGGGTGCACGGTGAGATCGAGTTTCTCGGTGGCCAGATCGACGGTGCCGTCGACGGTGATCTGCGCCGCGTCGGTGTCGATGAGGAAAAGCCGCGAATAATACGTGCCACTGTTCGCTTCGAAATCCGCCGCCGCGCAATTGATCTGGATCTGCTTGTCGCCGGTGAGTTTGGCGAGCACGATGTTGGGAACGTTGAGCGCGGCTTCTTCCATCAACGTTTTGCTGATGTGACCGCCGCCGATGAGCGCCTTCACTTGGCCGTTGGCCGCGCCGAGCAGATCGCCGACCGAGTTGCCGCTGCTGGTGAGATCGACGGTCGCGTTCGCGTTGCCGATGTCGAACTGCGACGGATCGCTGAGCTTGAACAAATGCTTGAGTTGAATTTCCTTCGCGGTGATTTTTATCGATCCCTTGATCGGCACGGCGCTGCCGTCCATCTTGATCGCGCCGTCGACGTCGCCGTAGGCGAAACGAAACTTCAAAGGATCGAGTGACAACACCGCGTTGTCCATGCGAACGCGCGCGTCCATTTTGTGGATCGGCAATTCCGAATCCCGGAACACGCGATCGCCGCTGAAATGCACGTCGGCATCCATCACTTTCCAGCGTTCCGGTTTGAACGGCTCTTCCGGCAGGACTTTGCCGTTCGCGGGCGGTGCCGGATGATCGTCGTCGGCGGGGGGTTTCGCGCCGATGAGCGGCGCGAGGTCGCGGAACTGCAGCAACTTCGAGTTGATCGAGCCGGAGAGAAGCGGGCGCGGATCTTTGTTCTCATAGGAAAGATCGCCGTCGAGATCGCTCTCGCCGACGCGCGCGGTGAAATGTTCGTAATGCACATGTTCCTCATGCGGTGCGAGCCGGCCGACGAGACGGCCTTCGGTCGCGTAGGGCGGCGACTCGGGCAGCGCGACATCAATCACGTCGTACAACTGCGCGAGACTTTGGCCCGACAACCACAGACGCAAATCCAGCGCGTCTGGACTGGTCGGATCGGTCAGCGTGCCGACGAACGCGATGCGCGTATCGCCGAGGCGAATATCGGCCTGCAGTGGAAACGGATGATCCGCGTGCTTCAGTGCGAGCACGCCGCCGGTGCGGCCTTCGCCTTTGACCGGTTTGCCGCGAAACGTGCCGGTGGCCGTCCAAACGAACGCGTAGTGCAACGGTTCGCTGCTGGTTTTCGTATTGGGCGCTTCATTGCCGGGATTCGGCGGCGTGGTGCGTTGCGCTTCGTCGGCTTCCGCGATTTTCTTCGCGCCGCTTTCGCCGACGCGTTCGGCCGCTTCCTTCTTCGCGGCGGCTTGCTGTTTCGCGACGAGTACGTCGAACGGAATGCTTTCGCGCAGATAATCGAGTTGGATGTTTACGTTGGCATCCTTGACGCGATCGATCACTTCGACTTTGCCCTTCGCGAATTCCACACGGCCGAAATCGAATTTCCACGGCGAACCTTGGCCGGTGTCGTCGTCGGTGCCGAAGGTCCAGTTGTTGCGCTTGTCGGACACGCGTTCGATGTGCACGTCCGGATCGACGAAGCGCATCGATGGAATCGACACCGTGTGCGCGAGCAACGGCCAAACCGAAACATCCATCTCAACACGATTGACCGTCGCGAAGTTCGGCGCTTTCGCCCACGATGGATTTCCGATGGATACTTTTTCCGCCGTCACGCGCGGTCCGGGAATCCACGACTTGATGCCGTGCAAAGTCGGGTCGCGTTCCCAATGCACGGCGAGATCGCCGTCGATGACGACCTTGCGATCGAGCGCTTTGCTCAACGTCTGCGTCAGCCACGGCTTGTGGCGATTCCAGTCGTAGTTGGCGAGCACGACGATTGCGACGACGAACAGGACGACGAAAAATCCCAGAACGCCCAGACCGATTTTCACGCTGCGCCGCATCGACATGCTCAGTTCATCACTCGCCGGCGCAATCGGAATGCCCGCAGCGGCACACGGTTTCCTCGCGCGGCGGTCCGCTCGTCGCGGTGTGGCGGCAATATTCGCTGCAGTAGGGTTGACCTTGCGCCGGTGTGCACGTGCACGGCTGGTGGGCGCATTTGGTTTGTTCGGCCATGATCGACTCCTTTTCTGAAAACGGACTGGGTACATGATACGTGCCACGGTCCGCGCGGGCGAAAACGCGTCGCGGTGCCGTTCGTCGGCGCACGATGGCGCCGATCGACCGGGCAAATCACACGTCCTCCGCAAAGGAATACGCCACATTGCAAGATCGAAAAAAATTTTCTACGGTTTGTCGAAGTCGTTGTCGAGGTCCTTGTCGAATTCGGCTGCACTCGTTCGACGTACCTCGTGAGAACCGAAAAAAACCGGTTCCACAATCCACCAATCAGGAGAAAGAAAGATGCGATTCATGGTGATGGTCAAGGCCAACAAATCGAGCGAAGCGGGCGTGATGCCGACCGAAAAACTCCTCGCCGCGATGGGCGCGTTCAACGAAGAACTGGTCAAGGCGGGCATCATGCTCGCGGGCGAAGGTCTGAAGCCGAGTTCGGCGGGCGTGCGCGTGAAATTCAACGGTGCCAAACGCAGTGTCGTCGACGGTCCGTTCACGGAGACGAAGGAATTGGTCGCCGGATTCTGGATCTGGCAGGTCAAGTCGCTCGAAGAAGCGATCGAATGGGTGAAGCGTTGTCCGAATCCGTTCGACGGTGGCGAATCCGAAATCGAAATTCGTCCGTTCTTCGAAGCGGAAGATTTCGGCAAGGAGTTGACGCCGGAATTGCGCGAACAGGAAGCGCGGCTGCGCGACGAGATGGCGAAAAACCAGGGATAGTCGACGCGTCGCACTTGCAAAGGCGAGGCGGGCAATGATGTGATCGGTCGCCATGGGGGCGACCGACATCCAGCGAACCGTCAGCGCGGTGTGGCGCATCGAGTCGGCGCGTCTCGTCGGCGCGGTGGCGCGCATGGTTGGCGGCGTCGGCATGGCCGAGGAATTCGCGCAGGACGCACTCCTCGCCGCGATGGAGCAATGGCCGCGCGACGGCATTCCCGACAATCCGGCCGCGTGGTTGATGACGGCCGCCAAACGCCGCGCCATCGATCATTTGCGGCGCGGCGATCTCATCGACCGCAAGCACGCGGAGTTCGCGCGCCACACGCCCGACGCGCATCACGACGCCGACAACGACACACCCGTCGACGACGACCGGCTCCGGCTCATCTTCATCGCTTGCCATCCGGTGGTGCCAGCCGAAGGGCGCATCGCGCTGACGTTGCGTTTGCTCGGCGGATTGACGACGCAGGAAATCGCGCGCGCGTTTCTTTCCACCGAATCGACGATCGCGCAACGCATCGTGCGCGCGAAGAAAACACTCGCCGATGCACACGTACCGTTCGAAGCGCCGAGCAGCGACGCCATCGCCGAACGTCTGCCCGCGGTGCTCGAGGTCGTCTACCTCATCTTCAACGAAGGCTATTCGGCGACCGCCGGCTCGCAGTTGCTGCGTCCGGAATTGTGCGAGGAAGCGTTGCGCCTCGGCCGCACGTTGGCGCAACTGCTGCCGCACAAAGCGGAAGTGTCTGGACTCGCCGCGCTGATGGAATTGCAGGCGTCTCGACTGCGCGCGCGCGTCGACGCATCGGGCGCGCCGGTGCTGCTTGCCGATCAGGATCGCTCGCGCTGGGACCGGTTGCTGATCCGGCGCGGACTCATCGCACTCGCACGCGCGCTGCGTCTATCCACACAACGCGGGCGCTACGTTCTGCAAGCCGAGATCGCCGCGTGCCATGCGCGATCGCTGAGTGTCGACGCGACCGACTGGCGGCGCGTCGCCGAACTGTATTGGGAATTGCTGGACATCGATCCATCGCCCGTGGTCGAACTCAACCGCGCGATGGCCGTCGCGATGGCGTACGGCGCGGAGGCAGGACTCGTCATCGTCGATCATTTGCGCGGCGAGCCTGCGCTACAGGATTACGCACTGCTCGCCGGTGCGCGCGGCGACTTGCTCGAACGGCTCGGCCGACACGACGAAGCCCGCACGGAATTCGAGCGCGCAGGGGCGCTTTCATCGAACGAAAAGGAGCGCGAACCCATGCTGGCACGCGCCCGTAAACAGCCGGCAAATGCCCTGGTGGCGAGCAATCGAAGTGCTAGAATCCCGCAATGAATGACCCCGCCGACTGCAAGGGCGATCTCGAGCGCTATCGGCGGTTGATCGACGCAATCACCGACTACGCCATCTACATGCTCGACATCGATGGCTACGTGTCGAGCTGGAATCCGGGCGCGCGTCGTTTCAAGGGATACGCGCCGAACGAAATCCTCGGCGAACATTTCTCGCGTTTCTACACACCCGAAGACCGCGCCGCCGGCGTTCCCGAACGTGCGCTGCGCACCGCGGCCACCGAAGGGCGTTTCGATACCGAAGGCTGGCGTGTGCGCAAAGACGGCAGCCGGTTCTGGGCGCACGTGATCATCGATCCGATCCGAGACGACGCGGGCCACGTCGTGGGCTTCGCCAAGATCACGCGCGATCTGACCGAACGCATGCAGGCGCGCGCGGCGCTGGAGCGCAGCGAAAACCTGTTTCGCCTGCTCGTGCAGGGCGTCACCGACTACGCGATTTTCATGCTCGATCCGGATGGCTTGGTCAGCAGCTGGAACGCGGGCGCCGAGCGCATCAAAGGATATTCGGAAGGCGAAATCGTCGGCCGGCATTTTTCGACGTTTTATACCGAAGCCGATCGTCTGGCCGGCTTGCCGCAACAGGGACTTGCCACCTCGCGCACGACCGGCCGTTTCGAGACCGAAGGCCTGCGCGTGCGCAAGGACGGTTCGTCGTTCATCGCGCACGTCATCATCGATGCGCTGCGCGATCCTTCCGGTCAATTGCTCGGCTACGCCAAAGTCACGCGCGACGTCACCGAGCGCGTGCGTGGACAACAGGCGCTCGAACAGGCGCAGCACGCGTTGTTCCAGACGCAGAAGCTCGAAAGCATCGGCCAGCTCACCGGCGGCATCGCGCACGATTTCAACAATCTGCTCACGGCGGTGATCGGTTCGCTCGAACTGCTGAAGAAACAATTGCCGAATAACAACGAACGCGCGCACTCGCTACTCGAGAATGCCTTGCACGGCGCGGAGCGTGGAGCGGCGCTGACGCAGCGCATGCTTTCGTTCGCGCGGCGGCAGGAACTCAACATGAAAGCCGTCGGCATCGCGCCGCTGGTGGCGGGCATGCTCGACTTACTCGATCGTTCGCTCGGACCGACGATCAAACTCGTCACCGAAGTGCCCGAATCGCTGCCGCCCGTGCACACCGACGCCAACCAGCTCGAGACGGCATTGCTCAATCTCGCGCTCAACGCGCGCGACGCGATGGACGCCGGCGGCACCATTCGCATCTCGGCGTGCGCCATGTCCGAAGTGGGCGATCTTCCGAAAGGTTCGTACATCGCGATATCGGTGGCCGACGACGGCCTCGGCATGGACGAGGCGACATTGGCGCGCGCGACCGAACCGTTCTTCACGACGAAGGGCGTCGGCAAAGGCACCGGGTTGGGCTTGTCGATGGTGCACGGTCTGGCCGAACAATCCGATGGGCGTCTGCGCATCGACAGCAAACCGGGACGAGGCACCGTCGTCACGATGATCATTCCGGTCGCGCGCAGCAATGTCCCGCCGGCGATTTCCACGCCGATCGAATCCGTCGCTCCGCCGACGGGCGATATGTCGCAGACCGTTCTGCTCGTCGACGACGACGAACTCGTCCTCGCCAGCGCCGCCGCGATCATCGAGGATCTGGGTTATCGCGTGATCGCCGCGGAAAGTGCAGAGGAAGCGTTGCGCATCGTCGAAGGCGCCGCCGACATCGACGTGCTGATGACCGACCAGGCCATGCCCGGAATGACCGGCTTGCAACTTGCGCAAAGGGTGCTCGAAAAACGGCCGCACTTGCCGGTTATCGTGGCCAGCGGGTTTGCGGAAATGGAAACGAATCTGGTCCAGCGCTGGCGGCGCTTGCCCAAGCCGTTTCGCCGCGCGGAGCTCGCCGACGCGTTGGCGGCGGCAGTGCAGGGCTCGCACGCGACGTAGTTTTTCTGCGCCTACGAAGCTCATCGTTGACAGCCGCATTTTTCCAAACTACGATAATTGTCGTACAAGGTTTTTTGCCGAGCGTCATGGCGTCGGCCGTCTGCCGACTTCAATCCAATAGAATGGGGTGATGAAATGAAGCGTCTAATTGCCGTCGCAAGCATGATTGCCGTTTTCGTGCTGGCGAATGGGCCGGCGTTCGCCGACGAAGTCATCAAGAATCGCGTTTCGGCCGATACACTGGACAAATTCCAGGCGGTCGCCGACGAAGTCCGCGGTGAAATGAGCACGGGCGGCCGGTATGAATTCATAACGTCGCAAGACAAGATCAAAGCGGACAGCGATCTGAACGCGATGGCCGCGATGCTGCAGAAGTCGGGATCGGTCGGCGCGATGACGCAGCCCGAGAAGGTCAAGCTGTTCAACACGCAGGAACACCTCAACGGCATTCTCACGCACAGCGACCGCAATCGTCTGGTGTGCGAGCACAGCGCTCCGGTCGGGACGTCGATCCCACGCACGACGTGTCAGACCGTGGCGGAGATCGAACAGAACCGCAAAGACGGCAAGGAAGAAATCAAACAGGCCGGCGAAGTCGGTTCGGTCTGCCGCCGTTTTTGCCGCAGCAACTGATACGCAGGTTTGCGAGAGCGCCGGCAACGACATCGTTTCCGGCGCTGCGTTCAAACGTTTCCGCTGATGCAATTCCGCCGCGAACGTCGAATAAAAATCGTTCCAATGTTCGTCGCGTCGGATGAGACGCAGCCGGCTATGCTGTTCGCATGGACCGAGAATCCGCCGAACAATGGAACGCCGCGCATCCGCAAGGAACCGTTGTCAGCATTAGCCTGCGCAGCGGAAAGACGATTTCGGCGCCGACCGCGAGTCCCGCGCAGCAATGGGGCGATCTCGCACTCGTGACATTATCCGGCGTGCCCGGCGTGTGGACGGTCGGCGCGTTGCGAATAAAAAAGCGGCAAATCGTCGGCGGGTAAAACGATTACTCGGGGCGTTCGTCGGTGGGCGTCAGCGGAGTCGATTGGACCATGTCCAGACACCAATCGAGTTGGCCGCCACACCAACCTTCGGGGCCATCGCATTGCGTCGCGTAGAACTGGTAAAGATTCTCCGCACGCCACTCCGCTCGTACGCGAACGACGAATCCGTCGTGTCCATCCGGCGACTTTCGGACGATCCAGACGAACGCGTGCGCCGTGTCGAAATAGACGTCTCCTTCGTCGTTGGACCTGCGATCCGTGTTGCTTCGCAGCCGAAGGAAATTGACTTCATCCGCGATGCTTTCAAATTCGAGCGGTTTTTCGTCGACGGCGAATTTGAGCGAGTCGGCGGAATAGTCGTGTCGGTTGAATGCGAAGGGAACGAGGACGCGTGACGCGATCGGCAAGCCCCGACATTTTTTTGGATTGAATCGGAACTCCTGCGCGGCCGTCAGCGCCGATTGATCGAGTGCTTCGTCGCCACTGCTGGTTTGTACTTTCGTTGCAGTCGGTGTGCCGTCGCGCCCGACGGTTACATCGACGATCGTTGTGCCGGTAACGTGATGCGCAAGTTTTTCCAGCGGATAAAACGGCGTGACCGTTTTCACGTACGACGCCGCTATGCAGCCATCGTCGTCCTTCTCGGCAGCGCGCGATGAAATCGCGAACGACGCGGCGAGTACGCATCCAAAAATACCGGTGAGTTTTCGCATGCACGAATTCCAGTTCATTCGTCGCGGTCCGCGATTTACCCGATCTTATCCCGACTGCCGAATGAGCCGTCTTCCGGCAGTGTAAAAAATCGTTCGCCTTCACGTGGGTTCGCCGGTGGCGTAAATTTTTTTAGTCCCGGTGTCGTTCGGCGCTATGAATTCCCGATTCAAGGGACTGGAAGCCACATAGCGGCGCCGTCGTGCGCGCCAATGAAACTCAACCTGGAATCTCGGAGACCTTATGAAACTCTTTCAAACGATCGGGACTGGCGCGCTGTGTTGCGCGACCGCGTTGCTCGTCGCGTGCGGTTCGGCTTCGGCGGGAGGTTTCGGAACGTACACAGCGGACGGCAAAACGATGACGCTTAACAGCGGCTACGCGTGGCCGCTGAAAGGCGGCAAGATCACGAAGGTCGCGATTTGCGACGTGGCGAAAATCGATCCGGCGCCGTTGAACGCCGTCACCGATTACCGCTACAACGCATTTTATGCGCAGATCTCGAAAGGCAATCCCGGACGCGGTTGCGTCGAATTGGAAATCAATTCGGACGGTCAGCTGGAAGGTATGAACACCAACAACATGAGCGGACTTCGCATGGGCATTGTGAGCAACGACAATCCGGCAGCGTACAAGCTCGACGTCAAACGCAACGACGGCAAACGCATCGAAGGCACGATCCAAAGTACGGACGATTTGAAAAAACGCAGAAATACCGAATTCAATATCAAGTTCGATTTCGACGTCGCGCCGACGCCGTCGCAAAACTGATCGTCTGCCGATTGGGTTCGCGGACTAACCGCCGAGCTTCGCCACCTCGGCGCGAAGCTCGCCGAGTTCGCGCAGCAAG
>DATBAU010000023.1:0-8586 GCA_036271355.1 Rudaea sp. | reverse complement strand
AGCACAACGCCCCCGATGCCAGTTGAGCCGTATCACTATCGACTCAGAGGCTCACCGATTCCGGGCGATCCCATTGACGAAGTGTGGGCGAAGAGCGACATGATTTGCAGTGTCGGCGTTCACCGGCTGGATCGCGTCAAGGTGAAACGAGGCGACTATGTCGTCGGCCACATCTCCATGGAACAAGTCAACGCGATTCGCACGGCCGCGGCTGCCAGTTTCGGCGTGAGAACCGAAGCACGATAAAAAAACAAAGGCCCGCTTTTGGGGCGGGCCTTTGCCGACTGACACATCTGAGACTCTAGGCGCTTGTCATCGCGTTGCTAGAGCCTGCTCCGTTGCCGGAGTCTCACAAGCCCGACGGGCGGGTAACGAACCAATCATATGGCTGCAGCGACTATCATTCAAGAAGATGTTGCGGACATTAGGCGGCCTTCGCGGCGGCCTCTGCCTCGACAGCCGCCTTCACCGCCGGCCTCTGATCGACACGATCGTAGAACTTCGCCAGCGATGGCCATTGCTTCAGATCGATCTGGAATTTCGGCGCCCAGCGCAGCACGGTATACAAATACGCATCGGCGATCGTGAATTGCGAGCCGGTCAGGAAATCGTGTTTCGCGAGCACCGCGTCGATCTCGCCGAAGCGTTTCTTGAGTTTGTCCATGAAGATCGCGCGCACGGCGTCCGGCAGCGACGAGTTGAACATCGGACTGTAGGTTTTGTGAACTTCCGTCGAGATGAAATTCAGCCATTCCTGAAGTTCGTAGCGCTCGAAACTTCCGTTGGCGGGCGCGAGTTTTTCCTCCGGCTTTTTGTCGGCCAGATACTGGTTGATGGCGACGCCTTCGGTGAGTACTTTGCCGTCGTCGGTCTTGAGCGCCGGAACGTAGCCTTTCGGATTGATCGATTTGAAATCCTCGCCATCCTGCGTCTTGTGTTCACCGAGGTTTACTTTGACTAGATCGAACGGCAAGCCGAGTTCGCGCAGCACGATGTGCGGCGAAAGCGAGCACGCCCCCGGCGAGAAATAAAGTTTCATTCAAATGCTCCTTGTGTATTCGTCATTGCGTTTTCTTTTTCGGGATGTAGAGGTCGGTGATCGTGCCTTCGTAAACCTCGGCCGCCATGCCGACGGATTCGGACAACGTCGGATGCGGATGCACGGTGAGTCCGATGTCGGATGCTTCGGCACCCATCTCGATGGCGAGCGCGACTTCGGAAATCAGATCGCCCGCGTTTGGGCCGACGATGCCGGCGCCGACGATGCGATGCGTCGCTTCATCGAAGATGAGTTTGGTGAATCCTTCCGTGCGGCCGATGCCGATCGCGCGGCCGGACGCGGCATACGGAAATTTGCCGACGCCGATTTTCAATCCGCTCTTTTTCGCGTCGCCTTCGGTCAATCCGATCCAGGCGACTTCCGGATCGGTGTACGCAACGCTCGGAATGACGCGCGCGACAAATTCGCTCTTTTCGCCCGCGCAAACTTCGGCGGCGACTTTCCCTTCATGCGTCGCCTTATGCGCGAGCATCGGATTGCCGACGATGTCGCCGATCGCGAAGATGTTCGGCACGTTGGTGCGCATCTGCTTGTCGACCGGGATGAAGCCGCGATCGGTGACCTGCACGCCGGCTTTGTCCGCGTCGATTTTCTTTCCGTTCGGCGTGCGGCCGACGGCGACGAGCACGCGATCGTAAACCTGTGGCTCCGGTGCCTGATTCTTGACAGGATCAGCGCCCTCGAACGTCGCTTTCAATCCTTCTTTCGTTGCTTCGATCTTCGACACTTTCACTTTGAGATGGATGCCGGCGTAGCGTTTGCTGAGACGCGTCGCGAGCGGCTTCACCAGATCCGGATCGGCGCCCGGCATCAATTGATCGAGCAGTTCGACGACGGTCACGTCGCTGCCGAGGCCGTTGTATACACACGCCATTTCCAGACCGATGATGCCGCCGCCGACGACGAGCAGTTTCTTCGGCACGTCCTTCAGCACGAGCGCGTCGGTCGAATCCATCATGCGCGGGTCGTCCCACGGGAATCCCGGCAGCTTCACCGCTTGAGAACCCGCCGCGATGATGCATTTCTCGAAACGGACGAGTTTTTTTCCCTCTTTCGTTTCGACTTCGATTTCGGTCGGCGAAACGAATTTGCCAACGCCTTGCACCGTCGTGACTCTGCGCTGCTTACCCATGCTGGCAAGACCGCCGGTGAGTTGCGCGACGACTTTGTCCTTGAACGCGCAGAGTTTGCCGATGTCAATTTCCGGTTTGCCGAAATCGATGCCGATGTCCACCGAGTGCTCGGCTTCATCGATCAGACGCGACGCGTGCAACAGTGCTTTCGACGGGATGCAACCCACGTTGAGACACACGCCGCCGAGCGTCGCGTAGCGTTCGATGAGCACAGTGTTTTGTCCGAGATCGGCCGCGCGAAATGCGGCGGTGTAGCCGCCGGGTCCCGAGCCGAGCACGCAAACCTGACATTCGATGTCGGCTTTGCGACCGGTCGACGTCGACGCTTTCGGCGCAGGCGTTTCAGCCGTTTTCTGCGCGGGCTTCGCTGATTCGTCTTCGGACATCGCCGGTGCCGGACTCGCCGCCGCTGGCGCTTTTGCAGCGACTGCGCCTTCGGTTTCGATCACCGCGACCACTGCGCCTTCCGATACTTCATCGCCGACTTTCACCTTCACTTCTTTCACGACACCGGCCACGGTTGATGGCACTTCCATCGTCGCCTTGTCGGATTCGAGCGTGATCAATCCCTGATCTTTCGAAACCGTGTCGCCCGGCTTCACCAGCACTTCGATGACCGGCACATTGTCGTAATCGCCGATGTCCGGAACTTTGACTTCGTTGCTTGCCATGTCGATGGTTTCCGTGAGTGGGTACGTCAGCTGTCTTTCGGATCGTGCTGTGCGGCGGTGCGGATATCGTCGGACGCGTGCGCTTGTTCGTCTTTCTTGCCCTGATCGATGGTGCGCGCCGCGTTGCGCGATGCTTCTTCGGCGATCTGACGCTGCACTTCGGTCACCGCATCGTTGATCGACGGTTCGGTGGTTTTCTCTTCGCGCTTCGGCGCGTGCCGCGAACGTCCGTGAACGACGGCGTCGATCGCTTCATCGCCTTCAAGACCGAACCAGGAACGCACATTAAGATCGCGTTGCGGCAGCGGGATTTCAATGCCGTGCTTGAGCAACGCGGAGTGCAGCGCCCAGTTGTACGCGGCGGTAACGGCAGACGGGCGTTTGGTCGCATCGGCGGTTAGCCAGACGATCAACTCGAACTTCAGCCATTGATCGCCGAAACCGGTCAGCCAAACCTGTGGGCGTCTCGCGCCGTCGTGGCAGGCGGTGAACGGAACTTCGGCAGCGGCTTCGAGGCCGGCGCGCTTCACCACTTCCTTGTCGGTGCCGTACGCTGCGCCGAACGGCACGTGCAAGCGACGCGAGGCTTCGCGCAATGTCCAGTTCACGACTTGCTTGTTGACGAACTCGGAGTTCGGCACGAGCACGTCGACGTTGTCGTTCGTGGTGATGCGCGTGGCGCGAATGCGGATGTCGCGCACTTCGCCGTGAATGCCGGATGCGAGTTCGACGAAATCGCCGACCTTCAGGCTGCGCTCGAACAGGATGATCAGGCCCGACACGAAATTGTTGAAAATCGCCTGCAGACCGAAACCGATACCGACGCCGAACGCGCTCGCGAACACCGTGAACTTGCTGACCGGGATTCCCGCGACGCTGATCGCGATCAGCAGTCCCGTCGCGAGCAGCAGGTAATGCGTGATCTGCGCGACCGTGTAGATCGCCGCGCGGCTCGTCGTGCCGTGTGTTTCTTCGTAACGTTTGAATGCGCGCCGTACCGTGCGCGTGACGAGCCATAGCAGGAACAAAACGAGCACGGCCGCGAGCAGGGTGCCGGGCGTGATGTCCAGGCCGGTCGAGCGGAAAAGGTTGTGATCGAGCAGGGCGTCGATGTCGTCGAGCACGGCATCCTGCCTTTTCAGATAAGCGATGCGTTACTGCGGATCGTCATGATCGTTCTCCTTCCTGGATTGCAAAGCTTGACGAAAACGCGTGCGCCATTCGTTGCGGCGCAGATCGAAATCGTCTTCGTCGTTGGCGGCTTTCTCGTTGACCGGCAATGTCGGCGGCGACGGTTCGTTCGCGACGGGGATGTCCTCGGCGCGATCGGGAATGGCCTGCGCAACGGACGCTTCGGGTAGTTCGACGACGGCGTCGAGCATCGGCTCGTCGGCTTCCGCATCGTCCGCCGCATCGATGCGCGGAATTTCTTCGTCGTCGTTGCGGATTTTCGCACGCAACGATTCGAGCGTCGCGTGTTCTTCGGTGATCTCGGCGCGCCGCTGCGCGCGTTCCTCACGACGTTCGGCCACTCGTTCGCGCGAGCGTTCGTTGGCGTAGTCGATCGATTGTTGAAAATCGGGCAGATGAAAACGTTCGACGTTCGGCAACAGGCAATCGAAGATGATGTATCCCTCTTCGATCCACATGCCGTGCCGCGTCGGCACCACGCGCGATTCGCGCTCGGTGTTGAAGTGACGGATCCACTCCAGATCCGGCTCTCGGCTTAGTTGTAAATACAGCGTGCGCATCGAGGAATGCACGCGCGACCACGTCGTCTTTTTCAGATCGAGGTCGACGACGGTGATGTCCTCGAACGTCGCCATATCCACTACAACAGGCTGCGCCGCATGTCGCCGAGAACCTGCGCGAGGAAAGCGGTAAAGCGCGCGGCGGAGGCGCCGTCGATCACGCGATGATCGTACGACAGCGACAGCGGCAGGATCAGTCGCGGCTGGAACGCTTTACCGTCCCACACCGGTTTCATCGCCGATTTTGAGACGCCGAGAATCGCCACTTCTGGCGCGTTGACGATCGGCGTGAACGCCGTGCCGCCGATGCCGCCGAGCGAGGAAATCGAGAAGCAGCCACCGGACATTTCGGCCGGACCGAGCTTGCCTTCGCGTGCTTTGCTCGCGAGCGCGTTGGTTTCCTGCGCGATTTCGACGAGGCCTTTCTTGTCGGCATCCTTGAGTACCGGCACGACGAGGCCGTTCGGCGTGTCGGCGGCGAAACCGACGTTGAAATATTTTTTCACGATCAGATTTTCGCCGTTCGCATCGAGCGACGCGTTGAAATCCGGATATTTCTTCAATCCGGCGACAACGGCCTTGATCAGAAAACCGAGCATGGTGAACTTCACGCCCGCTTTTTCGTTTTCCTTGTTGAGCTGCACGCGCAAGGTTTCGAGCTCGGTGACATCCGCATCATCGTGTTGCGTGACGTGCGGGATCATCACCCAGTTGCGCGCGAGGTTCGCGCCGGAAATCTTCTTGATCTTGGAAAGCGGCTTGGTTTCCACTTCTCCAAATTTGGAAAAATCCACTTTTGGCCACGGCAGCAGATTCAGGCCCGTTCCGCCACCTGCCGCGACACCGCCGCCAGCAAGGCTTTGCTTGACGAAGTTCTGCACATCCTCTTTGCTGATGCGACCGCCACGCGCGCTGCCTTTCACTTTGCCGAGATCGACGCCGAGTTCGCGCGCGAACAGTCGGATCGACGGGCTCGCGTACGGCACCTTGTCCGGCATCACGGTCGACGCGCCGAATTCGATCGGCGGCGAATTCGGTGTTCCGGCGCTCAGCGATTCGCCTTTCGGCGCGGATTCTTTCTGCTTCGGCGCTTCTTCACTTTTCGCCGGAGCCGGCGCAGGTGCAGGTTTCGATTCCTGTTTCAGCGCTTCGGCTTTCGGCGACTCGGATTTCGCCGGCGCGGGTTTTTCACCGCCACCGTCGGCCTCAAGCGTCACGACGACGGTGCCTTCCGACACTTCGTCGCCCACTTTCACTTTCACGTCCTTGACGACGCCGGCGATGCTCGACGGCACCTCCATCGTGGCCTTGTCCGATTCCAGCGTGATCAGTCCCTGATCCTTCGCTACCGTGTCGCCGGCCTTGACCAGCACCTCGATGACGGGAACGTTGTCGAAATCGCCGATATCCGGCACTTTCACTTCGGTAAGCTGGCCCATGTATTCCTCGTCGAACTCGCGTTTCCGTACCGGCTTCGTGGATATCGGAGGATAGCGCAAGATGACGAATCGCGGCGCCGCGCCGCAGCGCCGGTCGCGGTTGTATGACTAATTGCCTATGCTGTCGCGCCGCACTCAGGCTAGTGTTGTATCTAGATCAAACACCCTTCCTTTCCGTTTTTCCGCAGGAATTCCCGCCATGCTCGAAGTTCGCGATCTGTCCAAGACCTATTCCAACGGCGTGCACGCGCTCAAAGGCGTATCGCTGGAAATTCCAAATGGCATGTTCGGACTGCTCGGACCGAACGGCGCGGGCAAATCCACGCTGATGCGAACCATCGCCACGCTGCAGGATCCGGACAGCGGAACGGTCACGCTCAATGGTTTGGACGTGCTCGCCAACAAACCCGAAGCGCGACGCACGCTCGGCTATCTGCCGCAGGAATTCGGCGTGTATCCGAAAGTGAGCGCGGAGGCGATGCTCGATCATTTCGCGGTACTCAAGGGTGTGGTCGCGCGTGGCGAGCGCAAGTCGGTGGTCGAGGCGCTGTTGCGCCAGACGAATCTGTGGGACGTGCGTAAACGCAAGCTCGGCACGTTTTCCGGCGGCATGCGGCAACGCTTCGGCATCGCGCAGGCGCTCATCGGCAATCCGAAACTCATCATCGTGGACGAACCGACGGCGGGACTCGATCCGGAAGAACGCAATCGCTTTCTCAATCTGCTCGCGGAAATCGGCGAGAACGTGGTGGTGATCTTGTCGACGCACATCGTCGAGGATGTCACCGACTTGTGTCCGCGAATGGCCATCATCGCGCAAGGCCAGGTGATGTTGAGCGGACGTCCGAGCGAAGCGATGCAGGCGCTTGCCGGACGCGTCTGGCGGCGCGCGGTCGCGACGACGGAAGTCGAGGCGTTCAAGGCGCGGCACACGGTGTTGTCGACGCGGTTGGCCGGCGGCAAAACGATCGTGCACGTGATGGCCGACGCGAAACCCGACGACGGTTTTGAAAGCGTGTCGCCCGATCTCGAAGACGTCTATTTCGGCCAGCTGCGCCGTCAAGCCGCGCAAGCGGCCTAACCGGAGAAACGCATGTTCGGCGAAATTTTCCGGTTCGAACTCAAACAGCAACTCCGAAGCCCGTTGTTCTGGATGATCGCGCTCGCGTTCAGTGCGCTCGCCTTCGCGGCGGCGGGTTCCGACTCGATACAGGTCGGCGGCGGTGTCGGCAACGTGCATCGCAATGCGCCGTACGTCGTCACGCAGATGCTGCTGCTCTTCACGGTGCTCGGCATGTTCCTCATCACCGTGTTCGTCGCGGGTGGCGCGCTGCGCGACTACGACAACGGTACGGCGGAACTGTTTTTCTCCACGCCGATTTCGCGCACCGCGTACCTCGGCGGACGTTTCACTGCCGGCTACGTCGCCGCGGTTCTCGTGATGATTTGCGTGGCGTTCGGTTTGATGACCGGCGTGCTGATGCCGTGGGTCGATCCGGAACGATTGGGCCCGACCAGCTTCGCCGCGTATGTCTACGCGTTCGCGTACTTCGTGTTGCCGGGCTTGTTCTTCATCTCGGCGCTGCTGTTCCTGCTGGCCACGCTCACGCGTTCGATGCTCGGCACGTACATCGGCATCATCGCGTTCTTCGTGTTGTGGCAGATCGCGATCAATACGGCCGGCAATCTCGAACACCGCACGCTCGGCGCGCTGATCGATCCGTTCGGTCTCGGCGCATTCGGTTTGGTCACGCGCTACTGGTCGGCGCAGGACCGCAACGATCGCATGCCCGACATTTCCGGCATTCTGCTTATCAATCGCGCGATCTGGGTTTTCGTCGGCGCGGCGCTGATCGTCGCGACGTTCTCGCTGTTTCGTCCGGATCGTGAAGGTCTGCGCTGGCGTCGCGGCAAAAAGAAAATCGCGAAAGCTGAAGAAGCCGAGCCGGCGCGCGCAACCTTCGCGCTTCCGGCCGTCACGCTCGCCACCGACAGCGGCGCGCGCTGGAGCCAGTTCCTCAAGCTCGCCTGGTTCGATACGCGCGGCGTGTTGCGCGGCGTGGCGCTGCTCGTGATGCTCGCGTTCGGCCTGATGAACCTCGGCGGCAGCCTCGCGTTCACCAATGAGATTTTCGGCACGAAGATTTATCCGGTCACACACGTGATGACCGAGCAGATGGACGGCAGTTACAACTGGCTGCTGTTGATCATCGTCGCGTTCTACGCCGGCGAACTGGTGTGGCGCGAACGCAGCGCGAAGATCAGCGAAGTGACCGATGCGTTCCCGCTGCCGGACTGGATTCCGTTGCTGTCGAAGCTCTTCGCGCTGATCGTGGTTGTCGTGATCTTTCTCGTGTTCGGCGCGCTCGAATGCATTGGCTATCAGCTCATTCGCGGATTCACGCATATCGAGCCGATGCTGTATCTGTCCGACATCGCGCTCAACACACTGGCGTTCGTGCTCCTCGCTGCGCTCGCGCTGTTCTTCCAGGTGATCGCGAACAACAAGTTCATGGGCTATCTGCTGATCGT
>DATBAU010000022.1:0-3563 GCA_036271355.1 Rudaea sp. | reverse complement strand
CCGAGACGCGCGGACGCCAACGCCGCTTCGGTGCCGGCATGGCCGCCGCCGACGACGATCACATCAAATGTTGAGGACGAAGCAGTCATCAGGCGCACCTAACGGGCACGCATTATACAAAGCGTGCTTCGCAGGATTTACAGGGAATGAGGCTGGCGCCCGGCGGTCTTAGGAACAGGGGGAATCCAAGAGGACCGTATGCCGGGCGCCAGTGACCGGAATTCATGCCACGCCTGCAGGACTCGGACAGCGTGACCAAGCGCGCGGGATGATAACGCATCGGCGGGTTAGTGAAGTGTGAATCGCGTCATGCGAATCGGCAGGTGCGGCACCACTGACGAGTGGTGCGTCACCTTTAGTCCCGGCGCGTCACCGAATCACGCAAATCAGCGGAAACGCGCATGGCTGCAGGCCGCCCTTCCAGTTGGCACACCTCTCGCATTATCTCTCGCGTCGCCGGAGACAGTGCTCCGGCCAACTAACACAGGGGTTAGTGCCATGCTCGCAGTCGTCGATACGCTCAGTCTGAATCCGCTCTTCCTCCGCCATGACCTGATGATCGAAATGGGCCGTCTCGAAATGGCCATCGAAAACGTCCGGTCCCAAGAATCTGCGAACGACGGGCGCGTGGTTAGCCCGCTCGAACAGCGTCTGGCTCGCGTCAACGAAGCGCTGAGCCGCCTGTCCGCCTGAATTCACGTCTCCAGGGACTCGTCATCCCTAAGCCCCCATGCGGATGCGAGCTGCGTGGGGTTTTTTTTGTCCTGAATTTCAGCGCACCTTGGTGTGATGCTGTTCGAGCACCGTCTTCGGCGGCGCGAAGCTGTCGGTCCGCGACACATCCCAGAAAATCTTGAAGACGACATGATCCGGCGTACCGCCGATCAGCTCGCCCGGTTTGACGAAGTGATACAGCGCCGACAGCGAACGCACCTCGGTCGACGACACGCGCCGAATGATGTGTTCCGGACCGATCTGGTTCGGATGCGTCAAACCCGACGCGGCCAGCAATTCCTTCAGCGCCTTCAGCGTGTTCTCGTGGAACATCTGCACGCGCTCGGATTTATCTGGAACATTGAGCTTCTTCCAGCGCGACGGATCCTGCGTCGCCACGCCCGTCGGACACAAATCGGTGTGGCAGTTCTGCGACTGGATGCAGCCTAGCGCGAACATGAAACCGCGCGCCGCGTTGCACCAGTCCGCACCGAGCGCGAACGTGCGCGCGACATCGAACGCCGTGATGATTTTCCCGCTCGCGCCGAGGCGAATCTTGTCACGCAGGTTCAATCCCACCAGCGTGTTATGGACGAGCAGCAACGCCTCGCGCAGCGGCGCGCCGACGTGATCGGTGAACTCCAGCGGCGCCGCGCCGGTGCCGCCTTCGCCGCCGTCGACGACGATGAAATCCGGCAGGATTCCGCTCTCGCTCATCGCCTTCGCGATGCCGAACCATTCCCACGGATGACCGAGCGCGAGCTTGAACCCAGTTGGCTTGCCGCCGGATTTCTCGCGTAAATGCTGCACGAACTGTAGCAACCCGATCGGCGTTGAAAACGCCGAATGTCGCGCCGGCGAAATGCAATCGACGCCTTCCGGAACGCCACGCGCTTCGGCGATTTCCGGCGTCACTTTCGCGCCAGGCAACACGCCGCCGTGGCCGGGCTTGGCGCCCTGCGACAGCTTGATCTCGATCATCTTCACTTGCGGCCGCAGCGCGTTCTCGACGAAGCGCTCCTCGGAAAACGTGCCGTCCGTGTTGCGACAACCGAAATAACCCGATCCGAGTTCCCAGCAGATGTCGCCGCCCATTTCGCGGTGATAGCGCGACAACGAGCCTTCGCCGGTGTCGTGATAGAAATTGCCGAGCTTCGCGCCCGCGTTCAACGAACGAATCGCGTTCGCCGACAACGAACCGAAACTCATCGCCGAAATGTTGAACACGCTCGCCGAATACGGCTGCGCGCACTGCGGACCGCCGATCGTCACGCGGAAATCGTGCGTGTCGATTTTCGCCGGCGCCATCGAATGGTTGATCCATTCGTAGTTGTCGGCATAAAGATCGAGTTCGGTGCCGAACGGCCGCTTGTCCTCGACGTTCTTCGAGCGCTGATACACGATCGCGCGCTGCATGTGCGAGAACGGAACTTCCTCGGTATCCGATTCGACGACGTATTGCCGCAACATCGGCCGGAAGAATTCGAAGAACGTGCGCACGTGCGCCGTGATTGGAAAATTGCGCCGCAACGTATGCCGCCGCGCTGCCATGTCAAACAATCCGAGAACCACTAGCGCCGCGAAAATCGCCGCGAACCAGCGCCATGCAATGCCGTCCCACAAGAGCGCGAGTGACAGCGCCAGACCGAGCACGCAAACCCAGAACAACAGAAAACGAGACGGCACCGGTGTGCGCATCGACTCAACTCCCCGACGGACGGCGCGCGAAGCATACGCCTCCGCGATGACAGCGGCGAGCAGGCTAAACTAGGCACATGGTCGACAAGCCCTCCACGCGCAAACCCGCGCCGCCGGTGCGCGTGACGGCGCCGAAAATCGCCGTACCGAAAATCGCCGCACTAAAAATTCCTGCGCCGAAAATCGCTGCGCCGAAACGTCCGCCGCCGAAAACCAAACCGCCCGCGATAGCGCCGAAAAGCGGTCTCGACTGGCGTCACGTGCGCGATCGCTTCGCCGAATACGCGCGGCTGGCGAGAATGGATCGACCTGTCGGCGCGCTGCTTTTGCTGTGGCCGACATGGTGGGCGTTGTGGCTGGCCGCGCAGGATTTTCCGCCCGTCGGCACGCTGATCATCTTCACCGTCGGCGTGTGGCTAATGCGCTCCGCCGGCTGCGTGATCAACGATTTCGCCGATCGCAAACTCGATCCCGAAGTGAAACGCACGCGCGGCCGTCCGCTGGCCGCAGGCTCGGTGTCGACACGCGAAGCGATCGCCGTATTCGTCACGCTCATCGTGCTCGCGTTTTTGCTCGTGCTGCTGACAAATCGCCTGACCGTCGAACTGTCGCTCGTCGGCGCATTTCTCGCGATCACGTACCCGTTCATGAAACGCTATACCTATTTGCCGCAGGTGTATCTCGGCTGCGCATTCGGATGGTCGATCCCGTTGGCGTTCGCGGCGGTCAAGGGCGGCGACATGAAACAGTTCGTCGCGGCATTGCCGTTGTGCGGTTTGTTGTTCCTCGCCAACGTGATTTTTTCGACCGTCTACGACACCGAATACGCGATGGTCGATCGCGACGACGACCTGCGCGCTGGCGCGAAATCGACTGCGATTTTATTCGGCGATGCCGACGTGCCGATCATCGGCGTATTGATCGTGACCTTCCTCGGCACGATGCTGCTCGTCGCGCAGCGCGGACATCTGCATTGGCCATACTTCGGCGGTTGTGGCGTCGCCGCTGCGTTATTCGCTTATCAAATCTGGACGATCCGCACGCGCGACCGCGATGCGTGTTTCGCCGCGTTCCGCAACAACAACTGGGTCGGTCTGGCGATCTGGCTTGGAATATTTCTTTCGTACGCGCTGAAGTAATCATTTCCTCGC
>DATBAU010000021.1:0-8016 GCA_036271355.1 Rudaea sp. | reverse complement strand
CGAAAATCAGCGGCAAGTGGATGCGTGTCCACGGCGGCACGCCGGATTCCTGCAACAAGAGCCGCACGTCGCGACGGTGCGCATGGCCGACTGGCTTGATGCGTTCACCGCCGCGCCGATTTCGTACGCGCAGCGGCGCAGTGAACGTCGCGTCGTCACGCAAGGAAATCGCCGTGCCGTCGGGCAGACGCAGTTCCCGCCCATCCCACGCCATTTCCCAATCGCTGTCGGCGGCGAGCGGCAGCATGGCATAGATGAAATCGCGATAGCGGCGGATTTCGCAGCCGGCCCAGCGCACGCACGGCGAGCGGTCCGGCGCTGCATCGCGCAACTGACGTTCGATTTCGGCGACGTGAAAAAAAGCCGGCGGCGGCAGACCGAGTTTGCGCAGCCACAGGCGCAACACGGCGTCACGCAGCGCATCGGAAAGTTTCAGCCAGCCGCGCCAGTCGAGTTGCGACGCTTCACCGTGCAGACGCGAGAGTGCGGCGCGCGCGTCTGCATCGATGTGATCGGCCGCCGCGCGCGTCCACGCTGCGCTGTGCGCGAGCGCGACCGACGTATCCGGCCACCGCTCGGCCAGACGCGGCAGGATTTCGTGACGCAGGAAATTGCGGCGCAATCTCGTATCGGCGTTGCTCGGATCGTCGATCCACGCGAGATTCTGTTCGCGCGCGTAGTTCACGAGCACGCTGCGCGGAAGATCGAGCAGCGGACGCCACAGGAATCCTCCGCCGAATTTTCGCATCGCGCGCATGCCGCCGAGACCTTCCGGACCCGCGCCGCGCAACAGTTTGAGCAAAATCGTTTCGGCCTGATCGTCGGCGTGATGCGCGAGCGCGATCACTTCGCCATCGAGCATCGTCTGGCGGAATTTTTCGTAACGCGCATTGCGCGCGGCGGCTTCGAGTCCTTCGTCGCGCGGCACGACGGTCGCCTGTTCGATCACGATTGGCACGTTCAGCGACGTCGCGAACGCCACGCAGTGAGCACTCCATTGCGCGCTGTCGGCGTGAAGTCCGTGATCGACGTGAATCAGCCGCAGTGCGCGTTCGTCCTCGCGCGCGAGGTGCGCGAGCGCGTGCGCGAGCACGATCGAATCCATGCCGCCGCTGCACGCCACGGCAATCGCTCCGTTCGCGGGCATCTGTCGGCGGATGTGATCGAGCAAGGAATGTCGCGACATGCGGGCGGTCGTCGCGGCGCCGGTTTCAGCTATGTACCGAACCGTAGCGGCGCAAACGTTTGTAGCGTTCGTCGACGAGCGTCGCGGCGTCCAGCGGCAACAGTTCGTCGAGCTGGTTGAGCATGACCGCTTTCAAGCGCACGGCAATCGAATGCGGATCGCGATGCGCGCCGCCGAGCGGTTCGCGCACGATCTTGTCGATGAGCCCGAGGCCGAGCAAACGGTCGGCGGTGATGCCCAACGCGTCGGCCGCATCGCGCGCTTTTTCCGTGCTTTTCCACAGGATCGACGCGCAGCCTTCCGGCGTGATCACGGAATACGTCGAATATTGCAGCATGATCGTGCGATCGCCGACGCCGATCGCGAGGGCGCCGCCCGATCCGCCTTCACCGATCACTGTGCAGATGATCGGCACTTTGAGTTGGGACATTTCGCGCAAGTTGCGCGCGATCGCTTCGCTTTGCCCGCGTTCTTCCGCGCCGACGCCCGGATACGCGCCGGGCGTATCGATGAACGTGAGGATCGGCAGCTTGAAACGCTCGGCCATTTCCATCAACCGCAATGCCTTGCGATAGCCTTCCGGACGCGGCATTCCGAAATTGCGTTTGATTTTCGATTTGGTGTCGCGACCTTTCTGATGCCCGATGACGACAACGGAACGCCCGTCGATGCGCGCGAGTCCGCCCACGATGGCCGGATCGTCCGCATAAAAACGGTCGCCCGCCAACTCGTGGAATTCCTCGCACATCACCTGCAGATAATCGAGCGTGTACGGCCGCGCCGGATGCCGCGCAAGCTGCGCGATCTGCCACGGCGTCAGGTTGCGGAAAATCTCGGCGGTCTTGTGTTTGAGCTTGTCGCGCAGGCGCGCGACTTCGTCGTCGATGTTGAACGCCTGACCATGACTCGCATGGCGCAATTCCTGGATCTTGCCGTCCAGTTCGGCGATCGGTTGTTCGAAATCAAGAAAATTCGGATTCATTCGCTATCCGGGCGACACGCCGCGGGACAAGACTGTAGATTATAGCCGAGGCGCGATTTTTCGAGGAATTTCCTCGATTTCGCCACCTAGCCAGCGTTCGCGCTGCGTGTTGCAATGCGCCGATGTCGCATCGCGTTCTGGTTCTCGGCGCTTACGGTTTTTTTGGATCGCGCATCTGCACGATGCTGACGCGCCTGGCCGACGTCGATCTTCTCGTCGGCGGACGCGATCTGGCGAAAGCGACGCAGCTGGCGACACAGTTGAATCTGCCGCCGAACAACGCGATCCGCATCGATGCGCACGCCACGAATTTCGCGGACGAACTGCGCCGCCTTTCGATCGCGACGCTGGTGAACACGGCCGGCCCTTTCCAGAATCAGGATTACGACGTACCGCGCGCTGCCATCGCGGCTGGCTGCAATTACGTCGACCTCGCCGACAGCCGCGACTACGTGCTCGGCATTGCGTCGCTCGACGTGGAAGCGCGTGCGGCGCGCGTGACGGTCGTCAGCGGTGCGAGTTCGGTGCCGGCGTTGTCGACGGCGGTCATCGACGAATTTCTTCCACAGTTCCGATCGCTGGAACGTGTGCGCATCGGTATCGCGTCGGGTGGAAAAAGCCCGGGCCTCGCGACGATGCGCGGCATTTTCAGTTATTGCGGAAAACCATTTTCACGACGCGTCGATGGCCGTGACGAAACGACCTACGGCTGGCTCGATCTGCAACGCCGGCGTTTTCCATCGCCGGTCGGCACGCGCTGGTTGGGCAGCTGCAACGTGCCGGATCTGTCGATCATTCCCGCGCGCTATCCATCCGTAAAAACGGCGACGTTCCACGCAGGCTTCGCGAGCACGGTCGGGCACTTCGTGGTTTGGGCGTTGTCCGGACTGACGCGCGCGCGGATTTTTCGCAGCATGGTTCCGTTCGCCGCGCCGTTGCATCGGATCAGCGAAAGGATTGAACCCGTCACGAGCGACAAAGGCGCCATGTTCGTCGAAATGTCGGGCGTGGGAGTCGACGGATCGCCATTGCGTCGCACGTGGTATCTGATCGCGGATCACAACGACGGACCGAATATTCCCTGCGGCGCGGCGGTCGCGCTCGTCGCGAAAATCGCCGCTGGCGAATCGCTCGCTCAAGGAGCGATGCCCTGCGTCGGATTGCTGACTCGCGACGAATATCTCGCGCCGTTGCGGCATCTGAGTATTCGGGAAATCGTCGACTAAATTCTGGCTGATCGCGTCACTTGGCGATCATGCCGCGCGGTCGCTCTCTGCGTTGAGCGACGGTTTGTTGAGAATCAATTCGGCGGACTTCACACCAGGAAGTTTTTCCAGTTCGCGTTTGAGATCGCTCGTCGCGCGCACGCGCCATTCGTTGCCGAGATCGATGTCGGCCGTCGCGATGGAATTGCCATAGCTCAAACGCAATGGCGTGCGCCCGCCGCGATAACCGGCTAGCACTTTCTGCAGCGACGCGGAGAAATTCGCATCGACGCCGTTGAGCGTGAGATGAAACGCGCGCGCATGGCGTTCGATGGCTTCGTTGAGCGTCATCAAACGTTTCACACGGATGCGCAGGCCTCCGGCGAATTCGTCGTAAGCGAGTCCGCCTTCCGCGACGAGGAACGCGTCGCGCGTGAGCATCGCGCCGAATTCGAGAAACGTGTCCCGGAAAAACGAAAGTTCGATGCGGCCGCCCCAGTCTTCGAGTTGCGCGAATGCCATCGTGTCGCCGCGTTTGCGCAGGTCGACGAGTTGGCCCGCCGCGATCCACGGCGTTTCCATCGGTCGACGGAAACGGTTTTCCCCATCGTCGGATTTGCGCGGTTTCGGCGGCTGGAATTTTTGCGCGATCTCGCCGATCGAACACGTCGCGAGCTGCGTCATCACGGCGCGCCATGTATCGGTCGGGTGGCCCGAAAGATAATGACCGAGCGTTTCGCGCTCACCCGCGAGTTTCTGTTCCGGCGACCAGTCCTCGACGGTGACGAGCTTGTGCGTCGGCGCGGGCGCGGAACTCGCGGCGCCGAACATGTCGTGCTGACCCGCGAGCGCGTCGCGCGCGTGCTGTTCGGCCGCGCGCGTGCATTCGGGCAATTGCGCCATCACGCTGGCGCGATTCGCGGCGAGCGAATCCATCGCGCCGCTCAGGATCAGCGCTTCGAGCGCGCGTTTGTTGGCCTTCTGCATGTCGATGCGGCGGCAGAAGTCGGCAAGTTCGGTGAACACGCCGCGCTTGCGCGCCTCGACGATGTTTTCTACCGCGCCCTGACCGACACCTTTCACCGCGCCGAGTCCGTACCGCACGATCGTCGATTGCTTTTTGCCTTCGCGCGCGTCGAGCGCTTCGAACATGTAGCCCGAACCGTTGACGTCGGGCGGCATCACGGTGACGCCGATCGCTTTCGCTTCGGCGAGGAAATTCACCACTTTGTCGGTGTTGTCCATGTCCGACGACAACACCGCCGCCATGAACTCGGCGGGATAGTGCGTCTTCAGCCATGCGGTCTGATACGAAACGAGCGCGTACGCCGCCGCGTGCGATTTGTTGAAGCCGTAGCCGGCGAATTTTTCCATCGTGTCGAACACGGCGTCGGCTTTGCGCTCGTCGACACCGTTCTGCGCCGCGCCTTCGCGAAACACGACGCGCTGTTTCGACATCTCCGCCGGATTTTTCTTGCCCATCGCGCGACGCAAGAGGTCCGCGCCGCCGAGCGAATAACCGCCGACGATCTGCGCCATCTGCATCACTTGTTCCTGATACACCATGATGCCGTAGGTTTCGGCAAGGATGGACTCGACGCGCGGATCGGGATAATCGATCGGTTCTTCGCCGTGCTTGCGTTTGCAGTAACTCGGAATCAGGTCCATCGGTCCGGGGCGGAACAGCGCACCGAGCGCGATGATGTCTTCGAAGCGATCGGGCTTCGCGTCTTTCAGCATCGCCTGCATGCCGCGCGATTCGAACTGGAACACGGCGACGGTTTGCGCGCGCTTGAACAGCGTATAGACCGTCGGGTCGTCGAGCGGAAGTTGCGCGATGTCGAGCGGCGCTTCGCCCGTTTTCGCACGGCGCGCGTTGATTGCTTTCACCGTCCAGTCG
This sequence comes from Rudaea sp., assembly GCA_036271355.1. Lineage (GTDB taxonomy): Bacteria > Pseudomonadota > Gammaproteobacteria > Xanthomonadales > Rhodanobacteraceae > Rudaea. Next base: position 2,743 of record DATBAU010000021.1, on the reverse strand, counting down.
ATGATCGTGAGCGTGCGCAAACCGAGGAAGTCGAACTTCACCAGACCGACGGATTCGACATCGTCTTTGTCAAACTGCGTAACCACGCCATCACTTCCGCCTTCCGAATAGAGCGGTGCGAAATCCGTCAGTGCGCTCGGCGCGATGACGACACCGCCCGCGTGCTTGCCGGCGTTGCGGATCAGGTCTTCGAGCTTGAGCGCGAGATCGACCAGATCGCGCACGTCGTCGTCGGATTCGTACATCGCCTTGAAGTCGGCGACGATGCGATCGGATTCCTTGCGCGAACGTTCGCTGATGCCGAGCGCGTCTTCGAGCGTCAACGGATCGGCCGGGCGCAGCGGAATGAGTTTCGCGATTTTGTCGACGTGCCCGTAACTCATGCCGAGCACGCGGCCGGTGTCGCGCACGACGGCCTTCGCCGCCATCGTGCCGTACGTGATGATCTGGCTGACTTTGTCGCGGCCGTATTTGCGTGCGACGTAATCGATCACTTCATCGCGGCGGTCCATGCAGAAGTCGACGTCGAAGTCCGGCATCGACACGCGTTCGGGATTGAGGAATCGCTCGAACAGGAGGCCATAGGCGAGCGGATCGAGATCGGTGATGCCGAGGCTGTACGCGACCAGCGAACCCGCACCCGAACCGCGGCCCGGGCCGACCGGAATGTCGTGCGACTTCGCCCAGTTGATGAAGTCCGCCACGATCAGGAAGTAGCCGGGAAAGCCCATCGTGATGATGACGTCGAGTTCGGTGTCGAGGCGCTGTTCGTAATCGGCGACGGTGAAATTTTGCGCCGGCGCATGTTTCGCGAGCCGTGCTGCGAGACCCGTGTGCGCCGATGCGCGAATAAATGTTTCGACCGTTTCCTGTGGTGGCACGGGAAACACCGGCAGAAAATATTTGCCGAACGTGAGTTCGAGATTGCAGCGTTTAGCGATCTCGACACTATTGCGCAGCGCTTCGGGCAAGTCGGCGAAAAGCTCGGCCATTTCCTCGGCCGATTTCAGGTATTGCTCGGGTGTGTAATCGCGAGGACGTTTCGGATCGCTCAGCGATCGTCCGCTGTGGATGCACACGCGCGCTTCGTGCGCCTCAAAATCGTCGCGCGTGAGAAAGCGCACGTCGTTCGTCGCGACGACGGGCGTTCCGCTCGCCGCGGCGACCTGCAAGATGTTTTCGAGGAAATGCGTTTCGTCGGCGTGACCGACGCGTGTGATTTCGAAATACCAACGATCGTCGAAATGCCGCAGCCATTCGCGTGTGCGCGCGAGCGCCGCGTCGTGCTTGTCGGCGAGGACGAGGTGGCCGACATCGCTTGCGCGGCCGGCGAGTGCGATCAAGCCGTCGCTGTTTCCTGCGAACCAGGTTGGATCGACGATCGCGAAATCGCCGTGGCGTCCTTCGATGAAGGACCGCGAGATCAATCGCGCGAGATTCAGGTAGCCGGTTCGGTTTTGACAGAGCAGTGTTAGCCGTGTCGGTTTAGTCGGCTCGGCGGAATTTGCGATCCATAAATCCGCGCCGGCGATGGGCTTGATGCCGTTCGCTTCCGCGGCGCGGTAGAACTTTACCAGCGCGAAGAGATTGTTTTGATCGGTGAGTGCTAGGGCCGGAGTTTTCAGCTCGACGGCGCGGCTGATGAGGTTTGGGCGCGGAGCCTTGGCCGGGTCGCCGTATTCCGGTTTGTCCGGGAGGCGGATGACGGAGTCGACTAAGGAATAGTCGCTGTGGATGTGGAGGTGGACGAAGCTGACTGACATTTTTTGGGAGTTTATCAGTTTGAGCTAGAGCTTCCGCTCGGGACGAGCGGGTAACTTTTTGCTTAACGGCAAAAAGTCACCAAAAAACGTTTCTTTATTGTTCTCGGAGTCTGTTGTCCGCAGACAGCACGTCCGTGCTGCTGGCTGCGGACCGCGCGCATCCCTGCGCGCGATCACCGTTGCCTCAAGCTTGAATGTGACCGGTATCAAGCTTCTTGTAAAACATCACTGCACGCCGTGCTCTCGCGGAGGGCCTGCAAAAGCAAGAGAGAGAAAAAGATCTGCTCTTAAACCTCACCGCCCTTGGCTTCGTGCCGTCCAGAGTTTCAAGAAGCTTTATACCGGTCACGCTCAGTCTGCGACGACGGTGATCGCGCGCAGGAAGCGCGCGGTTCGCGCACGGATCAGGGATGTCCGATCGCGAACAGGGACCTAGGCGAGAAAAGAAAACGTTTTTTGGTGACTTTTTGCCGTTAAGCAAAAAGTTACCCGCTCGTCCCGAGCGGAAGCTCTGGCACTCAAAAAACAATCAAGCCAAAGCCAAATCACCCGCAAACAAATCCCCGACAAAGCACGCCTGCACCGGCGCAAAACTCCTCCGATGCACCGCACACGGCCCCAACCTCGTCAACGCCGCAAAATGCTCCGGCGTCGAATACCCCTTATGCGACGCAAACCCATACCCGGGATAAACAGCATCGAGATCCCGCATGATCGCATCACGCGCCACCTTCGCCAGAATCGACGCCGCGCTGATGCAATATTCCAGCGCATCGCCATCGACAATCGCGCGTTTCTCGACGCTGATTGTCTTCGGCGCATGATTGCCGTCGATCAAGGCGAGTTCCGGCTGCGGATTCAACTGCTCGACGGCGCGCGTCATCCCGAGCATCGTCGCGTGAAAAATATTCAGCCGGTCGATGTGATCGACATCGATGACGACGACGCTGAATGCGATCGCGCGTTCGCGAATGCGCGCA
>DATBAU010000020.1:0-15997 GCA_036271355.1 Rudaea sp. | reverse complement strand
CGACACGGGAATGTCGATGCGCTCGCTCATTTCTTTCAGCGTCCAGCCGTTGCGCGCGCGCAATGCGCGCAGCAGGCTGCCGAGTGTGGGATGACGCGCTTTCATGTCCATGCTTACTTTAACTGTCCTGTGGGGTGCCGCGCCATTGCAGCAAGGGAAACCCGATCGTCCTGAATAGAAAACTCAATTGACAATTCTCTAATCAGGATCATACTGACCTGAGCGAGACAGTGTGCGAGAAGGGACAAACCGATGTCGGGGAGGGATTTTCGTCCGGGGCGGCGCCGTGTTCTGCGAGTGCTCGGTGCCGCCGCGGCGTCTTTTCGCTTCCCCGCAGGCCGCCCACCGCTCGTCAAAGACACGGACCCCGAGGAGAAAAAATCATGAGCACGATCCATCGCACGCGATTGGTACATGCCATCCTGCTCGCGCTCGTCGCCAGTACATGCGCGCAGGCGCAACAGGCGCCCGCGACGCCCGATAGTCAGTCGTCCACGCTCGAGACGATCATCGTCACGGCGGAAAAACGCAGCGAGGACATTCAAAACGTGCCGATCTCGATCGGCGTCGTCGACGAAGCGCAACTCGAAAACCTGCACGCGACGCAGCTCAGCGATATCGCGCCGTACATTCCGGGTTTCACGGTCATCAATGGCGGCTCGCCGGGACAGGCCATGCTCGGCATTCGCGGTATTTCGCCGCTGAGTGCCGGTTCGACGGTCGCCACCTACATCGACGAAACGCCGCTCGGCACGAGCAGCAACTACGGCGCGGGCTCGACCGATGTGCTCGATCTGCTGCCGTACGATTTCCAGAGCGTGGAAGTTCTGCGCGGACCGCAAGGCACGCTGTACGGCGCCAGCGCGCTCGGCGGCGTGTTGCGTTACGTGAGCAAGCCGCCCGATCTCGACACCCCATCATGGCGGGCGGGCGCGGATGTTTTCAGCGAATCCAATGGCAGCGATCTCGGCTACGGCGAACGTCTCGGGTTCAGTGCGCCAATCGTCCCCGGACAGCTCGCCATCAGCGCGAGCATCGCGCGTCAGAATTCTCCCGGCTACACCGATAACGTGCGCACCGGCGAAAAAGACGAGGACGATTTCTGGCAACAAGCCGCGCATGCAACGCTGTTTTGGAAAGCCAACGACGATTTTTCGGTCAGGTTTTCCGCGATCCAGTCGAGGGTCGACTCCAGCAGCGCATCGGCTACGGCGCTCGATCCGGTTTCGCTGAAACCGGTTTACGGCGATCTCAAAGACGACAATTACGTGCCCGAGCCGTATCGCAAAGACATCGATTACTACAACGCTACCGTGAATTGGAATCTGGGATGGGCCGATTTCGTTTCCTCGACAAATTACGAAGATGCGACGGCACACTCGCAGCTCGACGCGACATTGGTTTATGGCGTCGCATTCCCTCTGTTCGGTTTGCCGGCACCGGGAATTTCCGCCGTCACGTACGACTTGCAACTCTACAAGACGACGCAGGAATTCCGTCTCGTGTCGAAACCCGACGACCATATCGAATGGCTGCTCGGCGCGTTCTACACCAATGAAGACAGCAAACAGAATCAGGCGGCGAGCGCGTTGACGCTCGACTACGTGCCGATCGCGGGACTCGATCCGCTTGCCGTCGTCGGCTTGCCGTCGACGTACAAGGAATACGCCGGTTTCGGCGATTTCACCTATAAATTCACGCCGATGTTCGATATCACCGCCGGCGCGCGCTGGGCGCACAACAAACAGACGTTCTCCGAAATCACGAGCGGCGCGCTCGAAGGGCTCGGCAACACGTCCGGCAATTCGTCCGAGGATGTGTTCACGTATTCGCTGAGTCCGCGCGTGCACATCAACAGCGATTCGATGCTGTACGCGCGCGTCGCCAGCGGCTATCAGCCGGGCGGACCGAATCTCGCATTGCCGGGAGTGCCGACGTCGGTCGAGGCGTCGACGCTGACGAACTACGAAGTCGGCTTGAAGACGTTGCTCGACGAGCATCGCCTGTCGCTCGACGTATCCGTGTTCGACATCGAATGGGACAAGATCCAGGTGTCGGCCAACAACGGCGTCGTCGCCTATCTCGCCAACGGCGGCACGGCGCGCAGCCGTGGTGTGGAATTTTCTTCGATGTATATGCCGGTTCCCGGATTTCGTCTCGGCTTCAACGGCGCTTATACCGACGCCGTGTTGACCGAGGACGTGCCGAGTATCGGCGGTCTCGACGGCGATCGTCTGCCGTCGATTCCGAAATGGGCGGCATCGGCCACCGCCGATTACTCGTTCCCGCTGCGCGGAGGGTGGGAAGGCCGCGTCGGCGGCGGCATCCGTTACGTCGGCGATTCGACGAGCGCGCTCGCGCACAGTCCGACAGCGTTGCCGCAGGACAGCTACACGGCCATCGATCTGAACGGCGATGTATCGGACGATCATTGGACGTTCCGCATCTTCATCAAGAACCTCACCGACAAGCGCGTCTATACCAATCTGAGCGCACTGACGAACGCGGGCACGGGCGAAATCGATGGAGTGAAAGGCGTGCCGCTGCAGCCGCGCACGGTGGGCGTCGGATTCGACGTGAAGTTCTGAAGAACATGAGTTCGATCCTGCGCGAATCGGCAGCCGAGTCGCTGCCGCAGCCGTATCTCTTGTTTCTCGGCGACACCACCGAGCCCGGATACGCGAAGACCGCGTTCGGCTTGCGCGACTGGGCCGGCGATCGTTGCGTGGGCGAATGGTCGTGCGGCGCGACGGTCACGACCGGCCTGCCGCGGTTGCGCCCGAAAGAGGCGCGTGCACGCGGCGCGCGCGGAATGGTCATCGGCGTCGCGAACAGCGGCGGCATCATTTACGACAGCTGGATTCCGTCGCTCATCGAGGCGCTGGAATCCGGACTCGACATCGTCAGCGGCATGCACACGCGATTGAGCGACACGCCGCAGTTGAAAGCGGCGGCGGCGCGACTGGGCCGGCGTCTGATCGACATCCGTACGCCGCCGCCCAATATTCCGATTGCGACCGGCCGCAAGCGCACGGGCAAACGCCTGCTCACGGTCGGTACCGATTGCGCACTCGGCAAAAAGTATACTGCGCTCGCGTTGACGCGCGCGTTCGCCGCACGCGGCGTCGATGTCGATTTCCGCGCGACGGGGCAAACCGGAATCCTCATCGCCGGCAGCGGCATCCCGATGGATGCCGTCATTGCCGATTTCGAAGCCGGTGCGGCCGAAATGCTCAGTCCGGATGCATCGCCGCAGCACTGGGATGTCATCGAAGGACAAGGTTCGCTGTTTCATCCCGCCTATGCGAGCGTGTCGCTCGGTCTTCTGCACGGCAGCCAGCCGGATGTGTTCGTCGTCTGTCACGCGCCCGCGCGCGCACGCATGCTCGGCAACGAGGATTTCGTGCTGCCGAGCATCGAAGAGACGATCGACATGACGCTGCGCCTCGGGCGCCGCACGAATCCGGAGATTCGCTGCGCGGGCGTCAGTCTGAATACGGATAAGTTGGAAGAATCTGCCGCGCGCGAATTGATTGCACGCGAAAGCCGACGACTCGGATTGCCTGCTGCGGATCCGATGCGCGGCGGGGTGGAATTCGAGAGACTTGTCGATGCGTGTTTGTCGAATTGAGTGAATTTTATGAAACAGCCGAGCTGAAAAAAGAGCTTGTCATTCTGGCGAAAGCCGGAATGACAGCGAAGAGAAGTCGACGGAATGACCGCAAAGAGAAGCGCAACGCGTAAGCCCTAGGAGAAATTCATGTCCCCCACTAAATTATTCGCCGCCACGTTGCTGACGATCGCGTCGGCACTCGCAAGCGCACAAGGCCCCGCGCCGGCCACGCCGGCATCGCCGCCGCAACAAGACGTGAAAGCGGCGCCAATCACACCGGTCGAGCCGAGCACGGCGCGGCAACTCACGAAAGAAGACGTCGATGCATGGCTCGACGGCTACATGCCGTACGCGCTGGCCACCGGCGACATCGCCGGCGCCGTCGTCGCCGTCGTCAAGGATGGCCAGATTCTCACCGAGCGCGGTTACGGCTACTCCGACGTCGAAAATAAAAAGCCGGTCGATCCGAAGCTCACGCTGTTCCGTCCCGGTTCGGTGTCCAAGCTGTTCACATGGACCGCGGTGATGCAGCTCGTCGAGCAGGGCAAGCTCGATCTAGACGCCGACGTCAACAAATACCTCGACTTCCAGATTCCGCCGCGCGACGGCAAGCCGATCACGCTGCGCAACATCATGCAGCACACGTCCGGATTCGAGGAACAGATCAAGTACATCATCACCGAAGACCCGAACGGCCCGAGTTTCGAAGATCTGGTGAAACGCTGGACGCCGACGCGCGTGTTCGACGCCGGCACCACGCCCGCGTATTCCAATTACGCGACCTCCGTCGCCGGTTATATCGTGGAGCGCGTTTCCGGCGAATCGTTCTTCGACTACATCGACAAGCACATCTTCGCGCCGCTCGACATGAAGCACTCAACCTTTCGCCAGCCGCTGCCGAAGGAACTCGAACTGCTGATGTCGAAGGGTTACATCCAGGCATCCGGCGAAGCGAAGAAGTTCGAGATCGTCGGTCCCGCACCCGCGGGTGCGCTGTCGTCGCCGGGCGAGGACATGGCGCACTTCATGATCGCGCACCTGCAGAACGGCGAATACCACGGCAACCGCATCCTCAAAGAGGAAACGGTGAAACAGATGCACGACCATCCGCTCACGCTGCTGCCGCCGCTGAACCGCATGGAGCTCGGTTTCTTCGAGACCAATATCAACGGCCGCGAAGTAATCGCGCATCTCGGCGACTCGCAGGCGTTCCATACCTCGCTGCATTTGCTCCTCAAGGAGAACACCGGTTTCTACGTGTCGTTCAACAGCGCCGGCAAAGCCGGCGCGGCGCATCCGTTGCGCCTTGCATTGTTCGCGGATTTTGCCGACCGCTATTTTCCGGCGGCAACAACAACGACGACGCGCGTCGATGCGGCAGACTCTGCCAAGCACGCGCAGGCGATGGCCGGCAACTGGGTGGGCTCACGCGGTTCGCAATCGAACTTCTTCTCGCTGATCGGCATGATCGGGCAAAGCAAAGTCGGCGTCGGGCCGAAGGGCGAACTCGTCATCCCGGAATTGAAAGGTTTGAACGGCGTACCGATCAAGTGGGTCGAAACTTCACCCTTCGTTTGGCAGGATGCGAACGGACACGAACAGGTCGCCGCGAAAGTCGTCGAAGACAAGGTTGTGCGCTGGAGTTTTGGATTGGTTGCACCATTCACCGTATACGATCGCGCGCCCGCGAGCGAGAACGGCGCGTGGTTGATGCCCGCACTGTATGTGAGCCTCGCCGTTCTTCTGTTCACGGTTGTCTTCTGGCCGGTAACGGCGATCGTGCGCCGCCGCTTCGGCCAGCCTCTCGAACTGCCGTATCCGGCGATGCGCGCGTATCGCGCCGGCAAATTCGGCGCTTTGCTGATCGTGCTCGCACTACTTGCGTGGACGTGGTCGGTCGTCGCGATGTTCTCGGATCTCAACAAGACGACGAACGCCTTCGATCCCGTATTGCGTTTCGATCAGGTATTCGGATTCATCGCGTTCATCGGCGGCTTCCTGTTGATCGTGTGGAATCTGAAGGCGGTGTGGAGCGGCGAGCGCCGCTGGCCGGCCAAGCTGTGGAGCATCGCACTCGTATTCTCCGCGTTCATCATGTTGTGGATCGCTTTCGTGTTCCATCTCATCAGTTGGGGAGTGAATTACTGATGACGCTCAAGCTTGATGTCGCCACCGAGAAACTGCGGCTGCGCGTTCCGTTCCGCATTTCCGGTTACGTGTTCGAAGCGCAGGATGCCGTCGTCGTCACGCTCGACGACGGCACGCATCGCGGCCGCGGCGAGGCATCCGGCGTGTATTACCTCAACGACAACATGCCGGAGATGGTCGCTGCCATCGAAGCCCATCGTGCCGCGATCGAAGCGGGCATCGACCGCGAATCGCTGCAACGCCTGCTGCCGCCCGGCGGCGCGCGCAACGCGCTCGATTGCGCGTTATGGGATCTCGACGCGCATCGCACCGGCAAATCAGCGTGGCAGTTGGCGGGATTGCCGCAGCCGAAACCGCTCGTCACCACTTTCACGCTCGGTGCGGAGAGCCCCGACGTGATGGCGGCCGGCGCGAAAAATTACGCGCACGCGCGTGCGATCAAGATGAAGTTGACGGGCGATCTCGATCTCGACATCGCCCGCGTACGCGCGGTGCGCGGTGCGCGCCCGCACGTGTGGCTCGGCGTCGACGCCAACCAGGGATATCAAATCGATGCGCTCGAAGAATTGCTGAGTGCGCTCGTCGACGCGAACGTGTCGCTGGTCGAACAGCCGTTGCCGCGCGGGCGCGAATCCGATCTCGATGGCTTCGCGTCGCCGATCCCGCTGGCGGCGGACGAAAGCGCGTTGTCGCTGGCCGACGTGCCCGGTCTCGTGGGCCGATTCCACGTCGTCAACATCAAGCTCGACAAATGCGGTGGACTCACTGAAGGCTTGGCGATGGCGCATCGCGCGAAAGAACTCGGCTTGAAGGTCATGGTCGGCAACATGGTCGGCACGAGCTGGGCGATGGCGCCGGCGTTCGTGGTCGGACAATTGTGCGACGTGGTCGATCTCGACGGCCCGATCTTTCTCGCGAAGGACCGCACGCCGCCGCTCGATTACGACGACGGCATGGCGTGGTGCGGCGACGATGTCTGGGGATCGAGCCGCGCGGCCGTGTCGTGACCGCCGCGGAAAAAAGCTGGTTCGGTCAGCCGCGCGGACTGACCATCCTGTTCCTTACCCAGATGTGGGAGATTTTCTCCTACTACGGCATGCGTTCGCTGCTCGTTTACTACATGACCAAGCAGCTCATCATCGGCCAGGAAAAATCGTCGCTCATCTACGGCACGTATACCGCGATGGCGTATTTCACGCCCATCGTCGGCGGCGTGATTTCGGATCGCTGGCTCGGCAAGCGCCGCGCGGTGATCATCGGTGGATCGATCATGGCCGCCGGCCATTTCATGATGACGTTCGAGCCGTTGTTCTACGTGGCGCTCGCCACCATCGCGCTCGGCAACGGATTGTTCCTGCCAAGCCTGCCGAGCCAGATCAACGATCTGTACAAACCCGATGATCCACGGCGCGGCTGGGCGTACAACGTCTATTATGTCGGCATCAACATCGGTGGATTCCTGGCGCCGCTCGTCTGCGGCACGCTCGGGGAATTCTACGGATGGCACTGGGGTTTCGGCGCGGCGGGCGTCGGCATGCTGGCAGGTTTGGCCATCTACATCGCCGGCGGCAGATATCTTCCGGAGCAGGACAAGGTCGAACGCGAGGAATTGCGCGACGCGCCGATTCGACGCGGCCGCGAAACATTCTTGCTTTTGCTCGGCGTCGGACTCGCGGTGACGATCTTCCGCGGCGCGTACGAGCAGGTCGGCAACACGGTCGCGCTGTTCGCCGATGCCGGCATCGATCGCACTACGTCATGGCTGACGATTCCGATGACGTGGTTCCAGTCGCTCAATCCGCTGCTCGTGGTCCTGATGACGCCCGCATTGCTCGCGTACTGGAAGCGCCGCGCCGGCGCTGGGCGTGAATCCTCGTCGATGCAGAAGATGGCGACGGGCGCGATGATCGTCGCCGTCGCTTACCTGATGCTCGCGTGCGCGGCATGGTTCGCAGGCGACGGACGCGCGAACTGGATCTGGCTCGTTGCGTATTTCGCCGTGTTCACGCTCGGCGAATTGTTCATCCTGCCGACCGGGCTGGGCTTGTTCGCGCGGCTCGCGCCGCCGTCGCTCGGCGCGACGACCGTCGCCGCCTGGTACTTCGCCATTTTCACCGGAAGTTTCGCGGCGGGCGTGGTCGGCACGTTGTGGAGCGGCACGTCGCACGCGGTGTATTTCGCGATGGTCGCGGCGATATCGCTGGCCGCCGCCGGTGTGCTGCTCGCGCTCGACGCCAGCACGCGACGCATCGAAGCCGCACGCGCGAAGGAACTCGCCGCGTGAGCACCGCCGCGCGGCCGTCGTGGTTCCAGCGATTCCTGCTGCCGGGCTTCGCGTTCAAGGCGGTGATCATCGGCGGCGGTTACGCGACCGGCCGCGAACTCGCCGAATTCTTTTTGCCGAGCGGACCGTGGGGTGGCATCGCCGCCATGCTGCTCGCGACGGTCATCTGGAGCGGCGTATGCGTGGCGACCTTCGTCTTCGCGCGGCGCGTCGGAGCGCGCGACTACCGCTCGTTCTTCGAATCGTTGCTCGGCCGCGGCTGGATCGTATTCGAGGCGGCGTATCTGCTGTTCGTCGTACTGATCCTCGCCGTGTTCGGCGCGGCGGCGGGCGCCATCGGCAACGCGATGTTCGGCGTGCCGGCAATCGCGGGAACGCTCGCGCTGATGATCGCCATCGCCTGCTTCGTGATGTTCGGCAATGCATCGGTGGAGCGGCTGTTCAAATACGTTTCATTTCTGCTGTATGCCGTGTACGCGATATTCATCGTGCTCGCGATCACGCATTTCGGCGACCGCATCGCGGAAGGATTCCGCAGCGACGCACCCGCGGACGGCTGGGCTGTCGGCGGCGTGACCTACGCGAGCTACAACATCATCGGTGCCGTCGTGATCCTGCCGGTGCTGCGCCACATGACCAGCGATCGCGACGCCGTCGTCGCCGGTCTCATCGCCGGTCCGCTCGCGATGATTCCCGCGCTGTTGTTCTTCATCAGCATGATCGCGTTCTATCCGGCGATCGCGAGCGAAACGTTGCCGTCGGATTTCCTGCTGCAGCGATTCGATCTGCCGGTTTTCCACGGCATCTTCCAGTTCATGATCTTCTGCGCGCTGCTCGAAAGCGGAACGGGCGCCGTGCATGCGGTCAACGAGCGCATCGCGCGTGCTTGGCAGGCGCGGCGCGGTGTCGCATTTTCCACAAGTGGACGGCTGTTCACCGCACTGACGCTGCTCGTCGTGTGCATGTTCATCGCCGACCGTTTCGGTCTCGTCGCGCTGATCGCCAAAGGCTATCGCGCACTCGCCTACATTTTCCTCGCCGTCTATGTGCTGCCGCTGTTGACGCTCGGTGTCGGCAGACTGTGGCGCGAGAAGCACTCACCACTCCGTCATTCCCGCGAAGGCGGGAATCCAGCGACTTTGCTTTTTGATGAGACTAAAGAGAGCGAAGGCACTGGATTCCCGCCTTCGCGGGAATGACGTCGATAGAACGGCAATGCTTTTTTTTCCGGTCCGATAAAAACGGGGACACCATGAAACACATTCTTCTGATCTTCTTATCGATGACATCGCTCGGCGCATTCGCCGCGCCGCCCGAGAATTTCGAGAAGCGCGCCGACAGCGTGCGGCAGGCCGCCGGCGTGCCGGGCATGGCCATCGCCATCGTCGAAGACGACAAGGTTACGTTCGCGCAAGGTTTCGGCGTGCGCAAGCTTGGGAGCCCGGACAAAGTCGACGCCGACACGATCTTTCCGACCGGCTCGACCGGCAAGGCATTCACCGTCGCCGATCTCGCCATCCTGACCGAGCAGGGCAAGTTGAGCTGGGACGACAAAGTCATCGACCGTCTGCCCGGATTCCAGATGTACGATCCGTGGGTCACGCGCGAGATGACGATCCGCGATCTGCTCGTGCATCGCAGCGGTCTCGGTCTAGGCGCCGGCGATCTGATGTTCGTGCCGCGCACGAATTTGAGCCGCGCCGAATCGGTGAAGCGCTTGCGCTACATCAAACCGGCGACGAGCTTCCGCAGCGCGTATGCGTACGACAATGTGCTGTACATGGTCACCGGCCAGCTCATCGAAGCGGTGAGCGGCGAGACGTGGGAACAATTCACCGCGAATCATTTGTTGAAAGTCGCCGGCATGCTGCATTCGACGAGCGACGAAGACGCGCGTTTCTCTAATCCGGATCGCGCGTATCCGCACGCGCGCATGAACGGCGGATTGCGCGGCGCGGGCGATCAGGAAGTGCTCGACGAACGCGACGAACTCGGCCGCAACGCCGCGCCCGCGGGTGGATTGACCGTGAGCGCCAACGACATGGCGCGCTGGCTGCGCATCCAGCTTGCCGCCGGCAAACTGCCGGACAGCGATGCGCATCTTTTCAGCGCCGACTCGCAAAAAGTGATGTGGTCGCCGCTCGTCATCATGCCGACCGGTCATCAACCGGACGCGTTCAAAGCCATCGAACCGCAATTCAATCTCTATGCGCTCGGTTGGGACGTTCGCGATTATCGCGGCGCGAAGATCATCTGGCACGGCGGCGCCGTCTTCGGTTTCCTCACCGCCGTCGTGTTGATTCCGGAAAAGCACGTCGCCTTCTCCATCGAGATCAACAGCGAAGACGGCGAAGTGATCCTCGGCTTGATGTATGAGTTGCTCGATCATTACCTGGATGTGCCGTCGAACGACTGGCCGGAAAAATTCCAGGCGTTCAAAGCCGAAAAAGTGACGGGCGCACTGAAAGCCGCCAAGGCTGCCGCGTCGAAACCGGCGAAGGTCGGCCCGTCGCTGCCGCTGGAACGCTACGCCGGCACGTATCACGACGCGTGGTACGGCGACATCGTCGTCAGCCTTGTCGATAAGAAACTCGCGATCGATTTCAAATCGACGCCGCGCATGAGCGGCGCGCTCGATCACTATCAGTACGACAGTTTCATCACGAAATTCACCGACAAATCCATCGAACCCGCGTATGTGAATTTCTCGCTCGATGCCGACGGCAACGTCGATCGCGTCACGATGAAAGCCGTGTCGCCCATTGCGGACTTCAGCTACGACTATCAGGACCTGCTGTTCACACCGCTGACGGCCAAATAGCGTGTGCGGCAAGCAGCGGCAATGCGGCAGGAAACTCGAATTCGAGTTGCCGTGGCGTTCGCCGCGCGCGGAACGTTCGCCACGGCCGCACCGCGGTTTCCGCATCGGGCGGTTTCCACGCGAGGCTATGCTGATGCGCGACGAGCCAGCGCGCCTTCGCGCAGCAGCGGTACGCGTGCGACAGCGAGATGAGCAGATGATTGGACAGCGAACGCATCCGATTGTCGAAGCGGTTCAGCAAAATCAGGTAGGCAGCGGCGAGGGAAAACGCGGTTTCGTTCGGAAGCGATCGAATGTCCTGCGCGGCGATTGCCGCCGAGAGAGGATCGCCGGACGGATCGGCAATCCGATCGATCAGCGGCGTGTCGCTTGCGTCGCACGACGGATGATCGAGCCGGACCGCATGCCGGATGTTGCGCTCCGTATACCGCACCAGCCGCTGATACAAATGCGCGAGCAGCGTCTGCTGAAAGACGGCATCGCAGAAATCCGCGCCGACGCCGCGACGTTCGGGAAAGCGCTCCGCAAGCAGCCAGGCTTCGTTGACGACGTCGCCGACGGTGTGCTCGCCCTGCGTGTGCCGCGCGATGCGGACGAGGTCCGAGCGCCGCTCGATGGTGAATTTCGTGAATGCGTCCATTCGTTTCGACATCGCTTCCTGCTGCACACTATGCGGCAGCGTAGCGCGAGTTTGCGCGACCGTTGCGAGCCTGCACGCGGACATCGATTCCGCGTCAGGCGAATTCTCATCAGGGAGGCTGCATGAAATCGTCCGCTGCGTTGTGTACCGCGTTGATCGTGTGTTGCCTGTTTGCGAGTGCCGCCCTTGCGGCGGGCGCGGACGATGTTGCACGCGTCCGTCGGGTTCTGGAGAAAACGCCGCTCATCGACGGCCACAACGATCTGCCGTGGGAAATCCGCGACCGTTTCGGTTCGGTCGACAATGTCGATCTTGCCAGCGACACATCGAAGCTGCCGCTCAAGAACGACGGCGATGCGCCGCTGATGACCGATATCCCGCGTCTGCGTGCAGGGCAGGTGGGCGGACAGTTCTGGTCGGTCTGGATCTCGCCGTCGAACTCGGGCCCGACTGCCGTGAAGATGACGCTCGAACAGATCGACATCGTGAAAAGCATGGCCGCGCGCTGGCCCAAGGATTTCGCGATGGCATACACCGCCGACGATGTGATTCGCGCGCACAATGCAGGACGCGTCGCCTCGCTCATCGGCATCGAAGGCGGACATCAGATCGACAATTCGCTGCCGATCCTGCGCCAGATGTATGCCGCCGGCGCGCGCTACATGACGCTGACGCACGCGCTGAACAATGACTGGGCCGATTCGGCGACGGACGCGCCGAAGCATCACGGCTTGACCGCGTTTGGCAAAGCCGTCGTACACGAGATGAATCGCGTCGGCATGCTCGTCGATCTGTCGCACGTTTCATCCGAAACGATGAAAGCTGCGCTCGACGTTTCGCAAGCACCGGTTATGTTCTCGCATTCCGGCGCGCGCGCGCTCGACGATCATCCACGCGACGTGCCCGACGATGTGCTCGCGATGGTCAGGAAAAACCGCGGCATCGTCATGGTGAATTTCGCGCCGCAGTACGTCTCCGAAGATCGCGCGAAATGGGAATCCGATCGCGCCGCCGAGAAGACGCGCTACAACGCGCCGCCGTTCGCCGGCTATTACATCGGCCAACCCGAGCGTGCAAAAAAGGCGCTTGCCGATTGGGACAGCAAACATCCGCGGCCCGTCGTGACGATCGCGATGGTCGCCGATCACATCGAACACATCCGCAAAGTCGCCGGCGTCGATGGCGTCGGCATCGGTTCGGATTTCGACGGGATTCCGGCAACGCCGCAAGGTCTCGACGGCGTCGACAAATTTCCGTTGCTGCTGGTCGAACTCGCACGGCGCGGTTGGAGCGACGACGAACTCGCGAAAGTCGCCGGCGGCAACATCCTGCGCGTGATGCGTGAAGCGGAAGCCGTGGCGAAAAGCCTACAGGCGACGGAGCGTCCGTCGTCGGCGACGATCGAAGTGCTCGACGCGAACGTCACGAAATCTGCCGTTCACTAGATTCCGGCAGAATTCTGGCGTTCGAGTCGCTCGACGTGATCCTTCCGGCGTGAAGGAACGGCGATGGCGGTTCGATCTCCGCGGACGGGCGATTCGGCATGTCGTTTCGTCCGCGACCGATAGTGTCGCTGGAGCCGATCCGGCGAAATATGCACTCTTGCGTGCAGATTGCCTGCCTTGAAATCGCCAAGGAAGCAATAAAGTAGTACCTTCTGCAGCGTTACTCGCCGGCGGTTGGATCCATTACGACGCAGCTGTAAGGATTTCGCGTTTCATCCGTCGAATCGATCGCGAGACATGAAATCCCGTAACGAATCTTGGAGCGTGTAGTTCAGGGAGTCGACCGTGATTGCACAGATGCTTCCGCAACGACGTAATCTTACCGGCGCCGACCTGCGCGCCGCCTTCGACGCGACGCGCGAACAGACGCTGTCGCTCGTCTCCACCGTCGCGCCGGAAGACATGACGGTGCAGTCGATGCCCGACGCCAGTCCGGCCAAATGGCATCTCGCGCACACGACATGGTTTTTCGAAACGTTCGTGCTCGGCAACTATTTGCCGGGTTACCGCGTGTTCGATGAGTCGTATCACTACCTGTTCAACTCGTATTACGAATCGGTCGGACCGCGCCACCCGCGCGCGCAGCGTGGCCTGTTGACGCGGCCATCGGTCGAGAAAATTCGCGCGTATCGCGCGCACGTCGATCGTCACATGCAAGTCGTCTTCGATTGCGGCGTGCGCGACGAACTCGAAGCGCTGATCCAGCTCGGTATCGCGCACGAACAGCAGCATCAGGAATTGATCGTGATGGATCTGCTGCATCTGTTCGCGCAATCGCCGCTCAAACCGGCGTACGACGCGAACTGGCCGATGCATCGCGGCGGACGCCGCGGGCATTTCCAGTCCGTCGCGGGCGGTCTGGTACAGATCGGTCATGACGGCGACGGCTTCGCGTTCGACAACGAAAGCCCACGCCATAAAGTATGGCTCGAACCGTTCGAGATTTCCGATCGTCTCGTGACGAACGGCGAATGGCTCGAATTCATCGACGACGATGGTTACTCACGTCCGGAATTTTGGCTTTCCGATGGCTGGAACGAAGTGCAAGCGCACGGACGGAACGCGCCGCTTTATTGGCAGCAAAACGATAGTCAGTGGCACGAATTCGGTTTGCGCGGATTGATGCCGCTCGATCCATCGATGCCTGTCAGTCACGTCAGTTTCTACGAAGCCGCCGCGTACGCGCATTGGGCCGGCGCGCGTTTGCCGACGGAAGCGGAATGGGAAATCGCCGCCGTCGGCGGACGTCTGCAACAGGCATTCGACAACCAATGGCAGTGGACGCAAAGTGCGTATTCGCCGTATCCGGGTTTTCGCGAAGCGCCGGGAGCCGTCGGTGAATACAACGGCAAATTCATGATCAATCAAATAGTGTTGCGCGGCGGATGTTGCGCCACGCCGCAAAGTCACACGCGCGCGACGTATCGAAATTTCTTCGCGCCGGACAAACGCTGGCAATTCGCGGGCCTGCGTCTTGCGCGCGATCTTTCCGTCCCGGCGAAAACGCCATCCACCAATCGCTGGCGAAACAACGAATTCGCGCAGCACGTGATTGCCGGATTGTCCAAGTCGAAGAAAGCGCTGTCGCCGAAATATCTCTACGACGCGCAAGGTTCGCAACTGTTCGAAGAAATCTGCGCCACGCCGGAATACTATGTCACGCGTGTCGAGCAGGCGTTGCTGCACGAGATCGTCGGCGATCTCGTCCGCGGTTTGCCCGCGCACGCGGCGCTGATCGAATTCGGCAGCGGCGCCAGTGAAAAGACGCGTACCTTGCTCGATCGTCCGAATCAATTTTCCACCTACGTGCCGATCGACATGAGCGCGGCCGCCGTGAACGACGCGGTGCAACGATTATCGCGAGCGTATCCCGATCTCGCCGTGTTGCCGGTTGTTGGAGATTTCACCGCCGAACTGGCATTGCCCAAATCGCTGCGCGATCAACCGCGCGTGGGATTCTTTCCGGGCTCGACGATCGGAAATTTCGAGCATTCCGAAGCCGTTCAACTCCTGCGCACCCTGCGCGAAATGCTCGGACCGAATTCGAACATGATCCTCGGTGCCGATCTCATCAAAGATCCCGCCACGCTGCGTGCCGCCTACAACGACGCCGCCGGCGTCACCACGCGCTTCATCAAGAATGTCCTAGCGCGCATCAATCGCGAACTCGACGGCAACATCGATCTCGCCACGTTTTCGCACACGTCGATCTGGAACGAAGAACGTCATCGCATGGAGATGTATCTGGTCAGCAAGATCGATCAGATCGTGCATGCCGCCGGTGAAAGTTTCGCGTTCAAGGCGGGCGAGCGGCTGCACACCGAGAATTCGCACAAGTTTTCCGCCGCCTTGCTTGAAGAAATGGTGCGCGATGCGGGTTGGACGCCGGACGGCTATTGGGAAAGCACCGTCCAGCCGTTCGCGATCATGCGCCTGAAGGCCACGCGCTGATTCGACTCGCGCGCAGTGGTATGTTGCGCGCGTGATCGAATTTTCCGAAGTCTCCAAAACTTACGCGGCATCGAACGGACCGTCGGTGACGAATCTGTCGCTGACGATCGGCGACGGCGTCTTTCAGATCCTCGCCGGACCATCCGGTTGCGGAAAGACGACGACGCTCAACATGCTGAACCGGCTCATCGAGCGCGACGCCGGCACGATCCGCATCGACGGACGCGACATTCGCGACGAGGATCCTGTCGCGCTCCGTCGGCGCATCGGTTACGCGTTTCAGGAAGCGGGACTTTTTCCGCACATGACGGTGTCGGAAAACATCGCGATCACGCCGCGGCTGCTCGGCTGGAATACATCGGAGCAGAGAGCGCGTGTCGACGAATTGCTGACGTTGATTCGCTTGCCGGATATCGCGCGTCGCTTTCCGCGCGAGTTGTCCGGCGGTCAGCGCCAACGCGTGGCGCTCGCGCGCGCATTGGCCGCGCGTCCGAAAATTCTGCTGCTCGACGAACCGTTCGGCGCGCTCGATCCG
>DATBAU010000019.1:0-4053 GCA_036271355.1 Rudaea sp. | reverse complement strand
ATCGCCCGGCCGCGCGACGAGCGTGTAAAGCGCGGGCATCAGGAACACGCTGATCAACAATCGCGTGAACAGTCCGCTGACGATGACCAGCGCGAACGGCCGCTGCGTATCCGTGCCGACACCGGTGGCCAATGCCGCCGGAAGCAGACCGAGCGCGGCGACCAGCGCCGTCATCATGATCGGACGCAAACGAAGGATCGCTCCTTCGCGGATCGCTTCCGTCAGCGACATGCCGGCGCCGCGCAATTCGTTGACGTAGGAAATGTAGACGACCGCCGTCTGCACCGAAACGCCGAATAGCGCCAAAAATCCGATGCCCGACGACACCGAAAACGGCGTGCCGGTAATCCACAACGCGAACAATCCACCGATCGGCGCCGACAACACGACACCGAGCACGGTGATGAACGGGAATTTGAAATTGCTGTATAGCGCGAACAGCAGCAGGAAAATCAGGAACAGCGTCAGCGGAAGAATCAGAGTGAGCTGATCGCGCGACGCGGTGTATTCCGTGTATTCGCCGCCCCAGTCGAGACGATAGCCCTGCGGAAGCGTGACCTTCGCTTTCACCTGCGCGATCGCATCTTCCACCGCGCCGGCGAGATCGCGGCCTTCGACCGAAAACTGCACGCCGATGTAGCGCGAATTGTCCTGACGATAAATAAACGACGCGCCGTTCGTAACTTGGATGTCGGCGAATTCTTTCAGCGGAATTTTCTGTCCGCCCGGCGTGACGACAGGAATGTTGCCGATCTCTTCCGGATTGTCGCGATACTCGCGTTCGAGACGCACGACGAGATCGAACTGCTTTTCCTGCTGCACGACTTGCGTCGCCACGTCGCCACCGACGGCGGTCTGGATCAAGGTATTGATGTCGGCGACGTTCACGCCGTAGCGCGCGATCTTCGCGCGATCGATGTTGATCGTCAGGCTCGGCTGACCGAGTTCCTGCACGAGCGTCACTTCGCGAATGCCGCGAACGCGCTCAAGGATTTGTTTGATCGCTTTGCCTTTCTGCTGCAACGTATTCAGATCGGCGCCGAAAACTTTCACGGCCAGCGCGCTCTTCAAACCCGTTTCGGCTTCGTCGACGGCATCTTCCGCAGGCTGCGTGTAATTGAATGTGATGCCGGGAAAGGCCGCGAGCTTTTCGTTGATCTTCTCGGTCAGTTCGGACTTCGTGTGGTACGCGCCCGTCCATTTTGCATAAGGCTTCAGTCCGACATAAAACTCGACATTGAAAAACCCGGTCGAATCGGTGCCGTCATCGGGACGACCGAGTTCCGACGCCACCGTCGTCACTTCCGGAAACGAACGCAAAATGTCGCGTACTTTCGGGGCGACTTTCGCGGCTTCGTCGAATGAAATCGTGTACGGCATCGTCGCGCGAACCCACAACGCGCCTTCGTCCAGTTTCGGCATGAACTCCGCGCCGATGCTCGGAACGAGCAACAGCGACAGCACCAGCAGTACGCTCGGCACCAGCGTCGTAAACCAAGGACGCGCCAGGCAGAAATCGAGTCCGCGCGTGTAGACCGAATTGATTTTTTCCATCGCGACATTGCGCCGTTCGC
The DNA here is from genome assembly GCA_036271355.1 of Rudaea sp. GTDB lineage: Bacteria > Pseudomonadota > Gammaproteobacteria > Xanthomonadales > Rhodanobacteraceae > Rudaea. The sequence goes on along the minus strand of DATBAU010000019.1, from coordinate 2,479 downwards.
GCACGCCGTTGCGCATGAACCACGCGCACAGAACCGGCAGCAGAATCAGCGTGACCAGCAACGATCCGACCAGCGCGAACACCATCGTGTCGGCCATGGGTTTGAACAACGTTCCGGACGGACCCGACAGCACGTAAATCGGGAGAAAACTCACGACGATGACGGCGACCGCATAAAACAGCGGCCGATCCACTTCGGCGGCCGCGTCCTTGATGATCTCGACGATATTGAGCGACGTGCCTTTTCGCACGGCGATTTGCCGAAAAATATTTTCGACCATGACGACGGCGGCATCGACGAGGATGCCGAAATCGATCGCGCCGATGGACAACAAGTTCGCCGACGCGTTCTGCAAATCCAGGCACACGAACGCAAACAAAAGCGCTAATGGAATCGTCGTGGCGACAATCAATCCAGCGCGCACGTCGTACAAGAAAAACACGAGCACGACGACGACGAGCAACATGCCGCGCAGCAGGTTGCCTTCGACGGTGTCGGTCGTCAGTTCGATCAGATCCGTGCGGTCGTAGAAAGGAACGACTTTCACGTCCTTCGGCAAGATCTGTTCGTTCAACTCTTTCGTTTTCGCCTCGACGCGCGTCAGCACGTCCTGCGATTTCTCGCCGGTGCGCAACAGGATCACGCCTTCGACCGCGTCATCCTGTTTTTCGTAACCGAATTCGCCCAAGCGCGGCGCGATGCCGATTTCGACGCGCCCGACATCCTTCACCAACACCGGCGTGCCGTTGTTCACGGCGAGCACAACGTTGCCGATATCCTCCAGCGTATTCATGCGGCCGAGACCGCGCACGTAATAGAACTGACCGCCTTGCGAATAAAATCCGCCGCCGGCGTTGCCGTTGTTGGCGCTGAGCGCAGCTTCGACTTGCGCGATGGATAATCCGACACCGGCGATCTTGGTCGGATCGAGCAGCACTTGATATTGCATCGTGCCGCCGCCGAAACCCGAATCGTCCGCAACACCGGGCACCGATTTATATTGCGGCTCGACGATCCATTCTTCGATCGTCTTGAGTTCCATCGGCGAACGATCCGCGCTTTGCAGCACGTAGCGATAAATCAATCCGGATGGCGACGACAACGGCGACAGCGATGGCGTCACCCCGCTCGGCAAACTGACATCGCCGAACCGGTTGAGCACTTGCTGACGCGCGAAATAGTCGTCCGTCTTGTTCTCGAACGTGAGGATCACGTCGGACAATCCGTACAGCGAAATCGAACGCACCGTCGTCGTGTTCGGCGTGCCGTTCATACCGATTTCGAGCGGCACGGTGATCAGGCGTTCGACTTCCTCGGCCGAGTGCCCTGGCCATTGCGTGATGACTTCCACGATCGGCGGCGACAGATCCGGATACGCATCGACCGGCAAACGCTCCAGCGAGCGCCAACCCGCGCCGATCATCACGAGCATCATCAGCACGACGAGCAGCCGCTGCCGCAGCGACGACTGCACGATGCGATTCATGATCGACGCCGTGCGCGACGGCGGCGTCGGAGGATTCGGTAGTTCGCTCACTGGCTTTGCATGAATTGAACGAACAGGCCGCCGTCGACGATGATCTGATCGCCGGCGTGAAGTCCGTCGGTGATTTCGTAGCGATCGTTGTCGCGATAGCCGAGCGTCACGTGCGCGCGAGCGAACCCGCCGTTGGGTTGAGCGACGTAAACGAACGGCAGGTTTTCGTCATCGCGCAACACGGCTGACACGGGCACGAGCAGTCCGCTGCTTTCCTGCGCCGAGTGAATCAGCACGCGCACGTACATCTGCTTTTTCAGTAATCCATTCGGATTATCAACGACCACGCGAACGCCGACCGCGCGCGTGTTCGGATCGACCAGCGCGGAAATGTTGTCGACTTTGCCGGTGAGCATTTTCGAATCGAAGTCGGTGCTCACGTCGCTTTTATCGCCGACATTGATCGACGCAAGATTCGAACCGAACACCTGCGCGGTCACCCACACTCGCGAAAGATCGGCGACGGTGAAGCACGGCGTGGTTCCGGCCTGCAACAATTGACCCGGACTGATGAGTTTCTCGACCACGGTTCCATTGATCGGCGAACGCAGCGTGCCGTCGATGCGCGTGACAACATGCCCGTCCTGAATGTCCTTGATGACTTTCGGATCGACATTCAACGACACCAGCGCCTGCAATGCCGCTTCGCGATCGGCCTCGGCGTTTGCCGCATCGGTCTGCGCCTGTTGCGCATCGCGCTGCGAGATGCCGTTGTGCTGCACGAGATCCTTGTCCGTGTCGGCGACTTGCCGCGCGGTTTTCGCGGTTGCGATGGCTTTGCGGTACGCGCCGATCGTCGATGCGAAATCCGGCGAATCGACCACGGCGAGCGCGTCGCCTTTCTTCACGTTTTGTCCGAGCGAAACCACGATGCGCGATACCGGTCCGGAAAACGGCGCCAGCACACTCGTCGCTTGATCGTTGTCGAAATCGACCGAGCCG
>DATBAU010000018.1:0-3395 GCA_036271355.1 Rudaea sp. | reverse complement strand
CGTTGCCCATCGAAGGCGTACAGTTTCATCCGGAGTCGATCCTTACGCAGCACGGCCATGATCTGCTGCGCAATTTCCTCGTGCCACAGCGGCTCGCGGCGTAAGTAGCAGCGTCATGGCGATCACACCGCGCGACGCGCTTCAGCGCACGATCGAACACCGCGAAATCTTCCACGACGAGATGTGCGATCTGATGCGTCAGATCATGCGCGGCGAAGTATCCGCGCCGATGGTCGCGGCGATTCTCACCGGTTTGCGAGTCAAGAAGGAAACCGTCGGCGAAATCGTCGCGGCGGCGAGCGTGATGCGCGAGATGTCCGCGCGCGTGCACGTGCCGCCGTATCCGCATTTCGTGGACATCGTCGGCACCGGTGGCGACAGCGCGAACACGTTCAATATTTCCACGGCGTCGATGTTCGTCGCGGCAGCGGCGGGCGCGAAGGTGGCCAAGCACGGCAATCGCAGCGTGTCGTCGAAATCCGGCAGCGCGGACGTGCTCGAAGCGCTCGGCGCGGTGATCGATCTGTCGCCGCAGCAGGTGTCGCAATCGCTGCTCGAAACCGGCATCGGTTTCATGTTCGCACCGGTCCATCATCCGGCGATGAAAGCCGTCGCGGCGGTGCGTCGCGAAATGGGCGTGCGCACGCTGTTCAACATTCTCGGGCCGCTGACGAATCCCGCTGGCGCGCCGAATATTCTGATGGGCGTATTCCATGCGGACCTTGTCGGCATCCAGGTGCGCGCGCTGCAGCGCATGGGCGTGCAGCACGCGCTCGTGGCGTGGGGCAAGGACGGCATGGATGAAATTTCGCTCGGAGAATCGACGATGATCGGCGAACTGCGCGCCGGCAAAGTGAACGAATACGAGATCCATCCAAACGATTTCGGGTTTGAAACAGCGAGCGTCGAAAGCTTGCGCGTGCAAAGCGTGCAGGAATCGAAAACGATGTTGCTGCAGGCGCTGGACAATGTCGCCGGCCCCGCGCGCGACATCGTGCTGTTGAATACCGGCGCTGCGTTGTACGCGGCCGATCTCGCGGAATCGATCGCGAGCGGCATCGAAAAAGCGCGCGCGGTATTGTCGGCGGGACAGCCGCGCGAAAAACTCGAACAGTTCGTCGCCGCGACGCGGCGCATCGCGGGTCGATAATCATGGACGATATTCTGCAAAACATCATGAAGCGTAAGCGCGAAGAAGTAACAACGCGCAGCGCCGCCACACCGCTCGACGAGCTCAAAGCGCGCATCGCCGAGATGCCGGTGCCGCGCGGTTTCGCCGACGCGTTGCGCGCGAAAATCGCGGTGAATGCGCCGGCAGTGATCGCGGAAATCAAGCGTGCGAGTCCGTCGCAGGGTTTGATCCGCGACAATTTCTGGCCATCGGAGATCGCGATCAGTTACGAGAAAAGCGGGGCGGCGTGTCTGTCCGTACTGACCGATGCGGATTTTTTTCAGGGTACCGACGAACATTTGCGTCAAGCGCGCGAAGCGTGTCTGCTGCCGGCGTTGCGCAAGGACTTCACGATCGACGCGTATCAGCTTTACGAATCGCGCAGTCTCGGCGCGGATTGTGTGTTGTTGATCGTCGCCGCGCTCGACGACGCGCAATTGCGCGATTATTCGGAACTTGCTCGCGAACTCGGCATGGACGTGCTCGTCGAAGCGCACGACGCGGCCGAAGTGGATCGCGCGTTGAAAACGTCCGCCTCGCTGATCGGCATCAACAACCGCGATTTGCGGACGTTCCAGACGTCGCTCGATACGACGCTGACGCTGCGCGAGAAAATTCCGTCCGATCGTATCCTCGTCACGGAATCCGGTATCCGCACACGCGACGACGTAAAACGAATGCGCGACGCGGGCGTGCATGCGTTTCTCGTCGGCGAAACGTTCATGCGCGCGGACGATCCGGGCGCGGAACTGGAAACGCTGTTCGGGTGATCCGCGCGCGGCCGACGGTGCTGTTCGATTTCGACGGCGTGCTGATCCGTGGCGACAGCTTTTCGTCGTTCGTAAAAAAGCGTCTGGGCAGCAGCGCGGCGCGATTCGCGTTGGCCGTGCCGATGATGGCGTTCCTGTTGATGAAACCGACGCGACGTTTCGCCGCGCGTCATTGCGTGCGCGTTGCGCTGCTCGGACTCGATACGAAAACGTACGAAAACGCGATCGACGCGTTCGCCGAACAACTGCACGCGCGCGATGGCCACGTCATCGCGCAGGGCGTGACGCGCGTGCGACAGCACATGGCGGCGGGCGATCGCGTGATCGTCGTCACCGGCTGCGAACGCGGATTGGCGCGGCGGCTGCTCGATCGCATGAATCTGCGCGAGGTCGAACTGGTCGCGTCGCGATTGGGCGACGCGCGTTTCGGGTTGCATCCGGAAATGCACAATTACGGCGCGGAGAAAGTGCGCCAGCTCGAAGCGATCGGCGTCGTGCCGCGCTGGCAGCGCGCGTATTCGGATTCGATCGCGGACGTGCCGATGCTGGTGCAGGCCGACGAACCCGTGCTCGTTAACGCGAGCGACGACCTTCGCGCACGCGTGACGCGCGCGCTCGGGCGCGACGTCGCAAACGAAACCTGGGTTTAGGCGATCAGTGCGTGCCGAAGACGACGATCGTCTTACCGGCCACCGAAATCATGCCCTGTTCTTCGAGCTGCTTGAGCACACGGCCGACCATCTCGCGCGAGCAACCGACGATGCGGCTGATTTCCTGACGCGAAATACGGATCTGCGTACCTTTGGGATGCGACATCGCGTCGGGCTCGCTGGTCAGATCGATCAGCGTTTTCGCGACGCGGCTGGTCACGTCCATGAACGCGAGACGGCTGACCTTGCGCGAAGTGTGCAGCAAACGGTTCGTGAGTTGCGTGCCGATCGAGAAAAGCACTTTCGGGCATTCGTCGCGCAACGTGGTTTCGAAAAGCTGGAACATGCGCTCGTAGCTGATTTCGGCCAGATCGCACGAGGTGCGCGTGCGCACCATCACTTCGCGGCGCGGCGTTTCGACGAAAATGCCCATCTCGCCGATGAACTCGCCGGCGTTGATGTAGGCGAGGATCAGTTCGCGGCCGTCTTCGTCTTCGGTCGAGACGGTGACCGAGCCTTCGATGATGAAATACAGGATGTTGGCGGAGTCGCCCGGGCGGATGATGGCCGTCTTGCTCGGATAGCGGCGGCGATGGCAATGCGCGAGGAAGCGTTCGAGCGCGGCGCGATCCAGCGTAAGCGAGGCCGGCGCCTGGACATGGCTCATCGCGCGCTGCAACGTGTAGCGTAGGTCCGCCATCGTCGATTTTGCCTCTTGTAACATTCGCGTGCCCTCTCGCACGCCGCGCCGCAGTTATCTTAGCAGGTTGTCATGGCCGCGCCGCTACAGGAATCGAAAGGGAT
>DATBAU010000017.1:0-11949 GCA_036271355.1 Rudaea sp. | reverse complement strand
CAAGTTCGTTCCGGAAGAACAGATCGTCGCGTTCCAGAAAGAGATGCGCGACGCGAACGTCGACTGGCAATTCGTCAGCTTCGGCGGCGCCGTGCATTGCTTCGCGATTCCGTCCGCGAAAGGCGATGTGCCCGGTTGTCTGTACAACGAACGGGCCGCCAAGCGCGCCTACGAAATGATGCACGCGTTCCTGGCCGACACGTTCGCTGGGAAATAAACGTTCTGAAGCGACGCCGCGCGATGATGCGCGGCGTCGTTACGGCGCGCGGAGCAACTCGATCGCGTTGACTTGCCGGATCCAGCGCGCCGGACGTTTCTCGCCCGGATAAATCACGCGGAACGGACCTTCGCTGTCGTCGAGCTTCGCGCCGTTGCATTTCGTGGTCAGGATCGGCACGTCGGCGTGCATCGCAGGATCCAGTTCGGCCAGTGAGTAGACGACGCGGTAGTCGTCGCGCCCGGAGACTTTCGCGTACAGACTCAGCGCTTTGCCACGCAGCGTCTCGCCTTGCGGCGCGCCAACGTGCGCGAGCACATCGCTCAACGTCGGTCCTTCGCACGTCACCGCGTTGCCGTGCGCTTCGGCGCGCACTTCGTGCTGCGGCAATTTGGCGAGCGCCGCCGCATCGAACGATTGGGTTTTGCCGTCTTCGCCTTTAACCGTCACGGCGGTGTTCGGCGGTGTGCTCGGTTTCGCGTGATCCTGCGCGAATGCCGGCGCGGTCGCGATGAGCAGACAACAGATCAGGCGTGCAGTCATGGCAATTCCTTTTTAGATCGATCAGCGATCGCGCTGCAACGAATAGTCGGCGAGCGCGATCAATGCATCACGCGCTTGCGATGGAGCGATGTGTGCGAGCGACGCTTTCGCCGCCCCGGCGTAATGCTGCGCGCGTTCGCGGGCGCGTTCGATGGAACCGGTATCGCGAATCGCGGCGACGATGTTGTCGAGCGAATCCAGTCCGCCCGTTTCGATCGCGCGTTTCAGCGATGCGGCCTGCGCCGCCGGCGCGCGTTCGATGGCGTAGATCAGCGGCAATGTCGCTTTGCCTTCGGCGAGATCGTCGCCGATGTTCTTGCCGAGGGTGCCCGCGTCCGACACGTAATCGAGCACGTCGTCGGCGATCTGGAATGCAAAGCCGAGATTCATTCCGTAACTCGCGAGTGCCTGTTCCTGCGCGTCGGGCACGCCGGCGAGCAAACCGCCGAGTTGTGTCGCGGCGGAAAACAGCACGGCCGTTTTGCGCTCGATCACGCGCAGATACGCGGCTTCATCGACGTCGGGATTGTGCACGTTCAACAGCTGCAGCACTTCGCCTTCGGCGATGCGATTCGTGGCGTCGGCGAGGATGCGCATCACGCGCATGTCGTCGGCCTCGACCATGAGCTGGAACGAGCGCGAATACAGGAAATCGCCGACGAGAACGCTCGCCGCGTTGCCCCACAGCGCGTTCGCGGTTTTGCGTCCGCGACGCAGGTCTGATTCGTCGACGACGTCGTCGTGCAGCAACGTCGCGGTGTGGATGAATTCGACGATCGCCGCGAGCAACGCTTCGTTCGTGCCGCAGTAGCCTGCCGCTTGCGCGGCGAGCAGCACGAGCATCGGCCGCAATCGCTTGCCGCCGCCGCCGATGATGTGCTCGGCGATCTGATTGATCAGCACGACATCCGACGACAACCGCGCGCGGATCAGCGCGTTCACGCGCGCCATGCCCGGCGCGGCCAGCGTTTGGACGTCGGAGAATTCCATGGTGGCGTCGGACGCCGCGGGCACGCTGGACATGCAGCCATTTTAGCGTGCGGACGCGGGTTGTCCTATGCGTTGTTGCAGACATTGCGATACGCGAGACCGCTGACGCACAATCGATACCCCAAAAAAGGAAGAACATGCCGCGTCAATACAGCCTCGGCGGACGCGTCTCGCCGCAGCAGCAGCGCAGTTCGCCGCGCGGCGCCAAGGAAGCCCCGCCGAAAGAGACCTTGCGCGAACGATTGGGCGCGCTGCGCAACATCGGTCCGTTCGTGAAAAGCGTGTGGAACACGAGTCCGCCGCTGTGCGTGGCAACGATCCTGCTTCGTCTGATGCGCGCATTGCTGCCGGTAGTGACGCTGTTCGTCGGCAAGCTGATCATCGACGAGGTGACGCATCTGGTGCGCAGCGGTCCGCATCACGCCGACTGGCGCGAATGGCTGAGTAGCGGCGATCTGACGCATTTGTGGCAATTGCTTGCGCTCGAATTCGCACTGGCGGTGGTTTCCGACATCCTCGGCCGCATCGTCTCGCTGATCGATTCGCTGCTTTCGGAACGTTATTCGAACGCGACCAGCATCCGGCTGATGCAGCACGCGGCCTCGCTCGATCTCGAGGATTTCGAGGACGCCGATCTGCAGGACAGGCTCGATCGCGCGCGGCGTCAGGTCGCCGGACGCAGTCAGCTTTTGTCGCAACTGCTCGGGCAGGCGCAGGACATCGTGACGATCGTCAGTTTCGCCGTCGGTCTGTTCGTTTACGCGCCGTGGCTGATTCTGCTCGTCATGGTCGCCGTGGTGCCGGCGTTCGCGGGCGAGTTGCATTTCAACGCGCAGAGTTACGCCGTCAACTATCAATGGACGCCGGAGCGGCGCGAACTGGATTACCTGCGCATGGTCGGCGCGAGCACGACGACGGCGAAGGAAGTCAAAAGTTTCGGCCTCAACGCGTTCCTGATCGATCGCTATCGCGATCTTTCGCAGTCGATCTACCGCGCCAACCGCGCCGTGGCGGTGCGCCGCGCGAGTTGGGGCGGTCTTTTCACTACGGTCGGCACCGTCGGCTATTACGCCGCGTATGCCTTCATCGCGTGGCGCACGATCAACGGCGTGTTCACGATCGGCGATCTGACGTTTCTTTCCGCGTCGTTCCGCCGTCTGCGCAATCTGTTGGAAAATCTGTTTTACGGATTTTCGAGCGTCGCCGGGCAAGCGTTGTATCTCGACGATCTGTTTTCGTTCTTCGAAATCCAGCCGGAAATCCTGTCGCCGAAAGAACCGCGGCCGTTCCCGAATCCGATCCGCGAAGGGTTCACGTTCGAGAATGTCGGCTTCCAATATCCGGATGCGAAGCGCTGGGCGTTGCGCAACGTCAGCTTCCGTTTGGGCGCGGACGAAGTGATCGCATTCGTCGGCGAAAACGGCGCGGGCAAGACCACGCTCGTGAAACTACTCTCGCGTTTGTACGATCCCGACGAAGGCCGCATCCTGCTCGACGGCCACGATCTGAAGGACTATTCGGTCGACGACCTGCGCGCGAACATCGGAGTGATCTTCCAGGATTTCGTGCGCTACTACTTCAACGCGTCGGACAACATCGCCGTCGGCCGGATCGAGGCGCGCGGCGATTCCGAACGCATTGGCGCCGCCGCGCAACGCAGTCTCGCCGATGAAGTCATCGCGAAACTGCCGAAAGGTTTCGAGCAGATGCTCGGCAAACTGTTCAAGGGCGGTATCGATTTGTCGGGCGGCGAATGGCAAAAAATCGCCATCGCGCGCGCGTACATGCGTGAGGCGCAATTGCTGATTCTCGACGAACCGACCGCCGCGCTCGATGCGCGTGCCGAATTCGAAGTGTTCCAGCGCTTCAAAGATCTCGCCGCCGGCAAAAGTGCGGCGATCATCTCGCACCGGTTTTCGACGGTGCGCATGGCCGATCGCATCATCGTGCTGGAGCACGGACAGGTCGTGGAATCGGGCACGCACGAAGAACTCGTCGCGCAGAACGGCCGCTACGCCGAATTGTTTGAATTGCAGGCCGCCGGCTACCGTTGACGTTTTCCTACGCGCCGGCGCGGAAATCCGCCGTCGCAGCGGATGCGACGGGAAGTGCTACCATTTCCGCACGGAAAAAATCGCACACAGGACACCTCAATGGCACGCGGCATCAACAAGGTCATTCTCGTCGGCAACCTCGGCGCCGATCCGGAAACGCGCTACACGCCCAGCGGCACGGCGATCACGTCGATCCGTATCGCCACGTCGGAATCGTGGAAGGACAAGCAGACCGGCGAACAGCAGGAACGCACCGAATGGCACCGCATCGATTTCTTCGGCCGCCTCGCGGAAATCGCAGGCGAATATCTGAAGAAGGGGCGTCAGGTCTATGTCGAAGGCAAGCTGCGCACCGATGAATACGAAAAAGACGGACAGAAACGCTATTCCACCAAGGTGATCGGCGACGAAATGCAGATGCTCGGCGGCCGCGAAGGCGGTGGTGCTGGCGGCGGCGATAGCGAAGGCGGTGGCGGTGGCTATCAGCGCCGCGAGCGCGGACCGGCCCGTGGACCGCAGCCGGGTCCGTCGACGGCGCGCAACGTGCCGCCCCCGGCGGATACGTTCGAGGATGACGATATTCCGTTCTGAAGAACGCATGCGAAGCCGTCGAGGCGGAGTGGTTGGATCGACTGCGTTCATTCTCGCGGTAGCCACGCTGTGCTTCGCATCGCAGGCCGGCGCGATCGAAAAGGCGGATTCGCTCGACGCGCTTTTTTCGAAGTGGAACAAACCGGATGTTCCGGGGTGCGCGGTGGGAGTCGAGGCGCATGGCGCAGCGGTCGTCAACCGGACTTACGGAAGCGCCGATATCGAACACGAGGTGCCCATCGGCATCGGCACCGTTTTCGAAGCAGGATCGGTGTCGAAGCAATTCACGGCTGCTGCGGTGTTCGTTCTGGTCGAGCAAGGAAAGCTGTCGCTCGCCGACGATATCCGCAAATATGTGCCCGAGTTGCCTGACTACGGAGTAGTCATCACGGTCGCACAACTGCTGGGTCATATCAGCGGTCTGCGCGACTGGGAAGGCGTCGCCGAAATAGCCGGGCGGCCGGTGACGACGCATGTCTATACCAACCAGGATGTTCTGGCGATCGCGGCGCGCCAGAAGAACCTCAACCATCTTCCCGGCGCGGAATTTTCCTACACAAACACCGGATACGTCTTGCTCGCCATCATCGTCGAGAGGGCGAGCGGCGAGCCGTTCGTCCAATTCACCGACGAACATTTGTTTTCACCGCTGAAACTGACTCGCACGCAATGGCGCGACGACTTTCGTCGCGTCGTGAAGGAACGTGCCGTCGCTTATGAAGCGAGTGCGGGAGGCTATCGCCAACTTATGCCGTTCGAGAATGTTTTCGGATCCGGCGGCCTGCTGACGACGATTGGTGATCTTCAGACGTGGAACGATGCCTTGGATTCCGGCGCACTCGGCAAATTTGTAACGGGTGAGCTGCAGCGCGAGTCCACCCTGTCCGATGGCCGCGCCGTACCTTACGCAGGAGGTCTGGAGCTGACGCGTCATCGCGGCGTTCGGAGAATCGCGCACACCGGTGAAACCGCGGGCTATGAATCGTATCTGGCGCGCTTTCCTGATCAACACCTTTCCGTTGCTGTGCTATGCAATGCAGGATCGGAGGTCAATATCGATTCGCTCGGTGACGAGGTCGCGGATCTTTTCCTGCCAACCGTCGCTGAAGCGCCAGTCACCGATTCTGCGGAGGCGAAGATAAAATTGACCGCCGATCAACTGGCCGCCTATTCAGGACAGTATTTCGATCCGCACGTCGTCGTGCGCATGCAACTGGAAGTGAAACACGGCGTTTTGCAGCGCACTTCGGACGGTCTCGTGCTGAAGCCGATCGCCCCGGCGGAATTCAGGACATCGAATTCGACAATACGCTTCAGCGGTAGCGATCGGTTGGTGCGCGACTTCGACGACGGCCGTCGTTGGGCCTTTCGACGAATTCAACCTTGGCATCCGGACGCGGCCGCACTATCGAAATTTGTGGGCAAGTATCGAAGCGACGAAGCGCAAGCGACGTACGACGTGAATGCGGTGGACGGACGTCTGGTTGTTTCTCTCGATGACCGTCGTTGGAATGCTGTCGAATTGGACGCAGTTGCCGCCGATACGTTCACTCAGTCGCATCACGCCTATCACTTCGTTCGCGATCGAGAAGGCCGTGTCTCCGGCCTTGAGATCAGCAATGGCTGGGAACATGTGTACGCGTTGCCGTTTGCGCGCGTTGCGGCTATGCCAGAATCGCCGCCCCGATAAATCCACAATTCCGGCCCGTCCAAGGCCGACACGGCGATCATTTTCTGTGCGCCGAAAACCCGCCATCAAACGGAGAAGCCTATGAAACGGTTGGCGATCGCGCTGTGGCTGATAGCGATGTGCGGGGGCGTGCACGCGCAGTCGGAAACGTGGCAGCCGAGCGTCGGACACGAACAGGTGCCGATCTGGCCCGGCACACCGCCGGGCAGCAAGCCATTGCCGGCATCGGAATCGGTCGAAACCAGCACGAAACTGATCGGCGGCAAGACCGTCGTTTCCATCCGGAACGTTTCGACGCCGACCATGACGCTGTACCGGCCGGGCGCCGGGAAAGAAACCGGCGCTGCCGTCGTCGTGTTTCCCGGCGGCGGCTTCGAGATCCTCGCCATGGATCTCGAAGGTACCGATGTCTGCGATTGGCTCACCTCGCGCGGCGTCGCCTGCGTGTTGCTGAAGTATCGTGTGCCGGGCGAACCGTACCGCTGGAAATGCGATTGCCGACCGCACAATCTCGCCTTGTCGGTGCCGTCGCTGCAGGACGCGCAACGGACGATCCGCCTGGTGCGTGCGCACGCGAACGAATGGCACATCGATCCGCACAAGATCGGCGTGATCGGCTTTTCGGCCGGTGGCTATCTGGTCGCGGAAGTCAGCACCAATTTCCATCGCAAAACTTATTCACCGGTCGACGCAGCCGACAAGGAAAGCAGCCGCCCGGATTTCGCCCTCGCGATATATCCCGGTCATCTGGCGATGCCGAATCACACTTTGAACCCCAATGTTCCGGTGTCGGCCGAAACGCCGCCAACGTTCATCGTGCAGGCCGAAGACGACGACGTCGATTATGTGGACCAATCGCTGGTGTATTTCACGGCGCTAAAAAACGCCAAGGTACCTACCGAGATGCATCTGTTCGCGAGAGGCGGCCATGCGTTCGGCCTGCGACCGACGGCTCTTCCGATCACGCATTGGACGTCGCTGGCCGATGCATGGTTGGTCGATATCGGCGTGACTACCGCGGCGGAGCCAAATAGATAGCGCCGCCGTTCGATCTTCCAAGCCGAACCTGCGATACCCGCATTTTTCACAGGTGCCGCAATGATGCTGCGACTGGCAAAATAGTTAAGAATGGTGTCGCTAAATCGAACGTTGTACTTGCTGGGGAAGCAAATGGTATCGCGGCTGACTGTCTGCCTGATTTTTTCGTTCGCCGCTTGCGTTTGTGTGCGCGCGCAAAGCACGCTCTGGAGCAATGCGTGGTACACCACCGGCCAGCCTGGGTTGACGTGGAATGACGCAACGGCGGTGCGCACGACGAACGGACAAATCGTCACGCTGAGCTATATCTATGGATGGGGTCAACAGGTCACCTCGATGACACCGGCGGGCGTCGTGAACTGGCAGATCGACATCGGCGACATGCTCGACAGCGGCTATGTACCCGTCGCCGGCGCGGATGGCTCGGTTTTCATCCACACATCAGGAGCAATGACGAAAATCGATTCCTCCGGCCACGTCGTCTGGTATCGGAACAATCTGGGTATCGTCGATTTCGTCGTGTCCGCGAATTCTCTTTATGTCGCCAGCTGCAAAGCATTAGCAAGTCTGGACATCGACACCGGCGCCACGCAATGGTCCGTCGACCGGGACAATGCGAGTAGCTGTTCCACAAGCCTCGGAACCGACACGGCAGGAGCCGTCTATTTGGCATCGCAGGTGGACGGGCCGGCATCGGCTCCGATATCACCCGTTCGTCTGACGAAGTTCGACGCTGCCGGATCGACGCAATGGGACTTCTCGATTCAGCCGACAACAAATTGGCGCCCGCAACTTCTTGGAGTTGCCGGTGGGCATGTCTATATCCAGCAGGGAACCAGTGTTGCGGCTTACGATGCGGTGTCCGGCTCATCACTGTGGGTTCGCGCGCAGATGTACGGATTGTTCGTTGCGGGATTGCCCGGCTCACCGATCGTGTCCGGCGACGGTGGGATGAGCAGGCTCGATCCTGCCGACGGGCACACGGACTGGACCAGTTCGTCCGTCGATATTACTGCTCGCGCCATGCAGGGCGATGACGCTTATCTCTGCAGCTTTGGCATCATCCAGAAATTCAACGCGACCACGGGCGCGTACAGTTGGTCGTTCACTCCACCGTTCTTCTCATCGCCATGCTTCGCGCTACTTGTCGATTCGGGCAGCGTGATTGCCGAGAGCGTCGATCTTTCGACGGGAGCCATACGCTTCGACGCGATTGATGCGTCGACCGGTAACGCGACCGGCACCGACCAGGCGGCCAGCACGCAACAGGGCCTCGTCGAATACGATTCTTTCGTCGACAACGGCCACATTGTGCAAACGGGCAAGGTGTTGAACACCACCAACTATCATTTGCGCAGTGTCGACGCAATAAGCGGCGCTGTTGATTGGGACGTCGCGTTCAGTCCGCCGCTGCCAGGATGGGGACCGGAGCTGGCGCATTCGGCGGATTCAATCATCGTCGCCGATTACTCTGCCGACGGAACCGGTTACGCGAGCGACTATTGGCTAGCCTCGTTCGCGCGCTCCGATGGGTCGTTGCGTTGGTCCAAAGTTGAGCAGGAATACGCTTTCGATCAGGAAATATCGACCGAATGGGCTTCAACTCCGCAGACCGATTCGCGAGGGAACGTGTTTTTCTCGCGCTCGGAATCCGGCGCTTGCTATCTCGGGAATCCACAAGAGTGCTACTCCTCGACGCTGATGAAGCTGGCCGCGGCTGACGGTTCGGTGCTGTGGCACTTCGATGGCGTCGACGACAACGACATTTTTTTCGACGGCCTCTACAGCGATGCACCGCCTTTCACGTTGATCGGCGACGACGTCTTGGTAGCGGGAAATTTCAGCGGTTCGCTCGCCGGACAAAACATCGTCCGGCTCTCCGGAATCGACGGCTCGGTGATGTGGTCGGCGGCGCCGTTTACGAGCGGAGGATCTTCGTACGTGGCCGTAAACCCCGAGGGCACCATCACGCTCACGAACGGAACATCACGCGCGTTACTACAAGCTTCCGGAGCTGTACTCTGGATCGACCATCCGACGCTCCCGTGTTCGTCGGCTTGCATGTTTTTCGGTAGTGCTCAGTTGGCCGATGGCACGCAGCTTTATGCAGGCACCGATTACGATATCAGCTATGCCAACAATGGATGGGTGATATCGCAACCGCTTATCCAGAATGCTCCCGTGCGAAAAGTACCGGTCAATATCGACAAGCCATCGGACGTAAGGAGTTGGCCGCGGCAACTGATTGTCGACGATGCGACCGTGTGGCTCGTGGGATCAATGCGGCAGCAACCTTACACGTACGTTTATTACCTCGCCAAGCTCGATCCGGTTACGTTGGGCGTCGGCGACCAGCAAGTGCTTGCGACCAATCGGGCCGATGTCTTCGCGCCCGGTTCGAATCTCACCATGCTGGCGGCGCCGGTGAATGACGTTCTATCGGCAGACATCAATGTTTGGGGCGGTGATTTACCCGCGGCGAGCGGCGCTGCTTCGTTCGACACCGCGATTGCCGCGCGAGGCGACCTTGCGCTTGCTCTGACATCTGCTGACAGTATCGATACCTCCGCCTTCGGGGCAACCGTCACCTATAACGGCGACACGTCCGTCACCGGCGTGCGGCTGACCATTTGGCACCAAGGCTACTATGACGCTGCATCACTCATCTGCGCCGCAGCGGGTGCTTCGAACTGCGTTATATCGAATCATTCTGGCTATGTCGAAGCGAGTTTCGATATCCAGACGGGCGGTAGCGTCACGGTATCGGGTACTTATCCTGCGAGTAGGGAATCCGCGACACTGTACGGCTCCGTCTATGGTCCCGCGTCGCTCGCCGAACCGACGCTTGGAAACAATTTCGGCTCAGCGCTCATCGGCGACTTGTTGTTCAGAAACGGGTTTGAATAACGGAACGTTGTTTCGACGGCCGCATGTGCCGATCCGCACCGGTTGACTGGAATAGCGGCTGAAAGAGTCCGTCGGCGCGTTGGCCTGCGCCGTCCCGGGCAGGTAAAATACCGGATCGCCCGACCGCGGCCGCAATGGCTGTTACGGCGGGCTTTCCTTGGGCTGTCTTTCTCAAATGAAAACCCTTCTCGTCACCGGCGGCGCCGGATTTATCGGCGGCAATTTCGTGCTCCGTCTTTTGCGCGAAGGCGGCTATCGCATCGTCAATCTCGATCTGCTGACGTACGCGGGCAATCTCGATACGCTCGCGCCCGTTCGCGAGAATGCCGATCACATCTTCGTGCAGGGCGACATCGGCGACAAAGCGCTCGTCGCGAAACTGCTCGGCGAACACAAACCCGAAGCGATCGTGAATTTCGCGGCGGAATCGCATGTCGATCGTTCCATCGACGGTCCGGCAGCGTTCGTGCAGACGAATGTGGTCGGCACGTTGTCGCTGCTCGAATGCGCGCTCGCGTATTGGCGCGCGTCGCCGTTGTCGCAACAGGATGCATTCCGGTTCCTGCACGTGTCGACCGATGAGGTGTACGGATCGCTCGGTCCGGTCGGCCGCTTCCGCGAGGATTCGCCGTATCAGCCGAACTCGCCATATTCGGCGTCGAAGGCGTCGTCGGATCACCTCGTGCGCGCGTTCCACCACACCTACGGCATGCCGACGCTGACGACGAACTGCTCGAACAATTACGGACCGTTTCAGTTTCCCGAGAAATTGATTCCGCTGATGATCCACAAAGCGCTCGTCGGCGAAAAGTTGCCTGTCTACGGCGACGGACGCAACGTGCGCGACTGGCTGTTCGTCGGCGATCACTGCAAGGCGATCCAGCGCGTGCTCGAAATCGGCCGCACGGGCGAGGTGTACAACGTCGGCGGAGATGCGGAGCGCGAGAATATCGTCGTCGTGAAAACGATCTGCAAACTGCTCGACGAACGTCGCCCGATGGTTGATGGCGCAAAACGAGAATCGCTGATCACCTACGTGAAAGACCGACCCGGCCACGATCGCCGCTATGCCATCGACGCAGGCAAGATCAAGAACACACTCGGCTGGCGCCAGACCGAAACCTTCGAGAGCGGCATCGCGAAAACCGTCGACTGGTACCTGGACAACCAGGACTGGTGCCAGCGCGTGCTCGATGGCAGCTACCGTATGGAACGTCTCGGCGTCGCCGTGTAAACGGTGTAAAAAGGAAGAAATCCACAATGCAGCAGATTGGAAAAGGAATTATCCTCGCCGGCGGCTCGGGCACGCGGCTGTATCCGCTGACGCAAGTGATCAGCAAGCAGCTCCTGCCGGTGTACGACAAGCCGATGGTGTATTACCCGCTGTCGACGCTCATGCTCGCCGGCATCCGCGAAATTCTCATCATCAACACGCCGCACGAACAATCGCTGTTCCAGAAATTGCTCGGCGACGGATCGCAGTGGGGCATTTCGATCCGCTACGCCGCGCAGCCGAGTCCGGACGGACTCGCGCAAGCGTTCATCATCGGCCGCGATTTCGTCGGCGGCGAACCGAGCTGTCTGATTCTTGGCGACAACATTTTCTACGGCCACGGCTTGACCGAAGTGCTGCGCAACGCCGCGCGGCGCACGCACGGCGCGACCGTGTTCGGCTATTGGGTGCGCGATCCGGAGCGTTACGGTGTCGCCGAATTCGACGCGGCCGGCAAAGTGATCGGCCTCGAAGAAAAACCGACGGCGCCGCGTTCGAGCTACGCCGTCACGGGTTTGTATTTCTACGATCAGCGCGTCTGCGATTTCGCGGCCGATCTGAAACCGTCGCCGCGCGGCGAACTCGAGATCACCGACTTGAACCGGCGCTATCTCGACGATGCATCGCTCATGCTGGAAAAACTCGG
>DATBAU010000016.1:0-6154 GCA_036271355.1 Rudaea sp. | reverse complement strand
GTTGTTGGTCGTCGTCGCTGTGTGCGACGTTTGCGGCGTGCCGACCACGCGGTTGTTGTTCGTCGTTCCGACCGAGCGCGAATTCGTGTTTTCCGCGCCAGTCGGACGCGTGAACTGCGCGCCGCCGGCGGTGCGATTCGGCGCACCATTGTTCGTCGGCGAGGTCACACGGTTCTGTACGGACTCGTTGGTCGAGCGCGTCACACCAGTAGCACGTGTCTGCGCCGCGTTGTTGACCGGCGTGCCGTTCGCGCCGGTGGCCGGATGCGCGAAGCGTGCGGAATCCAGACGCTGCGTTTGCGTCGTCGTGGCGGTGCCCGGACGGCCGACGCCGGCGGCCGCACCGTTCAGCGGCGGACGTCCGTTGTTGGTGGTCGCGTTCACACCCCGCTGCACGGCGGGCAGGTTGCCGCGATTGACGACGGCGGGATTACCGACCGTGGCGCCCTTCTGGATCACCGGCGCGGCGGTGTGCGCCGGCGCGCCGCCTTGCGTCACGACTTTCACGTTGTTGTTGACGACCGGACGACCGGCCGTTCCCGCACCGGCGACCGGCGAACGCAGTTGACGTTCGGCGAGCGGCTGACCCGGGTTCTTGCTCAGTTCACCCTGACGCGATGCGAACGAAGCCACCGGCGCAGGTGGGCGAGTCGCGGCGACGATCGGACGATTGAATGCACGGCCCGCAGGCACGGCACGAGCCGCTCCGCCCGCACCCAGACTCGCTCGCGTCGGCGCGACGGCGGCGAAGCCGGACACGCGTCCGTTGCCGAACGTATGTGCATCGACGCGAACTGCAGCGCCGGCAACCGGACGTGCACCGACGAATGCCGCCGCCGGTACCGCCACCAGCGCGCCACGCACTTCGCGATTGGCGTAATGAATGTTCGCGTAATCGACGTGACCACCGCGATATCCGCCGTAGTAGTTGTTGACCACTGTTACGTTGATGCCACGCGTGTTGTACACGTTGATGTTCGTGAAGTAACGCTGGCTGACGCGATACGAGGGGAAATACGGATCGCGATAACCGAGCGGGAACCAGCCGATCGGACCACCGACGCCGATGCCGATACCAACTCCGCCGCCGACAAAGGCGACGAGCGCAGGCGCATACACGGGACGCACCGCGATTTCACCCGGACACCAGCCCCAGCGATTGCCGACATACGCCCAGCGACCGTAATGGAACGGCGCAAAGCCCCACGGCGCATCGTCGACCCACGTCCAGCCGTACGCGCCGACCCACGCCCAATGACCGGTGTGGTACGGCGACCAGTCGGCATCGACGTGGCTCGGATACCAGACGTGACCGTATTCCGGCGCGTCGTCCCATGCGCCGTAATCGTCGAGATCCTGATAGCCGATCAAGTCTTCTGAAACGTAGCGCTTCGACGGCGCGTTGTCCCAACGCTGATCGCGCTGCAATGCGAACGTGTCGAATTCGTCGGGCTGCGGGAGATCGGCGCTGCGATAGTTCTGCAGTTGCGGATCGGAGAAGGTCACCGACTGGCCTTCGTCGACGTGGAAGCGCGAACCGCCTTCGCCGTAGACGTCACCGCCGCCGTGCATGACCGAGACGATCGTCGTCTGACCGTCGGGCTGCACATCGACGCGGAATTCGCCGACGCGATTGGCGACGAACGCCAAGGTCGGCGTATCGATCTCGTACGTCTGGCCGTCATACATGCGACGCACGCGGAGATTCAATGTGCCTTGCGTCAGTTCGACCTGCGCGGTGTTGTCGTCGAGATTCAGGAAATCGAAACTCGTTTGCGCGTCCATACGGATCGCGGCCGGGCCGACTTCGAGTTCGGCGCGCGAACCGGTGTCGGTCCAGAGCTTGTCGCCGGTGACGAGCGGGCGATTGAGTTGCGCTTCGACCCAGTCGTTTTCACCGGCCGGAACGAAACTTACCGCGCCGTGCACATACGACAAGCGGCCGACGCGCGTCGGCGGATCGGCTTGATCGGATTGATCGCCTTGTCCAGGCGGTTGATCGCCTTGTCCTGGCGGCGGCGGTTGTTCGTCCGGCGCTGGCTGCGCGAATGCGGCGAAGCCGAATGTCACGCCGGCGAATAGCACGGCGAAACGGAATGATTTCAACATGGCGAACGCTCCTTTTGCGTCACGCGAATCGATGATGGGAGCTGGCGGTGTTTCGAAAAGAAAACGAGAGGCGGTCCCCAGCGGATGCTCTACGGCGCGTATTCAAGCGCAGCCAAGCTGAATGGCGACTAGCCATTTCGGCACTGGCGATGTCACTTCGTGATGCGCTTCCGCGTGCAGTGTGCGCCGCTTAGCAGAAGACTAACAGCACGCGATTGATGACCTCAGTGCGACAACGTAGAGTAACCGCGACAAGCGGGTGTAGTTCAATGGTAGAACTGCAGCTTCCCAAGCTGCTAACGTGGGTTCGATTCCCATCACCCGCTCCATTTTTCGCGCGATGAACAAAACAGGGGTAAGACCGATGACGATTCTGCGCCGCGCTGTCTTGTCAATGGCGGCTTTGTCGATGTTGCCCACGATCGGTTTCGCCGCCGACTATTCGGTTCCCTGTTCGTCCGGCGGCTCGGGCGCAGACATCATCTCGCTCAATGCCGCGATCAATGCGGCGGCGATCGACACGTCGGCGAGCACCGTCACGCTGACGGCCAAATGTTTTTATCATCTACCCGCTAACTCACTGGGCTACTTCGCGTCGACCGACGCGAGTCCGTCGTACTTCCGCCGCATCGACAACAACGTGACGGTGATCGGCAACGGGGCGACGATCGCGTTCGATTCCGGAAACTCGCCACCGCGGCGATTTTTCTCGATCTCGGCGAATGGATCGCTCAGTCTGAAAGTGCTCACGCTGCGCGGCGGCATTGCCGCGGGTGCAAACGGCGGCGATTCGCTTGCCGATGGAACGCCCGGCGCTGGCGGCACGTATTCGGGATTGGGTGGCGCAGTATTGAACGCGGGTTCGATCACCACCGATGGCGTGACCTTCGACAGCAATCAAGCGATCGGCGGCAACGGCGGCAATTCCTCGAACGGTTCGGCAGCCGGCGGCGGCGGTGCGGGACTCGGCGGCGCGATCTTCAGCAGCGGCACGCTCGACGTCGAGCGGACGACGTTCACGTCGAACACCGCGACGGGCGGCACCAATGGCATCTTGCGTGGTTGCCTCGACTCCAGTTGCACAAGTGCAGGTGGCGGCGGCGGTGGCCTCGGCGGAAACGGCGGGCTTTCCGGTCAGGATGCAACCTCGGGCGGATATGGCGGCTCGGGTGGTGGCGCCGGCAATGGCAACGCGCACGGCGGAAATGGTGGCTTCGGCGGTGCGAGCGGCAGCGGTTTTATTGTGGGCACCCCGGGCGAATTCGGCGGAAGCGGTAGCAATGGCGGCTTTGCCGGCGGCGGCGGCGCGGGTCTCGGCGGCGCCGTGTTTATCGAATCCGTCCCGAGTTCGGCGGAAATCCTCAACTCGACGTTCAGCGCGAACACCGCGACCGGCGGCAGCACGCACAACGAGGGCGGCGACGGCGGCTCGGCCGCGGGCGGCGCGTTCTTCCTCCACACCGGCACGCTGGTGATGGATTTCGACACGCTGATCGGCGGTATTGCGAAGGGCGGCGATGTCGCAGCGCCGGCCAATCCGCAGAACGGTGGCAATGCGAATGGCGGCAATATTTATTTGCATGACGCTTCGTCGCTCGAAGTCACGACCATCGTCGTGTCAGGCGGCGCGGTTACTGCCGGCACGACGACGAGTGGCAACGCGGGAACGTCGAGCGATCCGGATCTGTTCGGCGTGATCGTTTCGTCAGGCTTCAATCTGATCCACGCCCGCGGCGACAGCTCGGGCTATAGTTCGGACGATCTTCCCGGTGGGATCTCGGCGGGTTTGGGGCCGCTGCAAAACAACGGCGGACCTACGATGACTTTTTCGCCATTGCCCGGAAGCGCTCTGATCGACGCCGATCCAGACCTCGAATGTTTCGCCGCGTTACCGACCGATCAACGCGGTGCCATTCGTTTCTACGGCGATGCGTGCGACATCGGCGCGGTCGAGGTGAACGATATTATTTTCCAGGACGGATTCGAGTTCTACTCGTTCGATTGATGCCGTCGCAAGCACGTTTGATTTAGCTTAGCGTCCTTCCGCGACGCCGCGAACGTTGCCGTCTTGATCGACGGTGCAAATCATCGGACCTTGCGGCGTTCCGACACTCACTTCGAACAGACCGTCGGCGACCGCGCGGCTACCCTGCGGGATTGCATCGTCGCGCGAGATGCGGCGATAGTCGGCGACGCGATGCACACACGCGGCCTGCACGCGTAGAGGCGCGCCCGCGTTGTTGTCCTGCGGCGGTGGCGGAGGCGGCGCACGGTCGTCGCGATCATCCCGATCGCCCATGCGGTCATCGCGATCGCGCGGCAATACGACGAAGCGTGCACGACATCCGCCGGAAACCCAGATGCTGCCGTCCTGCACATCCCAGTTCTGATGACGCACGCACGGCGTGCGGCTCATCTGATCCGCGATCCGGACATGACCGGCGAACGGCATCGGACACATGTTGCGGTCGTTGTTGTTGGATTCGCAGGTCACCGATGCCTCCTGCGCGAACGCGCTGTGCGCCGCGGCGCATCCGATCAACAGCGTCGTCGTCGCCACGAACTTTCCATACGTTTGCATGATCGCCTCCACTCCATGAGGTTGATGCCGCGCATTGTCTTTGCGCCGCGCTGAACGGGTGCGCAACGCCGCAAGCGACTGAACGCAGACGGTTTCCCGACACGTCCCTTGCCAGACGTGCGAACCGACTATACTGGCCTGCCACCGTTCTCACCGGTTCGCGCGCATGCAGGATCTCATCTCCATCGGCTGGCGCGAGCGCCTGTCGTTGCCCGATCTCGGGCTGAGTCTGAAAGCGAAAGTCGACACCGGTGCGCGAACGTCCGCACTGCATATCGCGTGGCTGGAGGAATTCGCGCGCGACGGCCACACCTGGTTGCGGTTTGCCGTGGACACCACACGCGGCAAGTCGCCATTGCGCATCTGCGAATCGCTCGCGCTGGATCAGCGCGACGTCACCGATTCGGGTGGACACACCACCGCGCGCTGGTTCATCCGCAGCACAATCAGCATTGCACGCCGATATTTCGACGCGGAGATCAATCTCACCGATCGCGGCAGCATGCTGTTTCCGATGTTGCTCGGACGATCGGCGTTGAATGGGCGTTTCGTGGTCGATCCCGCACGCTCGTACGCGCACTCACGCCGGCTTCGCATCGCTTCCGGAGATGCCGCATGAAAATCGCGATCCTCTCCCGCAACAGCAAACTGTATTCCACGATGCGTCTGGTCGAAGCGGCGCGCGCGCGCGGGCATCGCGTGCGCGTGCTCGATCCGCTGCGTTGTTACATGCGCATCGACCCGAGCGAATTTTCGGTTCACTACAAAGGTCGCGCGCTGTCCGGATTTCACGCGGTGATTCCGCGCGTCGGCGCGTCGATCACGTTTTACGGTACGGCCGTGTTGCGGCAGTTCGAGATGATGGGTGTGTATACGCCGAACTCGTCCGACGCCGTCTTGCGCGCGCGCGACAAACTGCGTTGCCTGCAACTGCTCGCGCGCGAAGGACTGGGATTGCCGACGACGGTCTTCGGCGACAATCCCGACGACACGGGCGATCTGCTCGCGATGCTCGGCGAGCCGCCGCACGTCATCAAGCTCGTGGAAGGTTCGCAAGGGCAGGGTGTGCTGCTCGCGGAAAAACGTTCCTCGTCGCAAGGCATGATCGAAGCGTTTCGCGGTTTGTACGCGAACTTCCTCGTGCAGGAATTCATCAAGGAAGCGCGCGGCGCGGACATCCGTTGCTTCGTGGTCGGCGGACGCGTCGTCGCAGCAATGCGAAGGCAGGGACGCGAAGGCGAATTCCGTTCGAATCTTCATCGTGGCGGATCGGCGACGGCGGTGCAACTCAGCGTCGCCGAAACCGACACGGCGTTGCGCGCTGCGCGCACGATGGGCCTCAATGTGGCGGGCGTGGACTTGCTCCGCTCGCGGCGCGGACCGCTGGTTTTGGAAGTCAATTCGTCGCCTGGTCTTGAAGGCATCGAAACGACGACCGGCATGGATATCGCCGGCGAAATCATC
>DATBAU010000015.1:0-6162 GCA_036271355.1 Rudaea sp. | reverse complement strand
TCGAGGCTTAGGCCTTAAGCGGCCAGAGCGTAGTTGTCGTCGTTGGCAACTAAAAGTTTGCTGCTGGATTAACGAGGAAAGCGGCCCCCTCGGCATGCACCAAGTGATTTCGTGATCCCCGTCGAAGCCGATCGCCCCCGGGATTTGAAAACACATACCGCTACGACAGCGGCATCTTCAGTATAGCAAGTGGTGTCGGTCGTGCCGGCATTCAACTACGACAGGCGGTTCTTGGCACGCATCGCGGACTGCTTTTCGCGCTGCCAGTCGCGTTCCTTCTCGGCCGCGCGCTTGTCGTGCGCCTGCTTGCCTTTGGCCAGGCCGATTTCGACCTTGACGCGATTCGCCTTCCAGTACAGCGCGATCGGAACTAGCGTGTAGCCTTTGCGCTCGACGGCGCCGATAAGTTCATCGATCTCGGCTTTGTGCAGCAGCAGTTTACGCGTGCGCCGGTCGTCGGCGACGACGTGTGTCGACGCGGAAATCAACGGCGGAATCGACGCGCCGAACAAATACAGCTCGCCGTTCTTCACCAGTGCATACGAATCGCCGAAGTTGATGCGACCCGCGCGCAGGCTTTTCACTTCCCAGCCCTGCAGCGCGAGACCCGCCTCGTGGCGCTCCTCAATGGTGTACTCGTGCCGCGCGCGCTTGTTCAGCGCGATGGTCGAGTTGCCATTGGTCTTGTTGTCTTTCGCTTTGCTCATGTGGATATTATGCCGTGCCCGTCGTCGTGGGCGGCCTTATTGTCGAGAATGATCCAGATTCGCCGCAGCGCCATCGTCAAGCACAGCGCCGAACGCATGTTCGAGCTGGTCAACGACGTCGCGTCCTATCCCACGCGTTTCACATGGTGCACCGCCGCCGACGTGCTCGATCAGGACGACACGCACATCACCGCGCGGCTCGAAGTGCGCGTCGCCGGTTTCGCGCAATCGTTCACCACGCACAACACGCTGGAGCGGCCGACGCGCATCACGCTAGCGCTGGTCGATGGTCCGTTCAAGAAACTCACCGGCGCGTGGGACTTCATGCCGCTGGGTGAGGTGGGTTGCAAGGTTTCGCTGGCGCTGGATTTCGTTTATTCCGGGATGCTGATGGGCACGCTGATCCGCGCCGGCTTCCAGAAACTGGCCGACCGCATGGTCGACGATTTCTCCGCCGAAGCGGATCGGCTGTATGGCTGAGCGGATTCGCGTCGCCGTCGTTTACGCCGATCCGGAAACGCAGATCGAAAAATGGGTCGATGTCGACGCGGGTTCAACCGTGCGCGAAACGATCGTCGCGAGTGACATCGCCGAATCGCTGCCCGAGAGATTCACGCCGGCTGCGATCGGCATCTACGGGCAACTCGTCGACGAAAACCATCGCGTGCGCGACGGCGACAGGATCGAACTGTACCGTCCGCTGCAGATCGATCCGAAAGAAGCGCGGCGACGCCGCGCGAAACGCTGACGGTTAGGACTGATCCGACGGCTGCTGTTTCTTCTTGTCGTCGTCGGGACGCTTGTCGTCCGGATACTGTCGCTTGTACTTGTTCGCTTCCTTGATCAGCTCCTGCGGATTCTCGGCGAAATAATCGCCCTCGATCCGCGACAGCGCATCGCCGTCGAAATACAGCGTGAGATCTTTCTGCTGCATGCGGCCGTTGCCTTTGCGCAGCGTCGAGATGTAGTCCCAACGATTCGGATTGAACGCATTGACGATCGACGGCGAACCCATCACCAGCGTGACCTGACGCTTCGTCATGCCCGGCTTGAGCGAGTCGACGAGATTCTTGCTGAACAGGTTGCCCTGCTGGATATCCAGCGTGTAAATCGGATTGCACGCGGTGACAACGAAACCGGCGGCCGCGAACGCCGCGCAACGCAAAACCTTCAGCATGAACCCGCACCGTCGGATGGAAAGCGCGCGATGATACACTAAGCCTGCTTTTTTACTCGTTAGACAGAATCGTTCCAGCGGTCACGGACGCGCGGAGGTACACGCCATGGAAACCCAAGACCTGCGCAAGGCCGGCCTGAAAGTCACGCATCCACGCGTGCGCATCCTAGAAATTCTGGAAGCTTCCGACGGTAACCATATGACCGCAGAAGATATTTATCGGAATCTTCTGGAACATCATGACGATATCGGATTGGCCACGGTCTATCGCGTGTTGACGCAGTTCGAGTCAGCGGGGCTGGTTCTGAAACACAATTTCGAAGGCGGGCAAGCCGTCTACGAAATCGATCGCGGCAAGCATCACGATCACATGGTCGACATCGAAACCGGCAAGGTGATCGAGTTCACCAGCGATGAGATCGAAAAACTGCAGCGCGACGTGGCCGACAAATACGGCTATCAGATCGAGGATCACAGCCTCGTTCTTTACGTGCGGCCGAAAAAAAAGAAGTAGTCAGCGTTCCGCGCGTTTCAGCATCTGTCCGGCGTGGGCGAGCGTTTCACGCGTGATGTCGATGCCGCCGAGCATGCGCGCGATTTCGTCTCGGCGTGATTTCGCGTCGAGTTCCTCGATCGAAATGTCCGTGCGTTTTCCGTCGGTCGATTTCGCGACACGCAAATGCGCGTGACCTTGCGCGGCGACTTGCGGTAAATGCGTCACGCACAGCACCTGACGCTTTTCACCAAGCGCGCGTAGTTTCTGCCCGACGACTTCCGCCGTCGCGCCGCCGATGCCGGAATCGACTTCATCGAACACCATGCAGCCGACTTCGTCGAGTCCGAGCGCCGCGACTTCGATCGCGAGACTGATTCGCGACAGTTCTCCGCCGGATGCCACTTTGCGCAACGCGCGCGGCGGCTGCCCCGGATTTGCACTTACCAGAAATTCCACGCGTTCCATACCGAGCGCATCGGGTGTCGATTTTTCGGACGGTTCGATCGACGCTTCGAACCGTCCGCCCGACATGCCGAGTTCGCCCATCAGACTGCTGACGTCGATACCGATTTTCTTCGATGCTTTCTCGCGCGCTCGCGTGAGTTTCGCGGCGATGGCGACGTAATCGTCAGCCGCTTTGGCGCGGGTACGTTCGAGTTCGACGAGCTTGTCGCCTGCACCGCGCAATGCATCGAGTTCGCCGCGCAACGATTCCGCGAAATCCTTCAATCCCGCCGTCGGCACGCGGTGCTTGCGCGACAATTCGTGCAGCTTCGCGATTTGCGCTTCGACTTCGGCCAATCGTTCCGGATCGAGATCGAGTTCGTCGCGATAGCGCGCGATGAGCGAGCTCGCTTCGCTCAATTGAATCGATGCCGCTTCGATCAGGTCGCGCGCGGATTGCAATTTCGGATCGAGATCGACCAGTCGATCGAGTTCGTTTTGCGCACGGCTCACGCTGCGCAGCGCGGCAAACTCGCTTTCGCCATCCAGCGCCTCGGCGAGTGCCGTGCTGCCTTGCGTGAGCGCGCCCGCGTTCGCGAGACGTTTATGCGTTTCGTTGAGCGCGTCGACGTCTTTCGGCGTCAGCGCATACCGATCGAGTTCACCGAGTTGATGTTCGAGCAATGCGATGCGTTCGGAATGATCCTGCTCCGCGCCGAGCGCGCGTATTTCCGCATCGATCGCCGACCATTCGTCCGCCGCACGTTTGACCTGCGCGCGCAAATCATCGTGATCGCCGAACGCGTCGAGCAGATCGAGCTGCGCGGATTTGTCCAGCAGTGCCTGATGTTCGTGCTGACCGTGAATTTCGATCAGATGCGACGTCAGTTCCTGCATTTGCGTGAGCGTCGCGGGACGTCCGTTGATCCACGCACGCGAACTGCCTTCAGTGCGGATCACGCGACGAAGCTGGCATTGATCGCCGTCGTCGAATTCCTCGTTCCTCAGCCATTCGTGCGCGGCGTGTGCGTCATCAAGCTTGAATTGCGCGATGAGTTCCGCGCGCTCGCTGCCGTGACGAACCACGCCGGCATCCGCGCGTTGGCCGGACAACAGCAGCAACGCATCGACCATCAGCGACTTGCCCGCGCCGGTTTCGCCGGTCACGACGGTCAAGCCGTCGCCGAACGAAATTTCGGCCTCGCCGACGATGGCGAAGTCCTTCACGAAAAGGGTTTCCAGCATGCGCGCGGACGCTACGACAACTCACGGTGCGAACGCAATGTTCACGGCCATCCGTTACCATAATCGTCTGACCACCGCGAGGAACGCATTATGTGGTACGCGATTGTCGCCACCGACAAATCCGGCAGCCTCGAACACCGCAAGCAGGCGCGGCCGGCGCATCTGGCCCGGCTGACCGACTTGCAAAATGCCGGACGGCTGCTGCTCGCCGGTCCGTTTCCCGCCATCGATGCGGACGATCCCGGCCCCGCCGGTTTCACCGGCAGTTTGATCGTCGCCGAGTTCGCCGATCTGGCATCTGCGCAAAGCTGGGCCGATGCCGATCCGTATCGGGCTGCTGGCGTCTACGAATCGGTGAGCGTCAAACCGTTCCGCAAGGTGTTGCCATGACGGATCGCATCACGCGCATCCGCGAGGCACTCACGCACGAACTGCAGCCAGCGCACCTCAATATCGAAGACGACAGCCATCGTCATAAAGGCCACGCCGGCGCGGCCGATGGGCGCGGACACTTCAACGTGCAAATCGTCGCGGACGCGTTTGATGGCAAGCCGCCTATCGCGCGGCATCGTCTCGTATACGCCGCGCTCGGCGACATGATGACGACCGACATCCACGCGTTATCAATCGATGCGCGCACGCCGGCAGAAGCCAAGGAAAAGAATCATGCGTAATACGCTAGGGATTGCGATTGCAGTTGCGCTGATTGGCGGCTGTTCGTCGCACGGCCCATCTGGCGCGATTCAGATGACGACGTCCGGCAAGATCGTGGAAACCGTCAACGGAACGCCGGTTCCCGAATCGCTGCTCGAGGCCGTGGCGCGCCAGCACAATCTGCATCTCGACAAACCCGGCGCGCGCGAGCAGGCGCTCAATCTGCTGACCGACATGGTGATCGTCGCGCAGGCCGCGCAGCGTGAATCGTTCGCGTCGGAGGAAAATTACCAAGCCGACATCGAAGCGACGCGTCTGAAAGGCGTCGCCGATGCGACGTTCGCGCAATACGAAAAAGGCACGACGATTTCGGACGACATGCTCAAGTCCGAATACGACGCCGAAACGACGAAGGCCGGCGATCACGTTTACGACTTCGGACAACTTCTGTTCGCCGACGAAAGCGAAGCACTCAAAGCCGAAGAGGAACTGATTGCAGGGAAATCTTTCGGCGACGTCTACGATGCGTACCGCGCCAAGGCGAAGCAGGCAAAAATGTTCACGCGCGTCCGCGCCGACCAGATTCCCGATCCACTCGCGAAAACACTCGCTTCATTGAAGGACGGCGAAAGCACGAAAGTTCCCGTGAAAACCGATTACGGATTCCACGTCGTGCATCTGGATATCGTCAATCCGTACGCGCCGCCGCCGTTCGATCAGGTGAAGGAAGGCATTCGCCGCGCGACCGAGGTGAAGATCGCACAGGAGCGCATGATGAAACTGCGCGAGTCGGCGAAGATCGAATACGCGACCGGCACGACTCCGCCGCCGACACCCGGAAAAGGCTAGGGCAGCGAAACCGGAGACGGCGCTTTCCAGCCCGTCGCGCGATGCTCGGCCACAACCGTCGTGTAGATACCACCGCGCACCAGGAATTCCGCCGTCAGCCGCATGAAACGCGGCGCGGTGGCTTTCACCAGATCGTCGAGAATCCGGTTCGTCACCGCTTCGTGGAATGCGCCTTCGTCGCGAAAACTCCAGATATAAAGTTTCAACGATTTCAACTCGACGCACGTCTTTTCTGGCACGTATTCGAGATTCAGCACGGCGAAATCCGGCTGGCCCGTTTTCGGACACAAACAGGTAAACTCGGGCATGCGCATGCGGATGGTATAATCGCGGTCCGGCTGCGGATTGGGGAACGTTTCCAGCAACTTGCTCGGAGCGGTACTCATCATCTAATTCCTGAAAAAACTCACGCGGCGTTTCGCGCCGATACAATCCGACATTATGACATAGCGGTTTTAGCCCACCGCGCGAGATGTATTGATGCGACTGACTACGATCAAGCTGTCCGGTTTCAAATCCTTCGTCGATCCGACTGTCCTGCACCTGCCCACCAACATGACCGGCATCGTCGGTCCGAACGGTTGCGGCAA
>DATBAU010000014.1:0-8583 GCA_036271355.1 Rudaea sp. | reverse complement strand
CGACAGCCAGCTCCGGCCTTTGACGAGGAAATCGCGACAACGACTGCCGACGTCGGCCACCGAACCGTTGCCGCACGCGCCGACCCATGTGCGAACGTTGCCGTCGATATCGGCGATGCCGCCCGCGACCGCGCCGAAGTGGCCGACCGGCGCCGTGCCGGCGAAGCCGTCGTCGCAATCGGTGCCGTCGCGCGTGTCGTATTTCTTGTTGAACGATGCGTCGGCGAGATTGGATTTGCACGCGCCGTTCGGCGCCTTTCGCACGACGCTGTCGAATTCCGCCGGCGACATCAATCTATAGTGCTTGCCAGTCTGCTTGCTCAGCCATTGCGCGTACGTCGCGGCTTCTTCCCAACTCACGCACACGACGGGATGCGTGTCGTCCTGCTGAATGTCGGGATTTTCCCACGTGCGTTTTTTCGACGAACGGAAGAGCGATTCGCGATCGCGGCACGAAATGCTGCCTTCGGGAAATTGCGACTTGCCGACCGCATTCCAGAAACGCCGGAATTCGCCGCGCGTGACGTCGTGCTTCGCCATCGCCATGCGCGCGTCCATGATCACGAGTTCCGGACCTTGGCCATCGCCCATCTTGTCGCGGAACGCAAAACCCGGTTCGCCGATGGTGGCGACGTATTTCAATCCTTCTTTTGCCGCGTCGCTGTCCGGATCGAGTTGCTGCGCTTTTTCGAACGCGGCTTTCGCGGCGGCCTTGTCGCCGGCGCCCGATGCAGTCTTGCCCTGCGCGATGAACGGTGCCGCAGCGGACTGGCGCACTTGCGCGATCGCTTTCGGCACTTCCGTGTCGTCGGGCACGGTCTTGGCGACGTCGGCGGCGCTCTTCAGGAATCTTTCGTACGATGCGAGATCGCCTTGCGCGCGATTTTTTTCGGCGTAGTCGATGTAGCGCTTGGCGACGTCGACGACTCCCTGCCGCGCCTGCTTGTTCTTCGGATCGAGCTTGAGCGCAAGTTGGAAACGTTCCAGCGCGTTGTTGCCGGCGGGACTGGTCAGGCGTTGCGCGGCGAAGTCGATGCGACCGAGACGAATCGCTTCGCTCAACGGATCGACCACGGTCGGCAGATCGGCGAGTTGCACCTGATCGGTGTTGGCGGCCTGCGCGTCGGACGCTTCGACCGCATCCATCGCCGTCGGTGGCGTCTGCGCGGCCGGCGCGGGTGTCGTGTCGGCGGGCGGCGGCGTGTTCGTCGCGACGGCCGGCGTTTCGTTGGCCGGCGACGGAGACGGCGTGCTTGGCGGAGGCGTTGTCGGTGCCGGAGAAACCGGCGCGGGCGGCGGTGTTGTCGTGGCCGGCGTTGGCGTCGTCGTCGCCGTGACCGGGTGCGGCGCAGGCTTGCGCACGAACATCGCGAACGCGATCAACGCGACGCCGATCACCACGATGATCACCGGCCACCAACGCAGCAATCCGGACGACGGTTTCTTTTCCGCCACCACGTTCGAGGGCGGCGTGTTTTTCGCGCGCGACGTATTTACAGGCTCCGGTGTGGAGCGCGGTACTTTCGTCGGAACATCGGTGCCGAGCGGACGAGCGGCCGGCATCGAAACAAGGGTTGTTGCGGCAGGCGCGACGGGTCGCGGCGCCGGTGCCGGTGTCGGCGCGTCGTCGCGAAACAACGTGGCGTATTGCGGAAGCGCGGCGGCAAGGCCATCGAGGAATTGTTCGGTGTTGGCGAAGCGGTCTTTCGGATCCTTCGCGAGCGCGCGATCGATCACCGGCTGCCAATGCGCCTTCTCCGACGGCAGGCGCGGTACAGGCTCGAACACGTGCGCGTAGGCGACGGCGAAGCCATCGGAACCGTCATACGGCGGTTTGCCAACGAGGCCGTAATACGTGAGGACACCGAGACTATAAATATCCGAGCGCGCATCGACGTCGCCGCCGCGCGCCTGCTCCGGGCTCATGTAATGACTGGTGCCGACGGAGAATCCCGCGCTGGTGATGCGCGATCCGGATGCCGCCGCGAGCGCGATGCCGAAATCGGTCAGCACCGGATTGTTGTTCGCGTCGTACAAAATGTTTCCGGGCGCGACGTCGCGATGCACGTAGCCGCGCTGATGCGCGTAGCCGAGCGCGCGCGCAACCCCGGCGATCGCGATGACGAGATCGCGCTCCTCGATTCCGCTGCGAACGCGTCCGGCGAGATCGCCGCCGGGAAGGTATTGCATCGAAAAATAATGCAGCTGGTTCGGCGTGACGCCGACGTCGTACACCGCGACGATGTTCGGATGCGCCAGCGAAGCGAGCATCCGCGCTTCCTGCAGGAAGCGCTTGGAAAAGGTCGGGTCGGCGGCAAGCGCAGGCGACATCACCTTGAGCGCTACTTCGCGCTCGAGCGAGGTCTGCGTGGCGAGATGGACCGTGGCCATCCCGCCGGCTCCGATCTCGCGCTTGATTATATAGCCGGGGATGTCGATCACCTGCCCGTCCACCCTGATTCATCCATCACACGGGGCATTGTAACGAATTCGGCTGGACACGCAGTGAAGATGCGGATCGGGCCATTGTCTTGAGCGCCCGTCGCCCGCACACTGACGGCATGTTCGATGCGCTCTTCCCGTTTCTTTTCGTCCTTCTGGCGATCTACGCGTGGCAGGCGGCTCTGCGGGCGAAGGAGCGCGCGCGGCAGTTCGCGCACGCGTTGTGCGCGGAAGGCCGCGTGCAATTGCTCGATCAGACCGTCGCGCTGCAGCGCATCCGGTTCCGACGCGGCGAGGATGGGCGTTTGCACTGGCTCCGGCGTTATCGATTCGAGTTGAGCGTGAACGGATCGGACCGGCATCAAGGCTCGCTCGATCTGATGCAGGATCGGCTCGTCGCACACAGCCTTCCGATGCTGGATGCGCAAACGCTCGACGCGATCGAACCGGCGAACGAAGCCACGGTCATTGCATTTCCACGGCGTTCGACGCCGCACTGACGACGACCGCGACGAAAATCATTTCACCACGCGAAGGTGCGATCCCTTCTTGCCGGCGCTTTCGTCGATGTTCGGACCCGGTGGCGTCGGCGGCTGGTTTTCAGCCGGAAACATCATGCCCTGTCCGTTTTCGTGCGCGTATATCGCAAGCAGACTCGCCATCGGCACTTCGACGGATTGACTGACGCCGGAAAACCGCGCGACGAAGCGCACGCGCTCCTGGCCGAGTTCGAGTTGCGCGACGGCGCGCGCGGCGACGTTGAGCACGACGCGCCCGTCTTTGATCGCGCTTTTGGGAACCTGCACGCCGGCTGCTGCGGCATCGACCAGGATGTACGGCGTGAGGCCGTTATCGCTGATCCAGTCGTACATCGCGCGCAGAAGGTACGGACGGTTGGACGTCATGCTGACGTTGCCGGTCATCGGATGGACTCGCTGATCATGTGTCTCGTAATGCTTTCTCTTCCGGCGTGAGGCTGCGCGTGAATCCGGGATTGCGGAAAATGCGGTCGCCGTAATCGTTGATGACGTGCGCTTCGCGCGGCAGCACGACGCCGAGCGACGGCAGACGCCAGATGAGCGGCACGAGCGCGCAGTCGGCCAGGCTCAGTTCGGCGTTGAGGAAAAACTTCGCGGCCTTGAACAGCGGCAGGCTCGACAACAACGCGTCGCGTAAACGCTTACGTGCGCCTTCGGCGGGACGTCCGCCCGCTTCGATCTGCGTGACGAACGGCAGCCAGTCTTTTTCGATGCGCACGATCGCCAAGCGCAACCGCGCGCGCGACAGCGGATCGACCGGCATCAACGGCGGATGCGGATAACGCTCGTCGAGGTATTCGCAGATGACGCTGGTGTCATACAGCACGAGGTCGCGATCGACGAGCGTTGGAATGGTGTTGTAGGGATTGAGGTCGAGCAAATCTTCCGGCGGCGATTGCGGATTCACCTGCACCAGATCGTAGACGACGCCCTTCGCCGCGAGCACCAGCCGCACGCGGTGACATTGCGTATCGTTGTTTGCCGAATAAAGAGTAAGAATCGTGCGCGAACGTTGACTCAAGGCCATATCGATTCCTCACGCCCCCACGAGGTGTTGACCCGGCACTGTGGTCACACCCTCCCTGTCATCGAATGTACACCGCGGCGAGGAAAGCGCCTAGCCCCCGGAAAACGGGACAATTCCTCAGGCCGCGCGGGTGACCCGAACGGAGCGATCAACGTCGAAGCGACCCGGCAGACACCACCGGGTCGGAAAATTTCAGTGAACGTCCTTCCAGAACTCGTGCTTCAAGAGCCACGCGAGGAAGGTGAAGAACGCGAGGTACAGAATCACCCACACACCGGTCGATTCGCGCACCAGCGCGGCGGGTTCGCCCGCGTAAGCAAGGAAGGTGGTGATGTCGCGAGCAGTGTCGTCGAACGCGGCTTCGCTTTGCTTGCCCGGATTCGCCAGCGTCAGTTTTTCGACTTTCGGTTCTTCACCGGGTTTGGGTTCCGACAAAACCGCGCGCTGCGTGCCTTGCAGTTCCCACAACACGTTTGGCATCGACACGTTCGGGAAGACCGTGTTGTTCCAGCCGCTCGGACGCGACGGATCGAGATAGAACGACTTCAAATAGTTGTAGATCCAGTCCGGACTCTTGGCGCGCGCTTCGAGCGAAAGATCTGGCGGCGTTTTGCCGAACCATTGCGCGGATGCGGCTTCCGGCATGTTCGTCATGACCTGATCGCCGATCTTGGCGCCGGTGAAGGCGAAGCTCGCGAGGGTTTCGTCAGGCGTGAGTTTCAAATCCTGGCTCAGCCGCGAATAGCTCATGTACTTGAGCGAATGGCAACCCGAGCAATAGTTGAAATAGATGCGTGCACCGCGCTGAACAGACGCGAGGTTCTCGACGCGAACGTTCGACGGCGTGAGCCCTTCGGCTTCCTGCGCCTGCACCGAACCGGCGGCCAG
Source organism: Rudaea sp. (assembly GCA_036271355.1). Classification (GTDB taxonomy): domain Bacteria; phylum Pseudomonadota; class Gammaproteobacteria; order Xanthomonadales; family Rhodanobacteraceae; genus Rudaea. Next base: position 3,687 of record DATBAU010000014.1, on the reverse strand, counting down.
CAGACCGACGGCGAGGAGAATTCCCAAACGGTGTTTCATCGCGAACTTAAGCATGGGTGGTCACCCGTTCCGGAATGGGCTTCGTTTTTTCTTTCCCGAAATACGTGTACGCCCACAGGAAGGCGAAGAACCCGAAATAGATCAGCGTGAGCGTGCGGCCGAAGAAGTTCTCGATGAACGTCACGTCCGCTTTCGCGCCGAACAATTGCGGAATCCATTCGGTTGTCTTGCCCTCGCCGATCGCGCCCAGCAGGATGAACGCGATCACGAAGATGCCGAGCGCGACTTTGAAACCGAGACCGCGATAGCGGATCGATTTCACTGTACCGCGATCGAGCCACGGCACCAGGAACAGCACGACGATCGCGGCGAACATCGCCATCACGCCAAGGCCCTTGCTCGGGATTACGCGCAAGATCGCGTAGAACGGCGTGAAGTACCACACCGGTTTGATCTCCGCCGGCGTGACGAGATTATTCGCGGGGATGAAATTGTCGTTCTCGAGGAACCATCCGCCGAGTGTCGGCTGGAAGAAGATGATGAACGCGCAGATCAGCAGGAAGAAGCCGACGCCGAACATGTCTTTCACCGTGTAATACGGATGAAAACGAATGCCGTCGAGCGGATGACCGCCTGCGTCTTTGGGTCCCTTCTTGATTTCGACACCGTCGGGATTGTTCGAACCGACTTCATGCAGCGCAGCGATGTGCAGCACGACGAGAAGCAGCAACACGATCGGCAATGCGATCACGTGCAGCGCGAAGAATCGATTCAGTGTCGCGTCGGCGGGATTGAAGTCGCCCATGATCCACTGCACCAGCGCATCGCCGATGAACGGCACTGCGCCGAACAGCGAGATGATCACCTTCGCGCCCCAGAACGACATGTTGCCCCACGGCAGCACGTAGCCCATGAAGGCTTCGGCCATCAGGGTGAGGAAAATCAGCATGCCGAGCAGCCACACCAGTTCGCGCGGTTTCTTGAACGAGCCGTACATCAGGCCGCGGAACATGTGCATGTAGACGACGATGAAAAACATCGACGCGCCGACTTCATGCATGTAGCGGATGAGCCAACCCCACTGCACGTCGCGCATGATGTATTCGACGGAGTCGAACGCGGTCGCCGCGCCCGGCTTGTAGAACATAGTAAGGAAAATGCCGGTGAGAATCTGGTTGACCAGCACCACCAGCGCGAGCGAACCGAAGTAATACCAGAAGTTGAAATTCTTCGGCGCGTAATATTCGGTCATGTGCTTGCGATACATGGGCATCATGCCCGGCGCGCGCTCGGTGACCCAGTTGCCGATCGTTGTGAATACCTTTGCCATTAGGCCGCTCCCTCCGGATTCACACCGATCATGATCTGCGTGTCGTTGACGAACTTGTACGGAGGAACCACGAGGTTCGCCGGCGCCGGAACGCCCTGGAACACGCGGCCGGAAATGTCATAGCGCGATTTGTGGCACGGACAGAAGAAGCCACCTTTCCAGTCCGGATCGAACGGTTCGGGTTTGATGTCCGGCACGAACTCCGGCGAGCAGCCCAGGTGTGTGCAGATGCCGATGACGACAAACCATTCAGGCTTGATCGAGCGGTCTTCGTTTTGTGCGTATTTCGGCTGCTGATCGGCTTCGGACTTCGGATCCTTCAGACGATTGTCGACCTGTGGCAGCGTAGCCAGCAACGCGGCCGTGCGATTGATGATCCACACCGGCTGACCGCGCCAGGCGATCGACAGGCGCTGCCCGGGTTCGACCTTGCTGATGTCCGCGAGCACCGGCGCGCCCGCGTTCTTCGCGCGCTCGCTCGGCTCCCACGACTTGATGAAGGGAACGATCGCAACCAGCGCTCCCGCTCCGCCGACGACGGCGGTCGTCGCCGTCAAAAACCGGCGCCGCCCTTGATCTACGCCAGCATGATCCACGACGTCATTCGCCATCTCAACTCCGCGTCAACTTCAACTTATCGGGAAAAGCAATTCAGGCAGGGGCAATGAAGACCCCCCAAAAATCATGTTAGTTTAACGAAGCACCCGGCGGCAGACAATGAATCCGATAATCGGACTCGGAGCACGACGCGCGCATTCCCTTTATCCGGCTGCCGAATGAGAACCGTCTACCGCATCAGTATCTTCGTCGCTCAGTGCATCACGCTCGGATTGGCCGCGGCGTTTATCGCGACGATCATCTCACCGTCGCTGGTCGGCCGCTTGCGCCAGGCTGTCTCGCCTGCAACCGCGCAGCCGCCGGCGCTCGTGACGCAAAGCGCGCCGGAACGCGCCGCGCCGATGCCAAACGAAAACGAGCGCGAGAACGAAACGATCACCGTGTCGTATTCGAGTGCCGTCGCGCGTGCGGCGCCGTCGGTCGTGAACATCTACGCCAACAAGGTCGTCACGCAGCAGCAATATCTGGTGCCGAGCAATCCTGCATTTCAGCGCATGTTTCCCGCGATCGCGTACGGCGCGCCGACCAAGCGTCCGACGCAAAGCCTCGGCTCCGGCGTAATCGTGAGTGCCGACGGTTACGTTGTTACGAACAACCATGTGATCCAGGGCGCCGAAGAAATCGCGGTCGTTTTATATGACGGGCGCGTGGTCAACGCGCGTGTGATCGGCGGCGATGCCGAAACGGATTTAGCTGTGCTCCAGATCGATGCGCCGAACTTGCCGAGCATCACCATCGCCGACAAGGATCCGCTCAACGTCGGCGACGTCGTGCTGGCAATCGGCAATCCGTTCGGCATCGGACGTACGGTGACGATGGGCATCGTCAGCGCGCTCGGACGACAGTTGAACAAATCGGTCTACGAGGATTTCATCCAGACCGACGCCAACATCAATCGCGGCAACTCCGGTGGCGCGCTCGTGAACGCGTACGGCGAACTGGTCGGCATCAATTCCGACGTATTGACGCCGGGCGGACAGAACGTCGGCATCAGCTTCGCGATTCCAGTCGCGACGGCGAAAAGCGTGCTCGAACAAATCGTCGCGCACGGCAAAGTGATACGCGGCTGGATCGGCGCGGAATATGCCGACGTGAATTCGCTGCAGAATTCCGGACTCACGCACGGCGTCGTGATCATCGGTATCTACGAAAACGGACCGGCGGCGAAAGCTGGCTTGCTCGGCGGCGACATTCTCACCACGCTCGACGGCGACCCGATCGCCAATCAGCTCGAACTGCGCAACAAGGAAGCGGCGATGACGCCGGGCACGACCGTTAAACTCGGCGGAACGCGCAATGGCAAGGATTTCTCGCTATCCGTCACGCTGGCCGAACGGCCGCAGCGCCAAAACAACAGTTGATCAGAACTCGCTGATCAGGAGCGCGGCGGTGTGACCGCGGCGGTCGCGACAGCCGAACTCGCCGCACCATAACGCTGTCGCAGTTGCGCGACGCGTTGCACATAGACCTGCGTCTCGTCGAACGGCGGTACACCTTTATACTTTTGCACATTCTGTGCACCGGCGTTGTACGCGGCGGCGGCAAGTTTCTCGTCGCCGTTGAACTGCTTGAGCAACATCGCGAGATATTGCGTGCCGCCGCGAATGTTCTGCGTGGCGTCGAACGGATTGTTCACCGACAAGTCCGACGCGGTGCCCGGCATGAGTTGCATCAAACCTTGCGCGCCTTTCAGCGACACCGCATTCGGATTGAACGCGGATTCGGCATGGATCACCGCG
>DATBAU010000013.1:0-18514 GCA_036271355.1 Rudaea sp. | reverse complement strand
CATCCGCGCCAACTACGTCGAAGCGCTCACGCGTTTCGGTTATCAAGTTGCCGGCTACGGTTCGCGTCCGGAAGCCAGCCGCGCATTCAACACACGTTTTCCGGAACTCGTGATCATCGACGTAGGTCTCGGCGAAGAACCTGACGGTGGATTCGAGCTTTGCCGCGAACTGCGCGCAAAATCGCCGACATTGCCGATCCTGTTCCTCACCGCGCGCGATTCGGATTTCGACGTGATCTCCGGCCTGCGTCTCGGCGCCGACGATTACCTCACCAAAGACGTCAGCCTGCATCATCTCGCCGCACGGATCAGCGCATTGTTTCGGCGTCTGGATGCCTTGTCGAAACCGTCATCGAAAGAAACCGTCGTCGAACACGGACCGCTCAAGCTCGAAGCCGAACGCATGCGTGTGACGTGGAACAACGAAGAAGTCCCGCTCACCGTCACCGAATTCTGGATGGTGCACACGCTCGTGCGTTTCCCGGGTCACGTGAAAAATCGCGATCAGCTCATGCGCGAAGCGCAAGTCGTCGTCGACGATGCGACGATCACCTCGCACATCAAACGCATCCGCAAGAAATTCATCGCGATCGATCCGAATTTCGATGCGATCGAAACGGTGCATGGCGTCGGTTATCGTTGGAAACCGTGATTCCTCTTTTGCGGCACTGATCGATGTCGCTCCGCTTCAAACTCCTGCTCATCGCACTCTCGACGCTGGCGCTGCCGGTGGCGGGCTGGCTGTTCGTGCGGCAGATGGAAGAATTGCTGCGGCAAGGTCAGGAACAGACGCTGATCGCTTCCGCGCGAGCGCTGGCGCGTAGCCTCAATGCGCTGAACGCCGAGCTTCCGCCGGGCGGCAATGCGTTGTATGTACATCGTGCGCCGGCGAAGATTTCGGTCGATGGTTCCGGCGACGATTGGTCGTCGCTCAAACCGTACACGCAATTCCTCGGACCGGCGAACGACGCCGAGAAGTTGTCGATGCTTCTGCGCAACGACGACGATGTGATCTACATGCTCATCGCCGTGCGCGATGCCACGCGCACGCGCATGGACGCACGCGATCCGCGCGCGATGACGAGCGATCATCTGATTCTCACCTTGCAGCGCGACGATCTGACGCGCCGCTATCTCATCGCGAGTGCCGCGCCCGGCCCCTTCGATGCGCTCACGCTCACCGACGCCACCGACAACGCGTTGCCGACGGTGCTCGATGGCGTCTGGCAGGAAAACGGTTCCGGCTACGTCGTCGAACTGCGCATGCCGCGCGCGCAGATGCCGGATCGCTTGTCGATCGCGTCGTACGACGCAGAGACATCGACGGAAACGTCTTCCGAATTGATGCCGCTGCTGACCTTGTCGACGCAGTTGTCGAACGAGCTTTCGCAATTCATCGCCGAAGGCATGCGCGCGCGAATCCTCAGCGGCGACGGCTGGGTTATCGCGACGGCTGGCGCATTGTCGGCACCGCCCGCACAACCGGTCGCGCGTCGGCGCTGGCTGGAAAATTTCGTCTATCGGCATTTGCTCGCACCAAGCCTGATCGAGGCCGCGGATTTCTCCATCGAACTTCCGCGCCTCAATGCGACGGAAATCTGGCAGGCCTTGTCCGGTGTGACGTCGACCGCGTGGCATCGGACTGCCGCCGATTCGGGCGTCGTGCTCGCCGCCGCCGTGCCGTTGAAATCGCAAGGCGAAGTGCGCGGCGCGCTGCTGCTCGAACAAGCCAGCGAAACATTGCCGCTGCTCACCAACCGCGCATTGATCAGCGTCGCTACCGCGAGTCTGTTCGCGCTGTTCGTCGCGGGCGGAATTCTTTTTCTGTTTTCGAGCGTGCTCAGTTTGCGCATTCGCCGACTGCGCGATGCGGCCGATCGCGCGCTACGTAACAGCGGCAGCGTCGACACGGCGGCGATGCCGCTCACCGATTCGCGCGACGAACTTGGGGATCTCGCGCGCAGCTTTTCGGGATTGCTCGCGGAAGTGAGCGCTTACACCGATTACTTGCGCACGCTCGCGAGCAAACTCTCGCACGAATTGCAGACGCCGCTCGCGATCGTGAAATCGTCGCTCGACAATCTCGAACATCAGTCGATGCCCGATGCGGCGCAGCCGTATCTCGAACGTGCGCGCGGTGGCGCGGAACGCTTGGGCGCGATCGTGCGCGCAATGAGTCAGGCCAACGGCATGGAGCGCGCGATCGGCGCGGCGGAAGGCGAGGATTTCGATCTGACCGCCGTCGTGCGTGGATGTATCGACAGCTATCGATCGATCATCGCGCCGCGCCGGCTCGAATCGGAATTGCCGACGGCGCCGCTGATCATGCACGGCGCGCCGGAACTGATTGCGCAGGCGCTCGACAAACTGGTCGACAACGCGCGCAGCTTCGCGCCGGACGACGGTTGGATCCGCATCGCGCTGCACGCGCTCGACGACGGCGCCGAACTCACCGTCGCCAACAGCGGCTCGCTACTGCCGGACACGATGCAGGATCGACTGTTCGATTCGCTGGTGAGCTTACGTCCGTCGACGCAACGCGCTGCCGAAGCGCCGCATTTGGGCCTCGGTCTTTACATCGTTCGTCTGATTGCGTCGGCGCATCGCGGCGCGGCGAGCGCGCGCAATCTCGCCGATGGCAGCGGCGTGGAATTCAAGCTGGTGCTGCGTAGCATGCCACGACGGCCGTTGGTATAAATGTCGACGTCGTGAACGATTTTCACGAAGCGATTCTTCACTTGATTCCCGCACACGCTAGCGCGACGATGCTTTCGAGAGTCTCGTCTGATCGAACGACGACACAGGAGTTTCGAACATGAAACGTCTTTTCCTTCTTGCCGGCTTCCTGCTCACCTGCACCGTCACCGCGAACGCGGGCATGGCTGGATTTCCAGATCCTGGCGCTTCGTTCGGCAATTGGAACGCCGACTGGGCCCAAATGCGCATGCCGGATCCGCCCGGCCGCATTTTTCCGGGCAAATATTTCGAATACAAAGCGCAGTTCTATTTGCGCAAGCGTGACTACGCCGAAGCGCTACGCCTGTTCGAACTGGCCGGTTTCTGGGCCAACAAACGTGCGCAGTACAACGCGGCGATGATGTATTACGAAGGCATCGGCGTCCCGGCGGACCGACTGCGCGGCGTCGCATGGCTGGGCATCGCCGCGGAAAATCGCGACGAATTTTCGGAAAGCGCGCTGCAAACGGCATACGCTACATTGTCGACGGAAGAGAAAGCCGCAGCCGACAACATCTTTCGCCAGCTCGACGAAAAATACGGCGACGCCGTCACGATCCCGCGCGCGTTGAAACAGTTCAACGTCGAAACACGCAACATCGTCGGTACCCACACCGGTTTTACAGGCTTGAACGCGGTCGTGGCTGAAAACGGTGTCGGCGATCCAGGTTATCGCCCGGTTGCGTATTTCTACCGCGAACAGAGCAAGCAACTCGACGCGCTCGTCTCAACGGTTACCGGACATGTGACGGTGGGCCAGGTCGTCACGCTACCGGTTCCGCCACCACACTGAGCTTCGCCACGCCGGACCGCGCGCCCACTTCCGATGGTGTCGCGCGGACGCGGGAGTTGCTATCGTGCGCAGCCCGCTTCGATCCGGACGGCTGCATGCTTTCGCAAGACGAATTCGACGCGTTCGCCGCGCAAGGCTTCAACCGCATTCCGGTGTCGCGCGAGATATTTTCCGATCTGGATACGCCGCTCTCGGTTTATCTGAAACTCGCCGACGGTCCGTACACGTATCTGCTCGAATCCGTCGAAGGCGGCGAAAACTGGGGACGCCATTCGATCATCGGTTTGCCGTGCCGGCGCGTGTATAAATTGCGCGGACGTGAACTGACGATCGAGGAATTCGGCGCGGCGAGCGAACGCCGCGAACTCGACGATCCGCTCGGTGAAATCGAAACGATCCGCCGCACGTTCCGCGTTCCGCACATCGCCGATCTGCCGGAATTCACAGGCGGGCTCGTCGGCTATTTCGGTTTTGAATCGATCGCGTATATCGAAAGCAAACTCGCGGTCGATCGTCCGGATCGGCTCGGATTGCCCGACGTATTGCTGATGCTCAGCGAAGAAGTCGCGGTATTCGATAATCTCAAAGGACGCTTATATCTGATCGTCCATGCCGATCCCGCGCAGCCGCAGGCGTATGCGCGCGCGCAACGCAGGCTCGATGAACTTGCGTTCCGCTTGCGCCGCGCGGGACCGAGCTATCCGGACGTGCTCGATCCGAAATCGCTTGCGGAGACGGATTTCAAATCCACCTTCACGCGCGACGAATATTGTGCACTTGTGGAAAAGGCTAAAGAGTATATTCGCGCCGGCGATATTTTCCAGGTCGTGCCGTCGCAACGATTGTCGGTGCCGTTTCGCGCGCGGCCGGTCGACGTGTATCGCGCGTTGCGTGCGCTGAATCCGTCGCCGTACATGTATTTTCTCGACCTCGGTCCGACGCAGATCGTCGGTTCGTCGCCGGAAATCCTGGTTCGGCTGAAGCAAAACAAAGTCGTGCTGCGTCCGATCGCGGGAACGCGTCGTCGCGGCAAGACGCGCGAAGAAGATGTCGCGCTCGAACAGGAATTGCTGGCCGATCCGAAAGAACGCGCCGAGCATCTGATGCTAATCGATCTCGGTCGCAACGATGTCGGCCGCGTGAGCAAAACGGGCACCGTCGCGCTCACGGAAAGTTTCGTCATCGAACGCTATTCGCACGTAATGCACATCGTCAGTCAGGTCGAAGGCGAACTGCGCGACGGATTGAGTTACATGGACGTGATCAAAGCGACATTTCCCGCCGGCACGGTTTCCGGCGCACCGAAAATCCGCGCGCTGGAAATCATCCAGGAACTCGAACCGCACAAGCGCAATATCTACGCGGGCGCGATCGGCTATATCGGCTGGTGGGGCGATGCGGATACCGCCATCGCCATTCGCACCGCCGTCATCCAGGATGGACAACTGCACGTGCAGGCCGGCGGCGGCGTGGTGTTCGATTCGGATCCGGACACAGAATGGGAAGAAACGATGAACAAAGGCCGCGCGCTTTTCCGTGCTGTTGCGCAGGCAGCCGGTGGTCTGTAAACGCCGACGCCGAGGACATTCCCGCGCAACGTTTCGGTGACATACTGCGCGGCAAAACGGCTTGGGGAGAATGTCTTGCGCACGATGGCGATGTGTTTCCTACTCGTTTCGACGGCCGCGCAGGCGACGGATGGCTACGTGAATCCGGCGTTCGGCGGCGCGACGTCGAACGCGGGCACGGTGGAACTCAGCACCACGCTCGACACCACGCACGGCGGTCCGCCGCTGGAATACGTGCGCCTGGCGGAACAGAGCGACGGCAGGATCGTCGTCGTCGCGCCGGCATCGAACGGAACGTTGACCTTCACGCGACTGACGGCGCTCGGCGCGCTCGATACATCGTTCAACGGGAGCGGCAGCGTCGCGGTGAGCACGCTCAGTCCGGATCCGAACGTTTCAACCGATCTGCTGATCCAGCCGTCCGGCGCAATCGTCGGTATCGGCTACGCGACGCCCATGGCGACCGCCGCGAGTTGCGTCGCGTTCCGGCTGCTCGGCACCGGCGCGCTCGATTCGTCGTTTCACGGCACGGGCAAATATTCGTTCGCCGCGCCGTCGTCGACGCGCACGCGATGTTTCCGCATTCGTCCGCAAAGCAATGGTTCGTTGCTCATCGCCGGCGATCAATTGGTCAGCAACGCGAGCGTGATGATGATCGCGCGATTGAACGGCACCACTGGCGCGGCCGACGCCACGTTCGGCAGCGCGGGATTGACGCACAGCACGTTGCCGTCCGGATTCGCCGGCGCATCGGCGTTCAGCGTGGCGCAGTTGCCGAACGGACAGATCGTGGCGGTCGGCTACGCTTACGAAACCGTCAGTAACACCAATAAATATTACTGGGACATCACGCGCTTCAGCGCGACTGGCGTATTCGACACCGGCTTCGGAACGGCCGGCCATCTGCTCGTGCCGTTCACGAACGTGAGCGACCACACGCTCGACAGCGCGTTCGACATCATTCCCGACAGCGACAACGGTTTCGTCGTCGTCGGCAACTTGCGCAACACGAGTCTCGCCACGGTACAGACGGCCGTGATCAAGTTCACCGCAACCGGCGCGTTCGATTCGACCTTCGGCCAATCGGCGGGTGAGACGAGTTTCGATTTCTCTGGCCAAGCCGTCGCCGCGCCTTCGGAAATGATCGTGGACCGGCACGGACGGTTCGTCGGTGTCGGCTATTCGCAATTCGCGTTCGAAGCGGCGTGCCCCACGTGTTACGGCATGACGGTATTTCGACTCACCAGCAACGGAATTCCCGATGCGTCGTTCGGCGTCGGCGGCGGTGTCGATTACGTCGATGCGCAGAACGGCGGCAACCTGCAGGGCACGGGTATCGCGATCGCGGCGGACGAAGGACTGCTCATCGCCGTCCACGCGCAAACCGGCACGAGCACCTACAACGCGGGTTTGTTCAAACTGATCGGCGATACGGTTTTCACCGGTAACTTCGAACCGACGTCGAACTGAAGCGACGTTGCGTCAGGGAAGTTGCTGCGCGAACCAGCGCGAATCGCGATACGAATCGGCCACGACCCACGCGCCGCACGCGATCGCGGACGAAATAAAAAACGCGGTGAATTGTCCCGCGTTGACCGGTGCGGGCGTGAGCCACGGCGTCCACACGAACACGGTGATTAGAACCAGCATCGCCGCTTCGAGCGTCGCGGCGACGCGCGCCAACACGCCGGTGAGAACCGCCGCGCACGTCAGCAAACTGCCGGCGCCCGTGAGATAGGCCCAGAAAAGCGGAAACGAAAAATATGCCGGGATGAACTTCGCGGTTTCGTTGGCGTAGAAAAAATGCGACAAGCCGATCATCGGCAAGCTGATCGCGAACAGGCAGCGCGCGAGACGCACGCCGTTTCGGCCCGTGATCGCGGACGGCCGCGTCGCGTGACGCGCGAACAGAATCCAGCCACCGGCTGCGATCACGCCGATTTCGCCGAAGCCGAGCCATGTCGCTTCCATCGACGGAACGGCGACGATCGCCGGCACCTTGAGCACGATCAGCCAGATCAGCAGAAAGACGAACAACACCGCCGACGCGACCGTCATGCTCGCGCGGAAAAGCAATCCGACGCCTGTCAGCAATTCGACGATGGCGGTCGCATACGCGAAAAACGTACGTCCTGGCAACGGATCGATGGGAATGCGCTGCCATACGCCGGCGAAATCGCCGGTGTACAGACCGATCACGCCGAGCGCGATCATGACGATCGCAAAGAGCGGATGTCCCCAACCCTGAAACCCCTCGCCGCGCACGGCGGTCCTGCTGATGGCGAAGCTATTCATGGACGCTCCTGACGCGGCAAACCGCGCCACCGTCGCAGTCCGGCGCATCGACAGCATTGCGCGTGAAGCGAAACCGTCACGAAAGCGCCATACGCTGCGCGTTCATGAACATATTGATGGTGTCGGACGTCTATTTTCCGCGCGTGAACGGCGTATCGTCGTCGATTCGCACGTTCGCGCGCGAACTGAAACGGCTCGGTCACAACGTGACGATCGTCGCACCCGACTACGGTAAAAACGGTGATGGCGAGAACGGCGATGGTGAAGCCGAGTTCGACATGATCCGCTTGCCCTCGCGCGTGATCTTTTTCGATCCGGAAGACCGGCTCATTCGCGGCTCGGCGATCACGCCCGCCATCGAACGACTCGCGCAACGGCAGTGGGATGTCGTGCACATCCACACGCCGTTCCGCGCGCATCAACTCGGCGTGCGGCTGGCGAAGCGCTTGAGTCGTCCGACCGTCGAGAGCTATCACACGTTTTTCGAAGAATACGTCGGCGTGTATCTGCCGTGGCTGCCGAAATTCCTGTCGCGTTTCGCCGCGCGCTATTTCTCGCGCAGTTTGTGTCATGGCGTGGATCATCTGATCGTGCCGAGCGACGAGATGACGCAGGTATTGCGCCGCTACGGCATCGCGACACCGTCGTCCGTGATTCCGACCGGCATCCATCTCGAGGAATTCCGCGGCGGCGACGGCGCGCGATTCCGTCACGCGCACGGCATCGACGACGATCAGCCGACACTCGTCACGGTGAGCCGGCTTTCCGCTGAAAAAAACATTTCGTTCCTGCTCGATGTCGCTCGTGCATTGATCGACGAGTTTCCGCGCCTTGCGTTCATCCTCGCCGGCGAAGGGCCGGATGCAGAACGATTGAAGCGTCACGCCGAAACGATCGGATTGCGCGATCACGTTGTCTTCGTCGGCAATCTCGATCGCCGCACGACACTGCTCGATTGCTACAAAGCGGGCGACGTGTTCGTGTTCGCCTCGCCGACGGAAACGCAAGGATTGGTGCTCGTCGAAGCGATGTCGCTCGGCGTGCCCATCGTTTCGACCGCGGTGATGGGCACGGCGACGGTGCTGCGTCACGCGAAATCCGCGCGCATCAGTGGCGAGAACGTGAACGAATTCGCCGGCCACGTTGCCGCGCTGCTGCATTCGGCCGAACAACGCAAAGCGCTCGCCGATGCCGGCCCGCACGATGCCGCCGCGTGGAGCGCGCCGATTCTGATGGAGCGCGTCGTGCATCTTTATCGTGGTCTCGCCGCCGTCTGACTTGTTCGGCGCCGACGCGCGGCGTTAGGCTGTCGCGATATTCAAGGAGGAACGTCGATGAAACTCGAAGGATCCTGCCATTGCGGCGCTGTCAGTTTTTCGGTCGATGCTTACGCGCCCGTGCCGTTTCTGCGTTGCTACTGTTCGATCTGCCGCAAGACCGACGGTGGCGGCGGCTACGCGATCAATCTCGGCGCGTACGCGAAAACGCTGAAGATCAAAGGCAAACAGCACATCAAAATCTATCGCGCGAAAATGCGCGAAGAAGGCAAGAAAACCACGACCAGTTCCGGCCAGCGCAATTTCTGCGGCAAATGCGGATCGTGTCTGTGGCTGTTCGATCCGGAGTGGCCGGATCTCGTGCATCCTTTTGCTTCCGTCATCGACACACCATTACCGAAAGCGCCAGAGCGCGTGCACATGATGCTCGACTTCAAAGCCAACTGGGCCGAGGTGCCCAAAGGCAAAGGCGAGAAGCACGTGCGCCGTTATCCGAAGGAATCGCTGGAGGACTGGCATCGCCGCCACGGCCTGCTGGCGTGACGGCCTTCGCGATCGGCGCGAACCGGAGTAGTCTGCGTGTCCCGCATGCCTAAGGAACGCGCATGTCCGCCAAGCCCGTGAGAATCCCCGGCCCGGATCACCCGATCACGATCGAGAAAACGCCGCAGCGCGTACGCGTGACCGTCGCCGGCAAAACGATCGCCGACAGCCGCGACGCGCTGACGTTGCGTGAAGCGAGCTATCCGCCGGTGCAATACGTACCGCGCAAGGATGTCGACTTCGCGCTGCTCGAACGCACGACGCACACGTCGCACTGTCCATACAAAGGCGATGCGTCGTATTACAGCATCGTCCCCGGCGGCGCGCAGTCGGCGAATGCGGTGTGGACTTACGAAACGCCGCATCAGGCTGTCGCGCAGATCAAGGAGCACGTCGCGTTCTATCCGAATCGCGTCGACGCGATCGAACTGCTCGACTGATCGCAGGCAACGCATCGATATGGACGCGTTGATGCCCGAGCTGCCCGCGATTCGAGACGATTTTCCCGCGCTCGCGTCCGGTCGCGCGTATCTCGACAACGCCGCGACCACGCATCAGCCGCGCGTGGTGCTGCGCGCTGTTTCCGACTACATTCAACGCGTTCACGGCACGCCGGATTCCGCAACGGCTTATGCGGATGCGCGTGCGCGAATCGCCCGGCATGTCGGCGCAGCGGCGGACAACGTCGTTTTCTGCGGCGGCGCGACGCAAGCGATCCAGCTCGTCGCCGACGGATTCGATGCGATCGGCGTGGGCGATGAAATCATCGTTTCGTCAGCAGAACACATAGCGAATCTTGCACCGTGGCAACGACTGGCTGCGCAACGGGGCGCGCGACTGCGTGTTGTCGATGTCGATGCGAACGGCGTGTTGACGCTCGACGCATTTCGCTCCGCATTGTCCGAACGCACGAAGTTCGTTGCGATCACGCACGTTTCAAATGTGTTGGGCACGACGATGCCGGTATCTGAAATTGTCGACGCCGCGCACGCCATCGGTGCACGTGTGCTGATCGATGGCGCGCAGGCAATTGCGCATGGCCCGGTGAATTTCGCCGAGATTGGCGTGGATTTTTATGTCTTTTCCGGCCACAAAGTATTCGCGCCGACGGGCGTCGGCGTTTTGCTCGCCACACACGAGATGCTGGCGACGATGCGGCCACCGCTGCTCGGCGCACAGACCTTCGCGACTTTCACGCTCGACGAGGCAACGCCTGCGAAATCTCCGGAACGATTCGAAGGAGGCACGTCGAACGTCGCCGGCGCGATCGGCCTCGCCGTTGCATTCGATTACGTCGCCTCGATCGGATGGAACGCACTCGAAACCCACACGCATCACGCGCTGCATCGCCTCGACAAAGGTCTCGCAGCCATCGACAACCTTCGTGTTCTCGCGGACAATGCAAATTCTATCGGCGTGCGCAGCTTTGTCGTCAACGGCCGCGATAGCGTGTCGATTCAACGCGCGCTCGCCGAACGCGGCGTCGATGTCCGCGCGGGCCACTTGTCGGCGGGAACGCTACTTCGACAATTCGGCACCGCACACGCCGTCCGCGTGTCGATCGCGCCATACAACAACAACGACGACATCGATCGTTTCCTCAACTCGTTACGCGACGCAGTTCGTTAGTCATGGCCTTCGTCGACTTCGATCACGTTTCGTATTGCATCGACGGACGCAACATCCTGCGCGACATCGAACTTCAGCTCGATCGCAACGAAACACTCGTCCTGCTCGGCCGCAGCGGATCGGGCAAGACGACGTTGTTGCGCATGGTCAACGCGCTCGTGAAACCGACATCGGGCGACGTACGTTTCGACGGAAAGTCCGTCGCGACGTCAGATGAAATCGCGCTGCGACGACGCATCGGCTACGTGATTCAGGACGGCGGACTGTTCCCACATATCACCGTCGCGCGCAATGTCGGTCTCGTTCCCGAACTCGAAGGTTGGCCGCGCGACAAGATCAACGCGCGCGTCTCCGAGTTATTGGATGCGGTCGGTCTTACGCCGGAAACATATGCGTCGCGCTATCCGAAACAATTGTCGGGTGGCGAGAAGCAACGCGTCGGCATCGCGCGCGCACTCGCGGCCGACCCACCACTATTGCTGCTCGACGAACCGTTCGCCGCGCTCGATCCCGTAACGCGCTATGAGATGCAGCAGCACTTTCTGAAACTGCGTCAGGAATTCGGCAAAGCCGCGCTGTTCGTCACGCACGATCTGCGCGAAGCGATGCTGATCGGATCGCGGATCGCGTTGCTGCACGAAGGTCGCATCGAATTCGTCGGGACACCCGATGAATTCCGACATGCGAGTTCGCCGCACGCACGCGAATTCCTGCGCACGCTCGATCTGGAGACGGCGGCATGAGCGGTTTCGCGTCCGAAATCGTTGAACAATCCGGCGAGCACGTCGTGCTGGTTGCGGCGGCGGTCGCCATCGCGTTCGCCATCGGTGCGCCGACATCGATCGCGCTCACCCGCCGCGCGCGAACGCGGCGCTGGATTCTAGGCGTGGTCAACGTGATCCAGACCATTCCGAGCCTCGCGCTGTTCGGCGTGCTGTTGCCGATTCCGCTGATTGGCGGAATCGGCAAACGCACGGCGATCATCGTGCTCGCGCTGTACGCATTGCTGCCGATCATGCGCAACATGGTGGTCGGGATTTTGGGCATCGACGCCGGCGTGCGCGATTCGGCCCTTGCAATGGGCATGACACGCCAGCAGGTACTTTGGCGCGTCGAGATTCCGCTGGCGTTGCCGACGATCCTGGCCGGCTTGCGCATCGCGATCGTCTCGACCATCGGAACCGCGACCGTTGCCGCCGCGATCGGCGGCGGCGGTCTTGGCACATTTATTTTTCGCGGGATCGCCACGGCGGATATGACCACCGTGCTCGCCGGCGCGGTTCCGGCCGCGCTGATGGCGATCGTCGCCGACGAGGTGCTGGAATGGGCAGAGCGGCATTACTCGGTCTGATTCTTATCCTGACCTCGTGCGGATCGTCACAGCCGACGATCGTCGTCGGCTCGAAGAATTTCACCGAACAGGTGATCCTCGGTGAAGTGATCGCGCAGCAGATCGAGCGTCGATTGCACGTGTCTGTCGATCGCAAGCTCAATCTCGGCGGCACACTGATCGCGCACGAAGCGCTGGTCGCGGGCTCGATCGATGTGTATCCGGAATACACCGGCACGGCGCTCACGCAAATCCTGCATCAGCCCGCCGAAAAAGACGCGAAACGCGTTTTCGAAAACGTGCAGAAAGGATACGCGCCGCTGCACGTCCAATGGTTGCCGCCACTCGGCTTCAACGACACGTTCGCGATGGTCATGCTCACGAAAACCGCGCAGGAAAATCACATCGTTTCGCTCAGCGACGCGGCATCGAAGCCGTGGCGCCTCGGCGTCGGCTACGAATTCACGCAGCGTCCGGACGGCTTGACAGGTTTGGTACAAACGTACGGACTGAAGATCGATGGCGAACCGGTTGTGATGGATCTCGGATTGTTGTACGCCGCGCTGAAAACAGATCGCGTCGATCTCGCCGCGGCGAACGCGACCGACGGCATGCTCGGTCATCCGGAATTCGTCGTGCTCGATGACGACAAGCATTATTTCCCGCCGTACGAATGCGCGATCGCGGTGCGCGACGAATCGCTGCGGAAATTTCCGGGTTTGAAGGAAGCGCTGGCCGAATTGTCCGGCCACATCACCGACGACGCGATGCGCCGCATGAATGAACAAGTCGACATCGATCACAAATCCGTCGCCGATGTCGCGCACGCATTTCTGGAGACGTTGAAATGAGCGCAAACCATTTTGACGCGATCATTCTGGGCGCTGGACAAGCCGGGCCGCCGCTCGCGGTCGCGTTGGCGAATGCTGGGCAAAACGTCGCGTTGGTCGAACGCAAATATTTCGGCGGCACCTGCGTCAACACCGGCTGCATTCCGACCAAGACATTGATCGCGAGCGCGCGCGTGGCGCACATGGCGCGTCGCGGTGCGGATTACGGTGTATCGACCGGCGATATCCGCGTCGACATGAAAAAGGTGAAAGCGCGCAAGGACGGCGTGTCCGGCGAATCGCGCACGAGCGTCGAGAAATGGTTGCGCGACACGAAAGGCTGCACGGTGATGACTGGGCAGGCGCGTTTCGTCGACGATCACACGATCGACGTGGACGGCGCGCGGTATTCGGCGGATCGGTTTTTCATCAACGTCGGCGGACGCGCGTCGATTCCTGACATCGCCGGCATCGATTCGGTGCCGTATCTCACGAACTCGACGATGATGGATGTCGATTTCCTGCCCGAGCATCTCGTCATCGTCGGCGGAAGTTATATCGGGATCGAGTTCGCGCAGATGTATCGGCGATTCGGCAGCCGCGTGACGATTCTGCAGCGCGGATCGCGTCTGATTTCGCGCGAAGACGACGACGTTTCGCAAGCGATGCTCGATCTGCTGCGCAGCGAAGACATCGATGTGCGCTTGAACGCCGACGACATCGCCGTGGAAAAACGAAACGACGGCGTGCGTGTGCGACTTGGCGCGGATGCGATCGACGCATCGCATCTGCTCGTCGCCGCCGGACGCGCACCGAACACCGACGATCTTGGTCTGGAAAACACGTCGGTCAAACGTGACGACAAAGGTTTCATCACTGTCGACGACGTGTTGCGCACCACAGCGCCGAACATGTGGGCGATGGGCGACTGCAACGGCCGCGGCGCGTTCACGCACACGTCGTACAACGACTACGAAATCGTCGCGGCGAACGTGCTGGGCACCGAATCGAGGCGGGTGACGGATCGCATCGTCACGTACGCGGTGTTCACCGATCCGCCGCTCGCGCGCGTCGGCATGACGGCGACGGAAATCCGCAAGTCCGGCAAACGCGCGCTGGTCGGGACGCGGCCGATGACGCGTGTCGGCCGTGCGCACGAACGCGGCGAAACGTTCGGATTTCTCAAGGTTTTCGTGGATGCGGATACGAAGCTCATTCTCGGCGCGTGTTTCTTCGGCGTGGAAGCCGACGAAGCCATTCATTGCATCATCGATACGATGTACGCGCAGCGTCCATACACAACCATCACGCACGCTGTGCATATTCACCCGACGGTTTCGGAATTGATCCCGACCGTGCTGGAAGATTTGAAGCCATTGGAGGGCTGACGATGTTGAACACGACCACGCACCGATCGCAGCTTCTCGCGCGCTTGCATGAAGCGCGCGCGGAAACCGATGCGCTGTTCGCGCTGGTGAAACCAGAGTTTATTTTCGAACGTCCGATCGCCGAACGGCATCGGTTGATGTTCTACATCGGTCATCTGGAAGCGTTCGACTGGAATCTGCTTGCGCCGAAACTCGGGTTGCCGAACACGCGCGAAGGACTCGACAACCTGTTCGCGTTCGGCATCGATCCGGTCGACGGACAATTGCCGAGCGATCAGCCTGGCGACTGGCCGCCGATCGAAACGTTTTATCGCTATCGCGATCAGGCGCGCGAAGAACTCGATGCGGCATTGCGCGAATCGAAACACGCGCGCATCGACGAATTGCTCAACGTCGTGATCGAACATCGCTACATGCATGCGGAGACGTTATCGTATCTGCTGCATCAGTTGCCGCTGGAGATGAAGCAAGGCACGACGGCATTGCACGCGAATCCGTCACGGCGTGTCGCGATGGAAACGGTGCGCATTCCAGCGGGAAAAGCGACGCTTGGATTGCGTTCGGATTCCAGTGAATTCGGATGGGACAACGAATTCGAACGTCACACCGTCGATGTTCCCGCATTCGTGATCGACAAGTACAAAGTAACCAACGGCCAGTTTTTGGATTTCGTCGACGACGGCGGTTATTCGCGACGTGACCTGTGGTCCGACGACGATTGGGCGTGGAAGGAAAAATACGCCGTCGAACATCCGGCATTCTGGATTCGCGCGAAAAACGGCTGGCTGTGGAAATCGATGTTCGATTTCGTACCGCTGCCGCTCGACTGGCCGGTGTATGTGAGTCGCGCGGAAGCGAACGCGTTCGCGCGCTGGTCGAATCGTAAACTGCCGACGGAAGCGCAATGGCAGCGCGCCGCGTTCGGCAACGCGGGCGACGCGCCGCGTATCGAGGAATGGGACGCGAAACCGCGATTCGATCCGCTGCCGGTCGATTCGCAGCAGTTGATCGCACCGCTCGCCAACGATGTGATCGGTTTGCGCGGCAACGGCTGGGAATGGACGTCGACCGTGTTCGCGCCGTTCGAAGGTTTCGAAATCCGCGATTTCTATCCGGGTTATTCGCAACCGTTTTTCGACGGCAAACATTTTGTTCTGAAAGGAGGCAGCACGCGCACCGCGCCATCGATGCTGCGTCCGAGTTTCCGCAACTGGTTTCAGGCGCATTATCCGTTCGTCTACGCGGGATTCCGCTGCGTCGACACACAAGGAGAACACCGCTCATGACGATGCTGACGAGCCCCAAGGACCCCATCCAGCACCAGTTCGCCGCCGACGTGCGCGCGGGCCTCACGCGCGCGGGACAAAAAGAATTGCCGTCGAAATATCTGTACGACAATCTCGGTTCCGCGCTGTTCGACGCGATAACGCTGCTGCCGGAATACGGACTCACGCGCGCCGACGAACGCTTGCTGCAACGTCACGCGCGCGACATCGCGAAACATATTCCGGCGAAAGTGATGGTGTCCGAACTCGGCAGCGGCAGCGGACGCAAGACGCGCTACATCTTGAATGCGCTGCGCGAACACGGTCCGCTGTCGTATTACCCGATCGAGATTTCGTCCGCCGCGCTGGCGACGTGCGAAGCGGAATTGCGCGACATCGAATCGGTCAGCATTGTCGGCGTCGAAAGCGAATATCTGTCGGGCCTGACGGAAGTCGCGAAACGGCGCGAAGCCGATACGCATCTGTTCGTGTTGTTCCTCGGCAGCACGATCGGCAATTTCGACGCGGGCGCCGATGCGAAATTCCTACGCGAAGTGCGCGGCACGCTGCGCGCGGGCGATTCGCTGCTGCTCGGTACCGATCTGCTCAAGCCCATCGAAAAACTGGTCGATGCATACGACGATCCGCGCGGCGTCACGGCGGCGTTCAATCTCAATCTGCTCGGCCGCATCAACCGCGAACTCGGCGGCGATTTCAATTTGCGCCAGTTCACGCACGTCGCACGTTTCAACGAATCGACGCAAAGCGTGGAAATGCATTTGCGTTCCGAACGCGCGCAGACCGTGAAAATCACGGCGTGCGATTGCGCCGTCGAATTCGCCGGCGGCGAAACGATCTGGACGGAAAGCAGTCACAAATACGCACCGGAAAGCGTCGAGAAACTCGCGCAATCGTCGGGCTTCGTGCTGAAGGCGCAATGGACCGACGACAAATGGCCGTTCGCGAATTCGCTGTTCGTCGCGGCGTGATCGCGCCGCGATGACGGAGCGTCCCTCGCACCAAACCGCGGTGCTGGTGACGACCATTCTGGCGTCCAGCCTCGCGTTCATCGACGGCACCGTTGTCAACGTCGGTTTGTCGGCGATCAGCGCGTCGTTCCACAGCAACGCGGCCGACATGCAATGGCTGATCAACGCCTACATGCTGCCGCTGAGCACGCTGCTGTTGCTCGGCGGTGCGGTCGGCGATCACTTCGGACGCGCGCGCTGGCTGGTGATCGGCACTGCGGCATTCGCGATCGCGTCGTTCGGCTGTGCACTTGCGCCGACGTTGCCGTGGCTGCTCACAGCGCGCGTCGTGCAAGGCGTGAGCGCCGCGTTTCTGATGCCGAACAGTCTGGCCATTCTCGGCGCATCGTTCACGGGCGAATCGCGCGGTCGCGCGATCGGCATCTGGGCGGCGGCGGGCGCGGCGATGGCGGCGGTCGGTCCCGTTCTCGGTGGATGGCTGATCGACACGATTGGCTGGCGTTCGATCTTTTTTCTGAACCTGCCGCCAGCGGCCGGCGCGATAGTCCTCGCGCTGAAATACGTGCCGGACACACGGCGCGGCAAGAAGACATTGCCGCTCGATCTTCCCGGCGCATTGATCGCTACCGCCGCGATGGGCGCGCTGACGTGGGGACTGACGATCGGCTCCGGCAAATCCGGATGGACGATGATGGCGATCGCCTGTTGCATCGTCGGCGTGGCGCTGACGATCGGATTCGTGCTGATCGAAAAATGGCGCGGCGAACGCGCGATGATGCCGCTCGCGCTATTCGGTTCCGCCACGTTCATCGGTCTGACGCTGCTGACGTTGTTTTTGTACGGCGCGCTCGGCGCGCTCACCGTGCTGATTCCGTTTCTGCTGATCAAGACATCCGGCTACACCGGCACGCAAGCCGGTTCCGCGCTGCTGCCGCTCGCGATCATCCTCGCGGTGCTGTCGCCGTGGATGGGCAAACTCGCCGGACGCATCGGTCCACGCTGGCCGCTATCGCTCGGGCCGCTCGGCGTCGCGGTGGGATTTCTGCTCATGCTGCGCGTCGGCGAACACACCGATTATTGGACGACGCTGTTTCCCGCCGTCATCGTGATGGCGGTCGGCATGGCGGGCGCGGTCGCGCCGTTGACGACGGCGGTGTTGTCGTCGGTCGACGAGCGTTACACCGGTTCGGCATCGGGCTTCAACAGCGCCATCGCGCGCTCGGCGGGACTCATCGCCATCGCGTCGCTCGGCAGCGTGTTCGGCGCGACGGGCGCGGCGCTGGTTGGCGGCTTTCACATAGCCGCGTGGGCATGTGCGATTGCGTCCGCTGCGGCGGCGGTGTCCGCGTTTCTATTCGTGCACGTCGAAGCGCGCGACGTAAAACGCTGACGCTCTGCATTCGCCGTTCACATTCGGGCGACTAGGATTCGTTCGTCGTGAACAAGGAGCGTTTCATGTCGGACACGGAAAGTGAGGAGCAGCGTCCGTTACGCGTATTGATCGTTTCCGGATCGCAGCGGCGATTGCACAGTTGTCCGGGCATGGATTCGAAAGCGCGCGCGCTGATGCATCGGATGCTGGGCCAGATGCCGGCCGGTTGGCAGGTCGATCACGAAGACATCGGCAACGAACACGGCAAGGCACGCATTCAATCGTGCAACGCGTGCGTGTCGACGTCGATGGCGTTGTGCGTGTGGCCGTGCAACTGCTACGGACCGCACAGCGATCATCAGCCGGATTTGATGTGGGATCTCAATCTGTATGGACGCCTCGCGCGCGCCGACGCGTGGGCATTCATCGCGCCGATTTATTGGTACGGACCGTCGAGCAATTTCAAGTCGATGTTCGATCGACTCGTGTGCATGAACGG
>DATBAU010000012.1:0-4503 GCA_036271355.1 Rudaea sp. | reverse complement strand
GACATCGGCGTTGGCTTTCGGAAGAATCGGCCGCAGAAAACGCAGCGGACGATACAAATGCGTGCTGCGCACCAGTTCATCGAGACGATAACGCTCCAGCGTCGCGGCGATGCGCAGCAAACGCGGGACTTGCCGAAGCGGTGTCAACGCGCGTCTCCGAGACGGCGGATGCGTGCTTCGAGGCGGTCGGCGCGTTCGCGCAGATCGTCGACTTCGTCGTAAAATTTTTCGGCTTCGGGCGATGCGACCGCATCGCGGCTTTCGTCGCGCACGAATTCGACCGCGTCAAGCGTGATCGATTTTGCCGAATCGCGCGTCCACGCAAACGCGCTGCCGACCACGCGCGCGATCGGCACGCCGAGCACGTCGCCGAAGGTTTGCGCGAACGCTTCTTCGAAATCGGGACGGAAATCGCGGACGATTTTTTCGAACTGGCGCGCGAGTTCGGCGTCGCCGGAAATGTCGACCTTGCCGGGCGGCAGCATCGAATCGTCGCCGCGACGCATCGCGAACGCGAGCAGCGATGCGGGACTCGCGCGCAGATTCAGATCGCGGTCGCGATCCCAATGTGGACCGACGCGCAAACGATCGTGATCGACCGTGATCGCCAACGCGAGATCGAGCGGTTTCAGTTCGACGCCTATGCGACGGCCGTCGAGTTTGGCGATTTTCTCGCGCGTGCCGGCGTCGAGCGCGACCGCGCGGTTGATCGCGAACTCGAGCGCGGCGCCTAAGCGCGACAGCAACGGGTTGGGCGTGCGGGTTTCTTCGTTCACAACCCGATTCTACCTTGTGCGCAGCGCGATCAGCCGCGACGCGACATGCGTTCGCGCGCGAGGTATTGCGATAAACGCACGAATCCTTCGGCGAGCGAAACGTGCGGCGAATAGCCGAGATCGCGTTTGGCCGCGTCGATGTTGAACCATTGCGCGGTGGTCAGCATTTCGACGCCGAGACGCGTCACCGGCGGTTCGCGCTGAATGCGGAATGTCTGATAAATCGTTTCGAGCGCGGTGCCGAGAAATTGCGCGATGTCGAGCGGCATGCGGCGCGTTTCGGGTGGGAATCCGTCGGCCTTGAGCCAGCTGTTCACCAGATGTTCGACGGTGATCGGATCGCCTTGCGTGACGAAATACGCTTTGCCCGCGATGGGCGAACCGACGGCGATTTTCTGCAGCGCGAGCACGTGCGCGGCGGCGGCGTTGTCGATCCACGTCGTGTCGATTTTTTTGTCGGCCTTGCCGATCAAGCGGAAGCGACCTTTGCGCGCCTGCTTGAGAATGCGCGGCAGGAAATTCGGATCGCCCGGTCCCCACACGATGTGCGGCCGCAACGCGACGGTCGCGAGTTCGTTCCCGTTCGCGGCGAGCACGCGCTGTTCGGCGAGCGCTTTGGTCTGCCCGTACGGACTGCTGAAATGCGTGGCGTACGGCGCGGATTCGTCGACGCCTTCGATATCGCCGCCGCCGTGGACGACGGTGGCGCTCGATGTAAATACGAGCTTGTCGATCTCGTTGAGTTCGCACGCGGCGAGCACGTTGTCGGTGCCGCGCACGTTGGTTTCGTAGTAGTCCTCGAGCTTGCCCCACGCGCCGACTTTGCCGGCGCTGTGCACGATCGCGTCGACGTCGGCGCTCGCATCGCAGACGGTGTCGAGCTGGCTGATGTCGCCGAGTCGCTGCTCGATTTTCAGATCGTCGAGCGCGGCGTGACGCGTACGGTTGAACGCGCAAACCGTGTGGCCCGCCGCGACGAGCTGCTTGCACACCGCTTGCCCGAGGAACCCGCCCCCGCCGGTTACCAGAACCTTCATGGCCGCACCGTCCGCCCCTGTCCGACGATTGTAGCGCGCTGCATCGCGATTTACGCCGGCTTAAGTCGCCAGCGATTATTTTCGCTGAAGTCAGTGGAGTCGTGGCGATGCGGTGGAATCGATTGGGTGTGAGTGTGGCGGCATTGCTTGCGATGACGGCCGCGCATGCGGAGCGCGATTTCAGCGGTCAGACGCCATCGGGTGCGTACTACCGCATCGCGGTGCCGGATAGCTGGAAACCGGGTCAGGTGCTCGTGATGTATCAGCACGGGCTCACGTTCGAGGATCCCGGTCCGAATCCGGATCTCGGTCCCCTGAAGGATTTGCAGCTCAGCGAAGGCTATGCGATCGCGGCGTCGAGTTATCGCCAGCGCTCGTGGGCGTTGTTCACGGCGCCGGACGACAATGCGGAACTGCTCACGGTGTTCAAGCAAACCGTCGGTGCGCCCGGCGCGATCATTCCGTTCGGCGCGTCGCTCGGCGGATTGGTGTCGCTAAAACTTGCGGAGGACGGTCGCTTCGCACCGGTGCCGGGTGTTTATTCGGCATGCCCGCCCGCCGCCGGCACGCGTGCGTGGGACGAAGCGATCGATCTGCGTTTGGCGTACGACGTCATCTGCAAAGGTGCGGGCGATCTGCCGACCGGAACTCAGCCGACGCCGTGGGCGTACAACCTCGGCGACATCCCGAACGATCTGTCCGATCTCGAAGACAAAGCGCAACTTCTTCAGACCTTGCTTCCGCTGAATCAATGTACCGGGATCAACTTGCCGTCGGAAATCCGCAACGGCGCGATGAAACGCCGGCTCGCGCAATTGATGGCGCTCGGTCACATCACCGACGAGGATTTCTTCGTCATCAACATGGGCTATGCGACGTACGCGCTGAGCGATCTGGTGCGCGCGCCGGACAAGTTGAACGATCTCAATCCATTCAGCACCATCGGTGTCGACTACAACGACGACACGCTTAACGACGACATCGCGCGCATCTCGCCGGAACCGTTCGGGCAGTTGTATTTCAAATGGTCGTCGGATTTTCGTGGGCGCGTGAGTCCGTCGACGAAAGTGATTTCGATCCAGACGAGCGAGGATCAGCTCGTCATTCCCGCGAATCAGGACGTGCTGCGGAATGCGCTGCCGAGCTCGCAATTGACGAGTGCGCTGGTCAACGAATCGTCGCCGACGCATTGCGGTTTCACGCTCGCCGAAGGCGTGGCCGGATGGGAAGCGTTGCGCGCGTGGGTTGCGGGCGCGCCGCAGCCGCAGGTAAGCGATCTGCAGACGACGTGCAATGCCGCCGTCGCGCAGGGGGCGGCGGGTCCGTGCCGTTACGACGCGAGTATCACGGTGCCGAGTTTCGATAGTCAGGTTCGTCCGCGTCAGGCATCGACGGCCGCGCCCGTTGACGCGCATTACACCGGTCAGTGGTACGACAGCACACGCGGCGGCGAAGGTATCAGTCTGGAAATCCTGCCGAACGACAAGGCGCTAGTATACTTTTTCACTTATCCACCCGACGGCACGGCGGGCAAGGAAACGTGGCTGACGGGCGTGGGCGATGTGGTGAACAACGGTATCGAGTTCGCGGATGTGCAGTTGCCCGCGCTCGACGCGAACGGCAATCTCGCCAGCACGCATTGGGGTCGCATCGGCCTCGTGTTCGACGATTGCAACAGCGGCTCGATGCGCTGGGACGGTCCGCCGGGTTGGGGTTCGATGGAGGTTCCGCTGATTCGGCTGACGTCGCCGCAAGGACTCGGCTGCGGCGTGCAAGGCGGAATGCCGCCGTCGGCGAACGCGGCGACCGGCGCGTGGTTCGATCCCACGTTCAACGGACGCGGTTTCATTTTCGACCAACTCGATTCGCAACGCATCGCGACGATCTGGTTCGGCTTCGACAACAGCGGCGTGCCGGTGTGGCTAACCGGGATTCTCGGTCAGGACGGCAACGGGAATTTCGACGGATCGATGGTGCAATCGTTCGGCACCCACTTCGGCGCGGACTTCGACAGCACATCGATCCAGACGTCGATCAACGGGACGCTCGTCGCCGCGCCGTTCGCGTGCAGTAGCGGATCGATCCAGTTCCAGACGGCGGCCGGTCAGCTCGGATTGATTCCGGCATCGCTGTCGCTGCAGCGGCTTACCGCACCGGTCGGTTTGCCGAGCTGTGCCCCGTGACGATCAGTGTTCCGGAACCGGATAGGTTTGCACGCCACTGCTTTGCGTGGGTGGTGGCAAGGTTGATTGCTGCTGCTGCGCGCGTTCGCGCATGCGCATGCCGCCGCAAACATACGCCTCGAACGTTTGCGAGCCGTCGACCGGATCGCTCGTCGCCTTGATCGTGTCGGCGGGAACGCCCGCGGCCTGATTGCGCGCGAGCGTTTCGAGTTCGTCGCGCACTTTCAACGACGGGCGATGATAAAACGCGACGTGATCGGCGACGGTGACGCTCACCTGTCCCACATCGCGACAACCGGAAACGTTGCCGTCATAAGCGACGTGCACGACGTTGCCGCTGTCGCTGGACTTCACCCACGTGCACGACTGCACGCCGGCGAGCGTGGCGGAGACGAGAAAAACGTAGCGCAATTTCATATCGGATGACCGCAAAGAATGCTTGCGGTCACCCTAGCGCGAATGAATCGTCAATGCACTACGTTGCCGTCGGCATCGAGCACTTGCACC
>DATBAU010000011.1:0-5953 GCA_036271355.1 Rudaea sp. | reverse complement strand
CGCGCACGCGACGATCTCCGGCGTCGACGAGCCCATGCGCGACTGGCAACACGCGATCGACATCGCGAAGAAAAATCCGCACGTACTCGCCGCCGCGCCGTATGTCGAAGGCAACGCGCTTTTGCGTGGCGAACGCAACGCGCCGGCGATCATCCACGGCGTCGACACGACCCTCGAACCGACCGTGTCCGACATCGACCAGCACATGATCCGCGGCAAACTCGCCGATCTGCACGCCGGCGGTTTCGGCGTCATTCTCGGCAACGAGCTGGCGCTGAAACTCGGCGTCGACGTCGGCGACAAAGTCACCGTATTCACGGACGACATCAACGTCACGCCCGTCGGCGCGATTCCGCGCGCGCGGCGATTCGACGTCGTCGGCATTTTCTCCGTCGGTTTTCAGGAATACGACGAAGGCCTCGCCGTCGTCGACATGCAGGACGCGCAACGTCTGTATCAACAAGACGGCCCGACCGGCATCCGTCTCAAACTCGACGACATGTTCAAGGCGTGGGACGTCGGCCGCAGCCTGTCGGAAGAACTCGGCAAGTACTATCGCGTCGACGACTGGCGCAGCCAGCACGCCAACTTTTTCAGCGCCGTCGCGATGGAAAAGAAAGTGATGTTCATCATTCTGTCGCTGATCGTCGCGGTCGCCGCGTTCAATCTCGTATCGACGCTCGTCATGCTCGTCACCGACAAGCAGGCCGACATCGCGATCCTGCGCACGCTCGGCATTTCGCCGGCCAGCATCATGGGCACGTTCATGGTGCAAGGCGTGATCGTCGGCACGTTCGGCATCCTGCTCGGCGTTGTGGGCGGTGTTCTCCTCGCGATCAATCTGCCTGTTCTCGTGAAATGGATCGAGCACACGTTCCATGTGGAATTTCTGCCGGCCGACGTTTACTACATCAGCGAAGTGCCATCCGACATGCACTGGCACGATGTCGGCTGGATCGCGCTGATCGCGTTCGTGTTCTGCCTGTTCGCCACGCTGTATCCCGCGCGTCGCGCCGCAAGGACGCAACCCGCCGAGGCGCTTCGCTATGAATAGCGTCGTCGCCGACGTGGTGATCCGCCGCGCGCGCGAAAGCGACGCGGAAATCCTGTGCAACGCCGAACGCGAAATCGCACGCACGCCGGGTCGGCTCGTTTCCGTGCCGGAAGAACTTCTGGTTTCCAATTTCGCCGCGAAGATCCGCGAAATGTCCGACGCCGGCACATACCTCGTCGCCGAACGCGACGACGTCATCGTCGGCCACGCATTTCTCGATTACGTCTCGACAGTGTCCCGTTTGAAGCACGTCCGATACCTCAACATGGTCGTCCACACCGGCCACACGGGGCAGGGCATCGGCACTTTGTTGTTGCGCGCACTGCAGAACATCGCACCGCGCGCCGGCGTCGAACGCATCGAGTTGCGCGTGCGTCCAAAAAATATTGCGGCGGTGAATTTGTATAAAAAGTGCGGTTTCAGCGAAGAATGCATCTCGATACGACGGATCAAGCTCGAAGACGGCACCTATCTCGACGACCTGTCGATGGTCTGGTTCGCACCATGAATCCGATCGTGCTGAGTGCGCAAGGCATTGCGAAAACCTACAGTGAAGGCAGCCTGCGCACGTCGGTTCTGCGCGATGTTTCGTTCGCGCTCGAACGCGGCAAGACGATGGCGATCATCGGCGCATCGGGCACGGGGAAGAGCACGCTGCTGCACATCCTCGGCGGACTGGACACGCCGACGGCAGGCGACGTCAAGGTCGACGGCAAATCGATGTCGACACTCTCCGATCGCGAACGCGGCGTCGTCCGCAACCGCGCGCTCGGTTTCATCTATCAGTTCCATCATCTGCTGCCCGAATTCACCGCGCTCGAAAACGTAGCGATGCCGCTTTTGATTCGCAGCACGCCGATTCCCGGAGCGCGCAAAGCCGCGGCGGATTTGCTCGAACGCGTCGGACTCGCCCATCGCGTGGCGCACAAGCCCAGCGAAATGTCCGGCGGCGAACGCCAGCGTTGCGCGGTGGCGCGCGCACTCGTCACGCGCCCCGCGTGCGTTCTCGCCGACGAACCCACGGGAAATCTCGACGAAAAAAATGCGGCGCAGGTATACGCGCTGATGCTCGAACTCAACCGCGAAATCGGCACGAGCCTCGTGCTCGTCACGCACGACGCGCGGCTGGCCCAACGCATGGATCGCGTCTTCGAACTCCACGACGGCGGATTGCGCGTTCCGGCTGAATCGCCGAGCTAGCGCCGCGTGTCGGGGGAGGGGAGCGCGCCGCGTTTCACGGCGCTAATCGCGTTCGCGCTGCGTCCGGTTTCGGTAGCCGCGATGCTGACCGGCGCCGTCGTCGTTCAATGTGCACCATCGCTGCCTGCGCGATGGATCGATGGCCTCGTCGCAATACTCGGCATCGTGTTGTGTCTGCTTCGTCGCTCGCGTTTGCTCGGAATCGCCGTCGTCGCGATCGCCTGGACCGCGTTCCGCGCTGACGTCTCGTTATCTCAACGACTTCCTCGCGCGCTGGAAAACGACGAGATCGTCGTCACCGGCACCGTCCACGACCTTCCGCAAATTCGCGACGACGCGACGCGCTTCGAATTCGTCGTCGACTCCGCATCGCGCGACGGCGAATCGATCTCACTCTCCGGCCTGACGCGACTGAGCTGGTACGAAACGCCGCCGCGCATCGGCACCTGCGAACGCTGGCGATTGCACGTCAAACTCAAACGTCCGCGCGCTACGATCAATCCCGGCGGTTTCGACTCGGAACGCTATGCGCTCGAACACGGCATCGTCGCCGTCGGCAGCGTTCGCGATTCGTCGGAAAACGAAAAGCTCGGCCAAAATTTCTGTATCGACGCATTCCGCGCGCGCATCGTCGAAACAATTTCGACCGCGCTCGACGGCAGCATCAGCGCCGATTTGCTTCCCGCGCTCGCCTTCGGCGACCAGCATGCGATGAGCGCCGACGAATGGACAATCGCACGCGCGACTGGCATTCCGCATCTCATTGCCATTTCCGGTTTGCACATCGCGCTGTTCGCAAGCTTCGGTATCGGCCTCATGCGCCTTTTATGGAAATGCGTGCCTAAACTCACGTTGCGCTTGCCCGCGCCGATAATGGAATCGCTCGCGAGCCTATTCTTTGCCGTCGCGTATGCGCTGATCGCCGGATTCGGCCTGCCGACGCGGCGCGCACTCGTGATGGTCGCGGCGCTGCTCGTGGCGAATCTCACCCGCCGCGCGCATGCGCCGATCCATGGACTCGCACTCGCGGTCGTCGTGCTTCTCGTCGCCGATCCGCTGTGCGTTCTCAGCGCCGGATTCTGGCTCTCGTTCGTCGGCGTCGGCTGGCTCATGCTTTGTCTGCAAGGTCCGCGACGACATAACTGGCGCAATATCATCCGCTCGCAAGGCGTCGCGACAATCGGTCTGCTGCCACTCGGCGTCTGGTTTTTTGGGCAGAGTTCGTTGATCGCGCCGCTCGCGAATCTGATCGCGGTGCCTGTAATCTGTTTCTTCGTGTTGCCACTCGGCACGCTCGGTGCGTTTATCGGCGCATTTCTTCCCGCCATCGGATTTCCGGTTCTGACGGCAACCGCATTCGTTCTCGACGGATTGTGGTCGCTGCTCGAATCGATGTCGCACCTGCCCGGTTCGCTGTGGTATTTCGCCGAACCAACGCCGATCGCACTGTCGTTCGCGATCATCGGCTCGTTCTGGTTGTTGCAACCGCGCGCAGTCCCCGCACGCGCGCTCGGCGCGTTGCTGTTTCTTCCACTGCTCGCGCCAATCCGTTCCGCATTGCCTCTCGGCGCGTTCGAATTTTATCTGCTCGATGTGGGTCAAGGCCTCGCGGCCGTCGTCCGCACTAACGAACACACGCTGGTCTACGACACCGGACCGCGTTATCCCTCCGGTTTCGATCTCGGCGAAGCAGCCGTCGTTCCGGCGATGCACGCACTCGGCGTGCGGCATGTCGATCGCCTCATCGTCAGTCACGGCGACAGCGATCACGCCGGCGGCGCGGTTTCCGTCGCCGATGCGTTCGCGCCCGACTTCGCCGAATCCGGCGAACCGGAGCGGCTGAAAATCACTGCGTCGCAATGTCTAGCCGGCGAGCAATGGACGTGGGACGACGTCTCGTTCCGCATCGTCAGTCCGATACCGCCGCTCGACGCACATGGCAACGATCGTTGCTGCGTGCTCGACATCCGCAGTGGTGACGCAGAACTGCTGTTGCCGGGTGACATCACATCGACGATAGAAAACGATGTCATCGCATCGTTATCGCCGATTGCCTCGTACATCGTGCTGCAGGCACCGCATCACGGCAGCAAAACCTCATCGAGCGATGCATTCCTCGACGCGTTGCGTCCAATGCTGACGATCTTCTCGACCGGCTATCTCAATCACTTCCATCATCCGAACGCGGAAGTCGTCGAACGCTACGCCGCGAAGGAATTGCCGACGCTCGACACGTCAGAAACCGGTTTCGTCCACATCACTTTCGACGGAACCGGATTTCACCTCGTCGAACGCGGCCGCATCGACCGCCATCCGTACTGGCGCGAATGAGCCGGTCGCAGCGCCTGAGACCCGTGCTGCGTATCATGCGCGGATGATGGAATCGCTCCACTTCAACGTTCATCGCGCCAGCCGCACGGAACGGCTAGCCGACGAACTGATCGCGCGGCTTGATGCCCAGCGGCCGGACAATCCGCTCGCGCCGCAAACGGTCATCGTTCCGCACGCCGGCATGCGACGCTGGCTGCTGCAGACGATCGCGCGGCGCCGTGAACGTGCGCGCGGCGCCGCGGCAAACATCGATACGCCGCTGCCGTGGCAATGGCTTCAACGCACCGCGAAGAACGTGCTCGGTGACGCCGCGCTGGTCGGCGGCGATTACCGCACCGATGCATTGCGCTGGCATATCTATCACGCACTCGCCGACGTGCATGCCGCGACGATCGATCAATACCTCGACGGCGACGCGAGCGAACGCCGCCGTTTTCTGCTCGCCGCACGGCTCGCGGATGTGTTCACACAATATCTCGTCTATCGACCCGACATGATTCTCGATTGGGAAACCGGCGCCGACGCGCACGATTGGCAAGCGCAACTCTGGCGCCGCGTGCGCTCGCGCATCCGCACGCAGCATCGCGCGCAACGTCGCGGCGTGCTCGCGAACGAACTGCATGCGCGCGGCGACGGCGAAACCGAGCCGCTGTATGTGTTCGGCGTGAGCCAGTTGCCTGATGACGTGCTCGCGAGTCTGCGCGCTGTTGCCGCGCATCGCGACGTGCACGTTTATTTTCCCGATCCGTGCCGAGAACATTGGGAGGAATTGCGACGCCTGCGCAGCATTCTGTTGCGCGACGACGCCGAATCGCTGTACTTCGAAATCGGACATCCGCTGCTCGCGTCGCTCGGTCGCGTCGGACAGGATTTTTCGCTCGCACTCGACGACGGCGGCGAGCAACGCGATCCGCTCGACGACCGCGACGCACCGACAACTGCCGTATCGCTGCTCGACGCCTTGCAAACCAGCATCCGACTGCTCGAACCCGATCACGTGCACATCGCGCTCGCATCGCGCTCGCGCACGGACGCGAGTGTGCGCGTGCACGCGTGCCACACGCGTCTGCGCGAACTCGAAGTGCTGAATGATCAACTGCTCGGTTTCCTCGCCGACGACACGACACTGCAACCGCGCGACATCGTCGTGATGGCGCCCGACATCGCCGCATATGCGACGTATCTGCCGGCCATATTCGGCAAACCCGCGCATTACGACGGCGCGCCGTCGCACATTCCGTGGCACCTCGCCGACGTGCCGCTCGCGCACACGCATCCGTTGTTCGACGGTTTCACGAAAGTGCTCGATCTCGGCGAAAGTCGTTTCCGCGCCGCCGATGTCGTCGATCTTCTCGCCGTGCCCGCGAT
>DATBAU010000010.1:0-13516 GCA_036271355.1 Rudaea sp. | reverse complement strand
GCCCGCTTTCACGTCGAGCGAAAGGCCTTTGAGTATTTCCTTGCCCGCGACGCGGACGTGGAGGTTTTCAATCTTCAGCATTGCGCTTTCCAGCTGTTCTACGTTCAAATTCGTCAATATCGGCTTTGTCTTTTGGACGCGCGCTTGCCCGCTTGTTGATCAGCAAGTCCTCGACGGAAATAAGGGGAACCCTTATCCCGCCCAAAATTCCATATGTGCGGCGCGGATAACAATCATCGAAGTCCCGCGCGGAAATCCATGTCAACAGATCGATCCGATTCGGCGGCCTCCCGAGCATCAACACAGCTTTTGGGTCCAGCAAATCATCTTCGGAGAATTCGCCGAATCCAAATTCAAGCAATGCAGCCAAGGCTTTTTGTGCATTCTCGCTGCTTCGCTGAAGCCAGAAGTCGATATCCTCCGTCATGCGCACGAAACCGAGCGCATTTACTGCAGCTCCTCCGACGACGAGGTATTTGACCTCATGGGCGTCGAGCAATTGAATAAACTCTTTCAAATCCTGGATCAGTTCCATATCGATCCTCAATTACTCGCTGGCGCAATCTAAGAAACAGCTCAAGTCGCTCGTCGACGGTAAAGCGCGCGTATTCATCCACCATGCTTGGCTCTTCGCCGATACGGTATTTCCGCGCTAAACGCTCTATTCGACCAGCGTTTTCGCTCATCCGACGGCTCCTTCGAGGCTGACCTCGAGCAACTTCTTCGCTTCCACTGCGAACTCCATCGGCAATTCCTTGAACACCTGCTTGCAGAAACCGTCGACGATCATCGACACCGCGTCCTCTTCACTCACGCCGCGCGAGCGGCAGTAGAAAAGCTGGTCGTCGGAAATCTTCGAGGTGGTCGCTTCGTGTTCGACGATCGCGCCGGGATTCTTCACTTCGATGTACGGAAACGTGTGCGCACCGCATTTCTTGCCGATCAGCAGCGAATCGCACTGCGTGTGGTTGCGCGCGCCATCGGCGCCCTTCTCGACTTTGACCAATCCGCGATAGGTGTTTTGTCCGCGACCGGCGGAAATTCCCTTCGATACGATTTTGCTTTTCGTGTTTTTGCCGATGTGAATCATTTTCGTGCCGGTGTCGGCTTGCTGGCGATGATGCGTCAGCGCGACGGAATTGAATTCGCCGACCGAATCGTCGCCGCGCAAGACGCAGCTCGGATATTTCCACGTGATCGCGGAACCGGTTTCGACTTGCGTCCACGAAATCTTGCTGCGCGCACCGCGACAGTCGCCGCGCTTCGTGACGAAATTGTAGATACCGCCGACGCCGTTTTCATCGCCGGGATACCAGTTTTGCACCGTCGAATATTTGATGTTCGCGTCGTCGAGCGCGATGAGTTCGACCACCGCTGCGTGCAACTGGTTTTCGTCGCGCATTGGCGCGGTGCAGCCTTCGAGATAGGACACGCTTGCGCGTTCTTCGGCGATGAGCAGCGTGCGCTCGAACTGTCCGGTGTCACGCGCGTTGATGCGGAAATACGTCGACAACTCCATCGGACAGCGCACGCCTTTCGGCACGAACACGAAACTGCCGTCGGAAAACACGGCGGAGTTGAGTGCTGCGAAATAGTTGTCGCCCGTCGGCACGACGCTGCCGAGATATTTGCGGACAATTTCCGGATGTTCGCGCACGGCTTCAGAGATCGCGCAGAAAATCACGCCGGCTTCGGCGAGTTCTTTGCGGAACGTGGTGCCGACGGAAACGGAATCGAACACCGCGTCGACGGCAACGCCCGCGAGCCGCGCGCGTTCGTGCAGCGGCACGCCGAGTTTGTCGTACGTTTCGAGCAATTTCGGATCGACATCAGCGAGCGACTTCGGCCGGTTCTTTGGCTGCGAGAAATAACTGATCGCCTGAAAATCGATCGGATCGATCTTGAGTTTGGCCCAATGCGGCGCTTTCATCGTGAGCCAATGGCGATACGCTTTCAGACGCCACTCGGTCATCCACGCCGGTTCGTTTTTGCGCGCGGAAATGGCGCGAACGACATCCTCATCCAAACCGGGCGGCAGACTTTCGGATTCGATGTCGGTGACGAAGCCCGCCGAATAGCGGCGGTTCATCGCTTCGGTAACAGCCTCGTTGCCGACCGGCGCAATGGTTTCGATCGATTCGATGGTCATGATCAGACCGCCGCCAGTTGCGCGGGAATCGGAATGGATTTGCGCGATGTCGGTTTCACCATGTCGGCCAGCGAAACGCTGCGCAACGCTTGCGCGATCGCCTGATTGATGCGGCGCCAGTTCACGCGCACGCCGCAATGCGGTTCGTGACCGCACGAACCCGATTGCGCGCTGCATTCGGTCATGCCGATCGGACCTTCCATCGCGACCACGATGTCGGCGATCGAAATGCGTTCCGGCGCGCGCGCGAGTTTGTAACCGCCGTTCACGCCGCGAAACGATTCGACGAGATCGGCGTGCGCGAGCGTCTTCAGTAACTTGCTGACGGTGGGCAACTCGAGACGCGATTTATCCGCCAAATCCTGCGCGCTGTGCACGGAATCCGAAGCGGCCGCAAGCACGGTCATGACGACCGTCGCGTAATCCGTGAGCTTGCTGACTCTGAGCATGAGTGTCTTTACAGAAGGTGTGGCGCGGGCTGATTTTTGCAACCGTCAATACCGTACCGAAATTGTACTATTTTGAGCGTTTCGGGTCAAAGTTTTGCGCTGAGCGGTTAAACTGCGGCGCATGAATTCGACATCCAGTCGCGAGCACGATCTGCAGCAGTTCGTCGCAGCGAATCTCGGGCAAAAAATCGAGCTTTCCGTCGCTTCGGCCGACGCCAGTTTCCGCAGTTACTGGCGCGCGGCGTCGGGCGACAAAACCTGGATCGTGATGGACGCGCCGCCCGCGCACGAAGACGTGCGGCCATGGCTCGACATCGGCGCGCGATTGCGCGCGGCGGGATTGCATGCGCCCGACGTGTTCGCCATCGACCTGCCGAACGGGTTCGTGCTGATGGAAGATCTCGGCAATCGGACGTATTTGCCCGAGTTGAGCGAAGGCAGCGTCGACCATTTGTACGGCGACGCGCTCGATGCACTGTTGCATATACAACAACGTGTTCCCGCCGATGGTCTGCCCGTGTTCGACGCGACGAAAACGATTCCGGAAATGGAATTGCTCGGCGACTGGTTTCTGCGCCGTCATCTCGGCAGCGATCCGGGGTGCGACGGGTGGGACGTGATCGAATATGCGCTGCGTTTGATCGCGAACGTTGCCGACCAACAGCCGCGCCGATTCATGCACCGCGATTTTCACAGCCGCAATCTGTTGATCGCCGATCACAACAATCCGGCGATCATCGATTTCCAGGGCGCGATGCTCGGGCCGATTGCGTACGATCTCGCATCTCTGCTGCGCGATTGCTATATCGCGTGGCCGATCGAACGCGTCGGCGCATGGGTCGAGAATTATCGGGAGCGTCTGATCGGCGCGGGAATCGTCAGTGTCGACAGCGCGCATTTCAAGCGTTGGTTCGATCTGATCGGATTGCAACGCCACATCAAAGTACTCGGTCTTTTTTGCCGGCTGAATTATCGCGACGGCAAACCCGCGTATCTGAACGATCTACCGCTCGTCGTGACATACGTGCTGACTGTTTGCGATCTGTATCCGGAGTTAGCCGATTTCTCCGCGTTTCTCAAACGCTGCATCGGTCAGCGCGATGTGACGAAGGCTGCCGCATGATCGAACGCGCGCTGATTTTCGCGGCGGGACGCGGCGAGCGCATGCGTCCGCTCACCGACACGACGCCGAAACCCCTGTTGCCCATTCGCGGCAAGCCGATGATCGTGCGTCATCTCGAAGCACTCGCGCGCGCCGGCGTGACTGAAGTGGTGATCAACACGTCGCATCTCGCCGCGCAATTTCCGGAAGCGCTCGGTGACGGTTCGCAATGGAACTTGCGCATTCGCTATTCGTACGAAGGTCCGGAACCGCTGGATTCCGGCGGCGGCATGTTGCGTGCGGTGCCGTTCCTCGGCCACGATCCGTTCATCGCGGTGAACGGCGACATCGTCACCGATTTCGATTTCTCGACGTTGCCGCGCGATCCCAAAGGCGTCGCGCATCTCGTCGTGATCGACAATCCGCCGCACAATTCCAATGGCGATTTCGTGCTGCGCGATGGACGTCTGCACGACGAACTCACGCCACGTTCGACGTTCGCTGGTATTGGTGTGTATCGCCCATCGTTGCTCGACGGTCATACCGGTGGCACGTTTTCGATGGTGCCGATCCTGCGCGAGGCGATGAGGCGCGGAGACGTCACCGGCGAACAGTATCGCGGCGCGTGGACGGATGTCGGTACACCGCAGCGCCTGGCCGACATCAACGGCGCGCTGTCAGCTCCCGGTTAGCTGGCGCAGAAACGGAATCGTGATGCGCCGCTTGGCGGCCAGCGATTCGCGATCGATCCGCTCGATGAGCGCGGCCAAACTGCCGAGATCGCGCGGCGTGTGTTCGAACATCCAGTCGATGACGGCGTTGTCGAGGTCAATGCCGCGCGCTTGCGCGCGCTGGCGCACGGCTTCGCGGCGCGCGGCGTCGCCGAGCGGTTTCAACGCGATTTGTGTGTTGCTCGACAGGCGCGAAACGAGATCGGGTAATGCGATGTTGAGTTGCGACGGCGGCGCGGTAGCGGCGAATACGACGGTCGACGATTCTGCTTTGAGTCGGTTGAAGAGATCGAACAACGCGTGTTCACTCGGAGCGTCGCCGGCGATCGCGTCGACGTCATCGATCGCGACGAACGCGCTGCCGCCGAATGCGCGGATGGTGTCGGCGCGATCCACGCCGATTTTCTTCATCGACAAATATTGCGCGGATCGCTTTGATTCACTTGCACGCGCGCACGCGGCGAACAACAAATGCGTTTTCCCAACGCCGCTTGGACCCGACACGAAAATCCACGGCATCGGTTCGCTCGAAGCGCGCGCGATCGCATCGATCGCCGCCGCGTTTCCGTTGGCCACGAACGTATCGAAACGCTGCTGCGCCGGCCAGCGCATCGTCAGCGGCAATTGCGCGCTCATGGATTCGCAGGCGGCTCGATGCTGTCGACGATGATGATGTCACCACCACCCGGCAGCACGATGGTTTGTTCGCGGCCGTGTCGATACAGATCACTCGCGCGATAGCGTCGGTGCAGATAGCGCAGCACGACCATGCACACGGAAGCGATGGGCAACGCGAGCAGCACGCCGAGAAATCCGAACAGTTCGCCGCCGGCGAGGATGGCGAAAATCACGGCGAGCGGATGCAAACCGATTTTCTCGCCGACGAGACGCGGCACGAGCACGTAGCCTTCGAGCAAGTGGCCGACGCCGAACACGACGAGCACGAGGATCACGTGCGTCCAGTCGTGGTATTGCACCACCGCCGCGATGAGGCCCATCAGAATGCCGCTGATGCCACCGAGATACGGAATGAAACTGATGAGTCCGGCGATGATGCCGATCAGCGGACCTATATCGAGCCCGATCGCCCACAGCGCGATCGCGTACATCGCGCCGAGCATGAGCATCACCGACACTTGTCCGCGCACGAAGCCGCTCAGCGTTTCGTCGGATTCACGCGCGAGACGCACCACGGTCGGTTCGACCGAGCGCGGCAATAGATCGTGGATGTTCTCGATCATGCTGTGCCAGTCGCGCAGCAGATAGAAGAACGCGACCGGCACGATGATCACGTGAATCACCCACGAAACGACGGTCAACCCCGACTTCGAAATCGCCAGCGCGATCGTCGCTGCCGCACCGCCGGCTTCTTTCCAATGCTCCTGCAGTACGCCCGTAATCTGCTGCATGTCGGGCGCTTCGAGGCTCAGGTCGAACTTCGCGTTGAGCCACGGAATACCGTCGCTTTGTAGCCACGCGACCCAATCCGGCAATTTTCGGATGAGCGTCGCGATCTGCCGCTGTATATACGGCACGAGCAGCACTAGCACCACAGTGAATGCGATCAGCAACACGAGGAACACGATCGTCGTCGCCCACGTGCGGCTGAGTTTCCAGCGCTGCAGGCGATCGACCAGCGGATCGAAGAGATACGCGAAAATCGCGGCGACCACGAACGGCGTGAGCACCGGCGAAAGCACGTACAGCGCGATGCCGACTAGCACGACGAGAGCGATCAGTTGCCACCGTTGCGTGATCTTCGGCGTCATGGCGTTGCCCGATGGCGTGCGTGCGCGGCTTTGGCGGTCCAGATGATGACGTATTGCAATCCGCTCACGATGGCGAGCGCGGCGGTGACGAAAATCGCCGTGGTCATCAACGCGTGCGGGAATTCGACCCACGATGTCAGATTTACGAGTTGCAGCACGACGTAGACGATCTGCACGCACGTGTTGAGTTTGGACAACCTGGTCGGCTGCGCGTCGATGCGGCCGACGAGATTGTGATACGCGATCGCACCCGCGACGATGACGATGTCGCGTCCGACCACGAGCCACGTCAGCCATTCCGGATGCGCGCCGACCAGGCCGAGCGAAATGAAACAGCCGATCAGCATCAGTTTATCGGCGATCGGATCGAGCACGCCGCCGATCCAGCTTTGCCAATGGAAATGCTTGGCGAGCCAGCCGTCGAACGCGTCGGTCAAACCGGCGATCAACGCGACGAACACGGCCGCGTCGTAGTGCGCTTCATGAATCAGCCACACGAGCGGCGCGACCAGCAACATGCGCAATGCAGTGAGCGCATTCGGCAGATGTCGCCACGGCGACGCTTCGGTGGACACAATGGTTCGATCGTTCACGGATGCATGTCGAGCAACGCGTCGACGCCTTCGACGGGCGGCTTGGCGTTGCTGACGCGAATCGGTCCGTTGCCTAGCGAATCGAGCACGCGTTGCAGCGGACCGACGGTGTCGATGCGCAGTTCCACGCCGTCGCCGCGCGCCTGTTCGGCCTGCACGACGCGCACGAGTTCGTTGTGCGACAGCGTGCCGACCAGACGCGCGTAATCGTCGGCGGATGCGACACCGCTGACCCACACGCGATAACTTTGAACGCGCGTGTCGGTGGCCGCGGTCGCGTCGGCGCCGGTTTTTGCCGCGCCGCCGATCAGTTGATCGATGGCATCGCGATCGAACTGCGCGACGAGCGTGAGACGCACCTGCGGCTGGCCGTTCTCGTTGGCGACGTCCTGTCGATACGAATACTGCTGTACGAACCGGCTTGGCGCCGCGATGGCCTTGGACACTTCCGGCCGCGTCAGGATGGTGTTGTCGCCGCTGACTTTGGTGATGACTTGCGCGAGCGCCGTTTTCAGCGCTTCGTTGCGTTCGGGCTCGGATTGCGACGTCACCGGCGCCTCGCCGCTGTACAAACCGCCGGCCACGGCCGACCCGGCCACGGCGAGCGCGGCAGCGAGCAGAATGGTGCGGAACAACGGTGAACGCACAGCTATATCCGTAAGGCCGGCGAGAAGCGCCAGTCTGCCCAATCGCGGCGCGAACGTCTATCATTCGCCACCTTCCTTTCCGCGCCGCGCGCGACGCCCCATGTCCGATAAAGAGGCACTCACCTACCGCGCCGCCGGGGTCGATATCGATGCGGGCGAAGAAGTCGTCGAGCGCATCAAGCCGCTGGTCGCGCGCACATTCCGCAAGGAAGTGATGGCCGGGCTCGGCGGATTCGGCGCGTTGTTCGACCTGGCGGGACGTTTCAAGGAACCGGTGCTCGTTTCGGGAACCGATGGCGTCGGCACGAAACTCAAACTCGCGCAAACGCTGAATCGGCACGACACGATCGGCATCGATCTCGTCGCGATGTGCGTGAACGACGTACTCGTGCAAGGCGCCGAGCCGCTGTTCTTCCTCGACTACTTCGCGACCGGCAAACTCGATGTCGCGACGACGGTTGCGGTCATCGGCGGCATCGCGAAAGGGTGCGAGCTCGCGGGCTGCGCGCTGATCGGCGGCGAAACCGCCGAGATGCCCGACATGTACGCGCCGGGCGAATACGACCTCGCCGGCTTCAACGTCGGCGCGGTGGAAAAATCGAACCTAATCGACGGATCGAACATTCGCGAAGGCGACGCGATCATCGGCATTGCATCGAGCGGCGCGCATTCGAATGGGTATTCGCTCGTCCGCAAAATTCTTGCGCGCGCGGGAAATCCTTTCGATCTGGATATCGGCGGCGTGAAGCTCGCCGATGCGCTGCTCGCACCGACGACCATTTACGTGAAACCGATTCTCGAGTTGCTGAAAAAGCAGCCGGTGAATGGCATGGCGCATATCACGGGCGGCGGATTGACGGAGAACATCATCCGCGTGGTGCCGGACGAACTCGGGCTGTCGATCGACACCTCGACGTGGAAATTTCCCGCCGTGTTCGACTGGTTGCAGCGTGAAGGCAACGTCGCGCAGCCCGAAATGTGGCGCACGTTCAATTGCGGTATCGGGTATACGGTGATCGTGTCGAAGGATGCCGTCGCCAGCACGCTCGCCAATCTGAAAGCGCTGCAATTGGCGTCGATGCAAATCGGCGCAATCACGCGGACGACCGGCTCCGAACGGGTGTACATTCGCTGATACGTTTTCGCGAAAGGAGTCCTATGACCCTTCGTCCGCTGATCCTCGCGCTGACTCTCGCATCGCCTCTGGTTTGTGCTTCGGTGCCGGCGGATTTCGTCGTCGCGCCGAACAAGCTTTCGTTCAGCCCCGCCGAACCGTTTCATGCCGGCGATCGCCTGCAAGTCGAATCGCCGTACCTGTATCGCGACGATCTCGTCGCGCTCGGCCGATGCGTCGATGCCGGTTGCGCGCAGATGGATATCGTGCGCGTGTGGACTGCGCACCGTCACGGCCGCATGCGTGACTACGTGAACATCCAGCAAGATGGCAACTACGTTTTCTTCGGCACCACCGTGCCGCGCGATCTGCCGTTGATCGAACGGCAGGGATGTTTCCGCAGCGCACCGCTGAAAAAAGTGTGCAGCGGGTCGAAACCCATCGCGATCATCGACATGAAGAAATCGCCGACCGTGTTCCGCGTTCGTTTCAGCACCGATAGCTGGTTCTGGGTTCGCAAGACCCGCAGCGTCGAAGGATGACGCCAGCGATTCCGACCGCGCCGCCGCTGCGCGTGGCGGTACTCGCGTCCGGCCGCGGCAGCAACTTCGACGCGATCGCGTCCGCGCAATTGCCGATCGAACTTGTCGGACTGTTCAGCGACAAGCCCACCGCGCGCGCGCTCGACCTGGCGCGCGAGCGCGGCGTGCCCGCAGTCGCGCTCGATGCGAAAAAGTATACCGATCGCAAAACCTTCGATCGCGAATTCTTCGCGCGCGTCGCCGAAGCAAAGCCCGATCTGCTCGTGCTCGCGGGATTCATGCGCGTGATCGACGATGCGGTGATCGCCGCGTGGCATGGTCGCGCGATCAACATCCATCCGTCCTTGCTGCCGAAATACGCCGGATTACGCACGCATCAACGCGCGCTCGACGCGGGCGATCGCGTGCACGGCGCGAGCGTTCATTTCGTCACGGCCCAACTCGATGGCGGCCCGGTGATCGCGCAAGTCGAACTCGATGTTCGCGCCGACGACAACGCCGAATCGCTCGCCGCGCGTTTGCTGCCGCTCGAACATAGCCTGCTCGTGGCGACGGTCGATGCGATCGCACGTCGTCGCGTCGCGATGAACAACAATGGCATCGTCGTGGGTGGTGCGCCGTTGCGTGGTCCGTTGCGTTTGAATCCAGACGGCGCGCTGACGCTCTAACCTCGCATTCAGCTTATGCGTGCGAGGCTGCGCGCGATCGAAATTCTGGAGTCGCTCATCATGAAATGGATACTCGCCACGTCGTTGTCCGCTATCGTGGCCACTGCTTTTGCGGCCACCGCGCCGGCGCCGCTGGCCGGCTTCAAGGCGAATTACGAAGTTCTGCGCAACGGCAAGCCGCTCGGCAAAGCGACGCTCGATTTGCACAACGCGGGCAACGATTGGGAATTCGTCAGCGACACGCAAGGCACGTCCGGCATGGCCGCGATGGTCGGCGCGGAAGTGCACGAAAAATCCACGTTCACGTGGAACGCGAACAAGCCGCAATGTTTGACGTACGCGTTTTCGCAGAAAGCGCTGAAGTCGAAAACGACATCGATCACGTGCGACTGGAACGCGAAATCGGCCAGCGTCGACGACAACGGCAAACCGGCCAACGTGTCGCTGAATTCAGCCGCGATGGATCGTCACCTCGTGCCGTTGGCACTGATGGTCGATCTGAAAGCGGGCGCGCAGACGCTGAGTTATCCGGTGATCGACCGCGCACAAGTTTCCGATCAGCAATACGTGCAATCCGGACACGAAATCCTGAATCTCGCGTCGGGAAATGTCGATACGGTGAAAGTGACGCGCGATCGCGGCGCGGATGCGAAGCGCTCGACGACCTATTGGTTCGCGCCGCAGAAAAACTGGATGCCGGTGCAGATCGAACAGGTCGAGAAGAACGGCGAAACGATCACGATGCGGTTAGCGTCCGCGAAATAACCGCCAGCACGCGCGCCGCGGCATCGGGTTTCGCGATGTCGATCATGCGTGCGCGCATGTCGGCGAGTTTGTCGGGCGCCGACAAGATGCGCGTCAGTTTATATTCGAGCGAATCGGCGTCATTCGCTTTCAGCGCGACGCCGCATTCGAGCAGATAGTAGGTGTTGCGCTCTTCCTGGCCGGGAATCGGCGCGACGACGATCATCGGCAATCCCATCGCCAGGCATTCGGATGTGGTCAGTCCGCCGGGTTTGGTCACGGCGATGTCGGCCGATTTCATCAAGCGTTCGATGGTGCGCGTGAATCCCATCGGAAACACTTTGCCCGGATATTTCCGCGCGACAACCTGCAACTTCGACAACAGTTTTTCGTTCTTCCCGGCGAGCGCGACGATTTGGAATTTCCGGTCGATCGCCGCGAGACGTTCGACCAGCGTTTCGAGACCGCCGACACCGGCGCCGCCCGCCATCACAAGAAGCGTCGTGACCTGCGGATCGAGTCCGGCATCGCGCGCGCAGGTGAAGCGATCGAGCATTTGCAAAAATTGCGGCGAGATAGGAATGCCGGTGACGTGTATGGTGCTCGCATCGATTCCGCGCTGCGCGGTGCGCCATGCTATTTCGTCGTTCGCGACGAAGTAGCCGCGCATGTGCGGATGAATCCACAGCGCGTGGACGTCGAAATCGGTGATCTGCACGAATACCGGCGGAACGGTGTGACCTTTGCGGATGCGCCGCGACAACAATTCCGGCGCGATGAAATGCGTGCAGACGATCGCGTCGGGATCGCGCTTTTCGATTTCCGCGTAAAGCTTGCGCGTGTTGAGTCGTTCGATCCGTTTGCGGACCGATGAAATTTTCGATTCGCGCGCGGGTTTGTCGGTGTGCTGATATAGATACGCCCACAGCAACGGCGCCTTTTCGATCAGCTTGAGATAGCCGTCGAAATACAGTTTGCGAAACGTCGACGGCACGAGATCGAGCACGTCGATATGCGTGAGTTTGAGATTCGGAAATTCGCGCTCGGCGGTTTCGCACAAAGCCTGCGCGGCGCGCACATGACCCGCGCCGGCCGACGCGCTGAGAACGAGGATGTGTTTTTGCTTGGTCCCCACCCGCCACTCCGTCATTCCCGCGAAAGCGGGAATCTAGCGACTTTGATCTTAGGCGACCCGAAAACAAAAGGCACTCGATCCCCGCTTTCGCGGGAATGACGAACGAAGGTTAGGACGGGAGGCGTCGAATCTTCGCTCCGAGCGAACCGAGTTTTTCCTCGATGCACTCGTAACCGCGATCGATGTGATAAATGCGGTCCACCGTCGTGTCGCCTTTCGCGACGAGGCCCGCCAGCACCAGACACGCAGAAGCGCGCAGATCGGTTGCCATCAGCGGCGCGCCGGACATGCCGTCAACGCCGTGGATCACTGCCACATTACCTTCCAGACGGATATCCGCGCCGAGGCGTTCCAGCTCATGAACGTGCATGAAGCGATTCTCGAACACCGTTTCCGTGATCGTGCCGACGCCTTCGGCAACGGCGTTCAGCGCGGTGAATTGCGCCTGCATGTCGGTCGGGAATGCGGGATACGGCGCGGTGGTGATGTCGACCGCGCGCGGGCGTTTGCCACGCATGTCGATTTCGATCCAGTCGTCGCCGGTGTTGATGTGCGCGCCGGATTCCTCGAGTTTCGCCAGCACCGCGTCGAGCGTTTTCGGACGCGCGCGTTTGGTCATGACATGGCCGCCTGTGATTGCAGCACCAACGA
The DNA here is from genome assembly GCA_036271355.1 of Rudaea sp. GTDB lineage: Bacteria > Pseudomonadota > Gammaproteobacteria > Xanthomonadales > Rhodanobacteraceae > Rudaea. Next base: position 1,222 of record DATBAU010000010.1, on the reverse strand, counting down.
GAAACGTGCCGGTTTCGATGCGGTCGGGCAACACGTCGTAATGCGTGCCGTGCAGACGCTCGACGCCTTCGATGACGATCGTGTTCGTGCCGGCGCCATCGATCTTGCCGCCCATCGCGATGATGCAATTCGCGAGATCGATGACTTCGGGCTCCTGCGCGGCGTTCTCGATGATGGTCGTGCCGTGGGCGAGCGCGGCGGCCATCATGATGTTCTCGGTGCCGGTGACGGTAACGAGATCCATCACGATACGCGCGCCTTTCAGCCGATTCGCGCGCGCCTTGATGTAGCCGTTCTCGACCGTGATCGTCGCGCCAAGCGCCTCGAGTCCGCGCAGATGCTGATCGACCGGACGCGATCCGATCGCGCAACCGCCGGGCAGCGACACGTCGGCCTGACCGAACTTCGCGACGAGCGGCCCGAGCACGAGGATCGACGCGCGCATCGTTTTCACCAGATCGTACGGCGCGAAATATTTATCGGCCGTGCGCGGATCGACGTGGATGTTCATGCGTTCGTCGATGGTGAGTTGCACGCCCATCTGGCCGAGCACTTCCATCGTCGTGGTGACGTCGTGCAGATGCGGCACGTTGCCGATCGTGACCGGTTCGTCGGCGAGCAAGGTCGCCGCGAGAATCGGCAGCACCGCGTTCTTCGCGCCGGAAATCCAGACATCGCCTTTGAGAGGCTCGCCACCACTGATTACGATCTTCGCCATTCCGATCTCCGAGCCGTCCATGGTGTTCCTTCGTGCGTGCATGGCCTCCGTCCGGGAGCCATGGCGTGAAGCGATATCTTTTGTTCTTGCTAACTCTGGACGTGAGACGCTTCTTGCGGCGTCAGCGTCTTGAGCGACAGCGCGTGGATTTCGCCGCCCATCAAATCGCCGAGCGTCGCGTACACCATGCGGTGTCGCGCCAACGGCAACTTGCCTGCAAACGCGGCCGACACGACCGTCGCCTCGAAGTGCACGCCGTCGGGTCCGTGCACATCCGCGCGCGCGTCGGGAAGCCCTTTCTCGATCAGATTCTTGATGGTCTCGGTGTTCATCGAAAGGCCGGGTTGTGGCGTCGTGCAGGCAGTTGCGTGGATGCGACGCAGTTGCGTCGAAACGACAGCAGGTATCCGTTGTCCGACTGCGTCCGCGCAGGGTTCGTCAGTTACAATAGGGGTTGCGCATGGTACTGAAAAACCAGAGCGGCAGATACCGGGAGCAGGACGA
>DATBAU010000009.1:0-10678 GCA_036271355.1 Rudaea sp. | reverse complement strand
GCCGTTCGGCTGTCTGTTCTCTGTTGCACTTTCCGTCGGCTCACGCCGCCCAGGCGTTACCTGGCACCTTGCCCTGCGGAGCCCGGACTTTCCTCGCCCTCTCCCGTTTCCAGTTGAGGCCGCGACTGTCTGGCCGACTCCGCCTGCATTCTACCGCGTATCGCCGCCATCCACGCTGTAAAGCGCGTTTCGCGGCGCGCCGGTGATTTCTGCGGCAACTTTCGCCGCGCGTCCCGGCGGCAACTCCCGCCGCAGAATGTCGTAAACGCGGCGTCCTTCGACGAGACGCATGGTTTCGCTATCGTCATTCGATCCCGCGACGATCAAGACAAACTCGCCACGCTGCTGATCGGAATCACTCTCAACGCGCGTCAGCAATTCCGCGAGCGAACCGATCAGCACCGTCTCGTACAACTTCGTCAACTCACGCGCGACGACTGCCTGCCGTTCGCCGAACACCTGCGCCGCGTCGCGCAAGGTGTCGACGATGCGATGACTCGACTCGTAGAAAATCAGCGTGCGCGATTCCGCGCGAAGCGATTCCAGATGCGTTCGCCGCGCCATCGATTTCGTCGGCAGAAATCCCTCGAACACGAAACGATCCGACGGCAATCCCGCCACCGACAACGCCGCGATCGCTGCGCATGCGCCGGGTGTCGTGCTGACCTCGATACCCGCTTCGCGCGCCGCGCGCACGAGACGAAATCCGGGATCGCTGATCAACGGCGTGCCCGCGTCGCTGATCAGCGCGATCGATACGCCGTTCTGCATTCGCTTGACCATATCGCCGCTCGCTTCGCGTTCGTTGTGCTCATGCAGTGACACGCATTTTGTCGTAATGCCGAAATGTCGAAGCAGTTGCGCACTGTGACGTGTGTCTTCGGCGGCGATGAGATCGACGCTCGCCATCACGTCGCGCGCACGCGGTGACAGATCGTCGAGATTGCCGATCGGCGTGGCGACCACCCACAATTTGCCGGCACCCGCCATCACCATTTCTCCGTGAACGAAGACACAAGCTTAGCGCGTCTGGCGACACGCGCCGCGCGATCGATCCGGTATCATTGCGAAGCGAACGACCAGGAGCGGTCATGAACCGGCAACGTCTGTCCCGTTTTTCTCGTCACGCACTCATAGCGGCCTGCGTGCTGCTGGCCGGATGCGGCGAGACGCCGACGCGAGACGAAGCGCCGTTCGCCGATGCGGCCGCCGCTGAACAGGCCTACAACCAAGGCGACCTCGATCACGCCGCGCAACTCTTCCTCAACGTTTCCTACGCGAACCCGCGCGACGCGGCACACTACAAGCTGCGCGCCGCCGAAGCGTATCGCGAGAACGGCGAACTCGATCAGGCCGCACAGGCGCTGTCCGGCATCAAGCCGCAGCGATTGAATCCGGAAGAAAGCGTTAGGCTGTCGCTGGTGCAAGCGGAAATCGCGTTGTCGCACCGCGCGCCGCAGCAGGCGCTGCAGGCACTCGACATGGCGCGTCTGGATGCGACGGTCGGACCCAATCTCCACGTCCGCGCGCTCGAGTTGCGCTCTCGCGCGTTCGCCGCGAACAACGATCCGATCAATAGCGCACGCACGCGCACCGAGCTCGATCGTTATCTCACCGGCTCCGATCGCGCGCAGAACGAACAGCAGATCATCGCGACGCTGCAACAAGCGCCGCCGCCGACACTCAAAGCGCAAGCCGCGTCGTTGCCGCAGGGCGATCCCTTCCGACGCTGGCTCGATCAGGCACTGCGCCGCGGCGGTAACGAACCGCTTCCGCAAGTCGTGCTGCGGCCGGACGCACCCGTCGGCACGATGGTCCCGAACACGCAAGGCGGCACGCAGCGCGAGGGCTATCGCGCGTCGCATCGCATCGCGCTGCTTTTACCCGACGACGGACCTTTGCGCGCCGTCGCGCAACCGATACGCGATGGTTTCTTCGCCGCGCATTTCGCCGATACGAATCCACAACGCGCAGAAATATACATTTACAATTCCGGCGGAGCGCCGCTCGAAGCCGTCACCGCGTATCAGCACGCCGTCGCAGACGGCGCCGACCGCATCGTCGGTCCGCTCACGCGCGATGCGGTTTCCGCGATCCTTGCGCAAGGCCGTCTGCCGGTGCCCGTGCTTGCGCTGAACCAGCCCGATCGCGGCGAGATTCCGCCGGCCGGAAGCGCCACCTTCGGACTCACGCCCGACAGTGAAGGCGCACAAGCGGCCGAACACATGCTTGAACGCGGCGTTTCGCGCGCCGTGATCATCGCGGCCACGCCGGACTGGGCCGAACGCGCGTCACTCGCGTTCCGCGCGCAGTTCGAAAGCCGCAACGGCCAGATCCTCGGCGAAGCGCGTGTGAACGACACCGAAGTCAATTTCGCCACGATGATCGCCAAAGCGATGAGCAGCGTGTCGCGCACCGGCACCGCGCCGTCGCTGCCCGGCGCCGCGCCGTTGCCGGATGCGCCGGCGATCGAGAGCGATGTCGGCATCTTCATCACCATGCGTCCCCAGCAAGCGCGTCTGTTGCTGCCGCAACTCAAACTCGCCGGCTTCACCGGCATTCCGGTTTTCGCCACGTCGCACATTTACGGCGGCGACTACAACCCGGGTCTGGATCGCGATCTCAACGGCGTCGAATTCTGCGATGCGCCATGGCTGTTCGACGTCGTGCCCGGCGTGCCGCAGCACAGTTCCATCTCGAAAAATCTCGACAGCGCGCGCGGCGCCGGCGGACGTCTTTTCGCGATGGGCCTCGATGCCTACGCGCTCGTGCCGTACATGGACTGGCTGATGCAGCATCGCGGCAGTTATCTGCCCGGCGCGACCGGACAGCTCGCCGAGGACAACGACGGCCGCATCCAGCGCCTGCTGAGCTGGGCGCAATTCGACAACGGTGCGGCGCGGCCGGTCAACGGTGCGTTGCAGATGAGCAGCGTGCAGCAATGAGACGTCACGGATGCGCAAAACGGGATTGGCGTGGGAAAGCGCCGTTGAAACATGGTTGCGCAGCGCGGGATTGCGTTCGCTGGCGCGCAATTATTTCTGTCGCTACGGCGAGATCGACCTGATCATGCGCGATGGCGACTGCGTCGTCTTCATCGAATCGCGCTATCGCAAAACGGGTGACGGAGTGGCGTCGGTCGGCGCCTCCAAGCAAATGAAGCTGCAACGCGCGGCGTCGATGTACCTGCAGGCGAATCCGTCGCTCGCTAATGCGGCGTGCAGGTTCGATGTCGTAGGTTGCCGCGGCACGCCGGACAATCCGGCCTTCGACTGGGTGAGAGGCGCGTTCGAGGCCTACTGATAACATGCTGAGACCGATGAAATATACAAAGTTGCTTTTTATCCTTTTACTCACTCCGCTGCTGCACGGCTGCATTTTCGCCGTGGCCGGCGGCGCGGTCGCCGGAGCGAGCGCGATACACGATCGGCGCGGAACCGGAACCGTCGTCGACGATCGCAGAACGCAGCTCACGATCTACGATCACATCAATCAGGACAAAGACCTCGTGCGCGGCAACTACCGCGTGAAAGCGGTCGTGTACAACGGCACCGTCCTGCTGATCGGGCAAGCGGCGACGCCGGAACTCAAGCGCCGTGCCGAAGACATCGCGCGCGCGAACAGCGATGCGACGCGTATCGTCAATGAAATCGAAATCGTCGCCGAACCCGAAGGCTTCTGGCGCCGCCGGCAAGACAACGCGATGACGTTGCGCGTGAAAACCGCCCTGCTCGACATCACCAGCATGCCCGGTTTCGACGCCTCGCGCGTCAACGTCACCGTGTGCAACGGCAGCGCGTACCTGATGGGCTCGGTCCGCCACGACGAAGCCGAAGCCGCCGTGCAGATCGTGCGCGACGTCAACGGCATCGACCGCGTCGTCAAGGTTTTCGAATACACGGATTGACCGTGCCGCTCGCGTCCGCCGCCATCGATCGTTTGCGCGCGATTTTTCCCGGCGACGCGATGACGACCGATGCAGCGGAATGCCTGAGCTACAGCTACGACAATTCGCGCCGCCAAGCACAGCCCGACGCAGTAGTTTTCCCGACGACGCACGAGCAAGTCGTCGCGTTGGTGCGCGCATGCCGCGAAGCACGTATCGCCGTCGTCGCGCGCGGTCGCGGCACCAACACCACGGGGGCGACGGTGCCGGTGCAAGCGGGCGTCGTCGTATCGTTCGAGCGCATGAACCGCATCGTTCGCATCGACACCGACAACCGCATGGCCATCGTCGAACCCGGCGTGCTCAACGGCGATCTGCAAACTGCGCTCGCCGCGCACGGATTTTTCTGGCCACCCGATCCCACATCGAGCCCGTTTTGCTCCATCGGCGGAAATCTCGCGTGCAACGCGGCCGGTCCACGTGCGGTGAAGTACGGCAGTTGCCGCGAGAACACGCTCGGTTTGCGCGCCGTCGCTGGCACCGGCGAGGATTTCCGCTGCGGCACGTACACGACGAAAGGCGCGACGGGTTACGACCTGACGCGCCTGCTCATCGGCGCGGAAGGTACGCTCGCGCTCATCACCGAAGCCACGCTCAAACTCACCGCGAAGCCACCTGCCAAACGCACGTTGAGTGCGACCTATCGCGACGTGCGTTCCGCCGCGGCCGCCGTCGCGCGCGTGATGACGCAACCGGTCGTGCCGTGCGCGCTGGAATTCCTCGACGATCAATCGCTGAAAATGTCGCGCGATCACGGTGGTCACGACGTGCCCGACTCCGGCGCACTGCTCATCATCGAAATCGACGGCAACGACGCGGAACTCGATCATGCCGCCGACGCAATCGCCACGGCCGCGCGCGGCGACGGTTCGATCGACGTACGTCTCGCAAAAAATGCGCGCGACACCGAAACGCTGTGGGCTGCTCGCAAAGCGCTGTCGCCCGCGTTGCGTTCGTTGTCGCCGAACAAGATCAACGAAGATGTCGTCGTGCCGGTTTCGCGCTTGCCCGATCTCATCGATGGATTGCGCGACATCGCCAGACGACACGACGTCCCGATCGTCAGTTTCGGACACGCCGGCAACGGCAACGTGCACGTAAACCTGCTTCCGCGCACCGACGACGAACATCGCCGCGCCGACAGAGCACTCAACGATGTTTTCGATCTCGTGATTTCGCTCGACGGCACGCTCTCCGGTGAACACGGCATCGGCCTCGCAAAACGCGATTTCCTCAGCCGTGCCATCGACGCGAACGCGCTGTCGCTCATGCGCCGCATCAAAGCGCAATTCGATCCGGACGGCATCCTCAATCCCCAAAAATTACTTCCGGCAGTCGCGGACTGACGCGCGCGCCGCGAAGCTCCGCGCATGGCGGAGGACCGACGATGCTGATCAGTTCGATGTTGCTTCTCGTGGCGATGCAAGCCGCGCCTGCGCGCGAAATCGCAACCGATTTGCCGCGCGATTTCCTACCCGAAGGCGTTGCGTGGGACGCAACGCATAAACGATTTCTCGTGAGCGGCATTCGCGAACATCGCATCGCGTCGGTCGATCCGAACGACGGCCATTCGACCGAATTCGCCGACGCGCCCGGCAGCGTTCTCGGACTGCACGTCGATCGCGCGTCGAAAACGGTGTGGGCCGCGTGGACGAGTTTCGGTCACGCCTTCAAAGCCAACACATCGACGGGCATCGCCGCGTGGTCGACGCGCGATGGTCATCGCATCGGCAACTGGCCGTTGCCCGAAACCGATCCGCGCATGAACCTCGGCGACCTGCTCATCCTCGACGCGCGCACGATTGTGACCAGCGACAGCGGCACCGGCAGGATCTGGCGATTCGACACCGTCACGCATCGTTTCACGACGATCGTTCCGGCGGGAAAATTCGCATCGCCGCAAGGGACGGCAACGTCGAAACAGCGCGGCTCGATCTATCTGGCGGATTATCCGACCGGCCTATGGCGAATCGCGCTGAAGGACGGCGTCGCAACGCAACTCACCGTACCCAGCGGCGGCGAAGTGCGCGGCGTCGACGGGCTGTATTCCTATCGCAACCAGCTCATCGCCGTGCAGAACGGAACGAAGACGCCGCGTATTCTCGCGATCACGCTCGGCAAGGGCGACGCGATCACCGACGTGCGCCGATGGCGCGAAATGCCAGGGGAAGAACCAAGCCTCGGCGTGCTCACAGACGATACGTTCTGGTTCGTCGCCAACGGACAATGGAATTCATACGACGACGATCTCGCGCCGAAACCCGATGCCAAGCGCGAAGCACCGCGACTGCGCGGATTGCCACTTTCCGAACTAACCGATCATCGCTAACGCGGCGCCAAGCACAACCGCCGCGTACGCGCCGGCGATGACGTCGTCGAGCATCACGCCGAGTCCGCCAGCAACATCGCGATCGGCCAGCGAAACCGGCCACGGTTTCCAGATGTCGAAAATGCGGAAAAGTATAAAACCGACAATTATCCACCACGCGCTGCGCAGGAGAATCACGAGCGGCAGCAGCGCGATCCATTGCCCGACGAATTCGTCCCAGACGACGAAGGACGGATCCTCGACATTTGTTTTGCGCACGGCCCAATCGCATGCCCATACGCCGAGCGCGAACGTCGCGATCAAAAACACCGCATAGAAAACCGGACCGCCGCCGCGCACGATCAGCCACGGAACGAGCGCAGCAAGCGAACCCGCCGTTCCCGGCGCGACCGGACTCAGACCGCTGCCGATGCCCAGCGCGATCCATCCCGCCGGATGCGAAAACAAGATTCGCCGTTGTTCGACCGAAACGCTCATGCGCGGAAATGATCCCAACCCGAAACGCCGACGTCCACCGCCGCACCCTTCGCATCGACGACACGAACGCCCGATCCCGCGACGATTCTGCCTATCTGCGTCGCGCCACACCCGCTGCGCGCCAGATCTTCGAGCAATACGCGCGCGACCGCTTCGGGCGCCGTGAAACACAACTCGTAATCGTCACCGCCGCCGAGCTGCAACCGATGACGTTCATCGCGCGCGAACGCCGACAGCAATTCCGGCGACGCCGGCAAACTGTCCACATCGATTTCCGCGCCGACGCCGCTCGCTGTGCAGACGTGGCCGAGATCCGCGAGCAATCCGTCGGAAATATCGATGCACGCCCGCGCACGACCGCGCAACTCAAGACCTTGCGCGACACGCGGCGTCGGTCGATTGAGTCGGCGCACAAGCGCATCGTCGGTCGATGCGTCTGCCAAACGTCGCAATGCCGCCGCCGCATCGCCGAGCGTTCCGGTGACGAACACGAAATCGCCGACCCGCGCGCCGCTGCGAAGCAATGCCGCGCCATCGGACACGAATCCGTGAATGGTCACCGTCATCGACAGCGATCCGCGTGTCGTATCGCCGCCGACGAGCGCCAGCTTGTATTCGCCGGCGAGCGCGGAAAATCCGTCGCAGAATTCCGAAACCCAGTTCCTATCGGCATTGGGCAACGTCAGCGCCAGTGTCGCCCACGCCGGCGTCGCGCCCATCGCCGCGAGGTCGGAAAGATTGACCGCAAGCGATTTCCAGCCGATATCGAAGGGCGATGTACCGGAAGGGAAATGCACGCCATCGATCAGCGTGTCCATGCTCACGACAAGCTGATGATTCGGAGGAACCGTCAAAACCGCCGCGTCGTCGCCGATGCCTATTCGTACGTCGTCGCGCGTTATCGCGCAGCGTTCGCGGATCAGATCTATGAGCGAAAATTCACCCACGCGACAATTTGTCGTCCACTGTTACGCGCAAAGACTCAGATGTTGTAAGTGCCGCAATGTCCGAACGCATCATGTCCTCACTCGGCAACGGAGTAGCTTTCCAGCGAAGGATCGGAACGCCGGCGGCCTCAAGAATCTTGTTCTTAATTCGATCCGTTTCTAAACGCTTTGCAGAAAGGTGTGACTGGTCGTCGATCTCAATGACCACGAGGACACTGCCATCTTTTCTGCACAAAACGAAATCGACGCTCTTTTGCGAAATCTTATTCCAGTGCGCCTGCCGGTTGTGGGTTCCGCGCTTCACGGCGACCAGCGAACTCAACGAAACTTGCGCGAGAACCACGAAGTGCGGGGCCACTTTCAGCAAACGCCAGTAAACGATTTGCTCCGGTTCGGAAAGGACATGTCGCTTTTCAAACGGCCACACATCGGCGACGCGTCCCTTAAAAAGAGCAGCTACGACCGCAGCTATGACGATGATGAAAAATACGACTACCAGCGAGTTTGATACGTGCGGCATTAATTTCTGCCCGGCTCAATCGCGTGATGTGCGTTGCTCGGCACCGCGCCATTCCTTGGCCGCTTTGTCGAGCACGCCGTTGACGTACGTGTGGCCATGCTCGGCACCGAATCGTTTGGCGACTTCAATCGCTTCGTTCAGCACGACGCGATACGGCACGTCGGGCCGATAACGCAATTCGTACGCGGACAAACGCAAGACTGCGCGTTCGATGGGATCGACTTGTGCTATGTCGCGGTCGAGGAACGGCACGAGGCCGGCGTCGATGTCGGCGCAATGTGTATCGACGCCGCGCAGCAAATCTTCGAAATAGTCGAGGTCGGCGATTTCCATGTCCTGCTCGTGACGGAACTCCTCGATCACGGCGGACATCGGATTGCCGCTTACCTGCCAGGCGTACAGCGCCTGCGTCGCGCGGCGGCGCGCGCGCGAGCGGGCGGCGAGATCGATGCCATCGGGACGATGCGGCTTGCTCATAACTTTTTCCACAAATCCACAATTTCAATCGCGGCGTGCGCGACATCGGCGCCTTTGTTGCCGTGTGCGCCGCCGGCGCGGGCTTGCGCATCTTCGTGCATTTCGACGGCGAGTACACCGTTGAGCACCGGCAGGCGGTGATCGACGGAGACGCGCATCAAACCGTCTGCACAGCCGTCGGCGACGTGCTCGTAATGCCGTGTGTCGCCGCGCACGACGCAACCTAGCGCAATGATCGCGGCATAACGTCCGCCTTGCGCGAGTTTGGCGGCGGCGGCGGGAATTTCCCATGCGCCGGGCACGCGGATGAGATCGATCATCGCGTCGGCGACGCCGTCGTCGCGCAGCGTGCGGCGCGCGCCGTCGATGAGTGCGTCGACGATGTCGGGGCTCCAGCGGCTGGCGATGATGGCGAAGCGCGCGTCGGCATGGACGCGTTGTTCGCCGGCGTAATCGGACATGGCGCTAGTTTACAGGTTGTTCGTAGCCGACCACGTCGAGACCGAATCCGCTCAGTCCCAGGAATCGGCGCGGCGTTCCGAGCACGATCAGCCGGCGTGCGCCGAGATCGTGGAGGATTTGAGCGCCGAGGCCGTGGCGGCGCCATTCGCGGTTGGCCGCGTGCGCGGCGCTGGTGTCGGGATGTTCGTTCAGGACGACGACGACGCCGCGTCCACGCGCCGCGACATGGCGCAGCGCGGTGGCGATCGACGTGCTGCCCTCGCCTTTCAGATGGAGCACGTCCGGCAGAAAATCGTGAACGTGCACGCGTGCGAGCACGGGTTCGTTGTCGTCAATAACGCCGCGCGCGAGCGCGTAGTGCACGAGATCGGTGAGGCGATCGCGGTATTCGACGAGATGGAATGCACCGAACTCGGTTTCGACATCGCGCTCGCCCACGCGTTCGATCGTCATTTCCGTTTCGAGGCGATAGCGGATCAAGTCGGCGATGCTGCCAATTTTCAATCCGTGCGCGGCCGCGAATTTTTCGAGCTGCGGACGACGCGCCATCGTGCCGTCGGCGGCGAGAATTTCGACGAGCACGCCGGCCGCTTCGAAGCCGGCGAGTTGCGCGAGATCAGTCGCGGCTTCGGTGTGTCCGGCGCGCGTCAACACACCGCCGGGTTGAGCAGCGAGCGGGAAAATGTGGCCGGGTTGGACGAGATCGCTCGCTGTCGCGTCGGCGCGCACGGCGGTCCGGATCGTATGTGCGCGATCGTGCGCGGAAATGCCGGTGGTGACCCCTTCGGCTGCTTCGATCGACACGGTGAAATTGGTGTGGTGGCGCGATCCGTTGTCGCTGACCATCGGCGGCAGGCGCAATTGTTCGCAGCGTTGCCGCGTCAACGAAAGGCAGATCAGTCCACGCGCTTCACGCGCCATGAAATTGATGTCTTCGGGCCGCGTTTTCTCGGCGGCCATGATGAGGTCGCCTTCGTTTTCGCGGTCTTCGTCGTCGACGATGACGACCATGCGTCCCGCGCGGATTTCGTCGATCAGTTCGTTGATGGTCGCGAAACTCATGGCGACGCTCGTACGAAAAGTCCGCTCACGGACGGGCGCTTTTTGCGTTTCGCGATCATGGACGATCGCTCAAATACATGCGTTCGACATAGCGCGCGATCAGATCGACTTCGATGTTGACGGCATCGCCGATTTTTTTGTCGGCGAACGACGTCACGGCGATGGTATGCGGAATCAAGTTCACGCCGAAGGTGTTCGCATCGACATCGTTGACCGTCAGGCTCACGCCGTCGATGCACACCGATCCTTTCGCCGCGATGTATTTCGCGAGGTGTGCGGGGATTTCGAATCGCCAGCGTTGCGAGCGCGCGTCGGGTTCGACGGAAATCACGCGGCCGAGCGCATCGACGTGTCCCGAAACGAGATGGCCGCCGAGACGATCGGACAAGCGCAGCGATTTTTCGAGATTCACACCATCGCCGACCGTAAGTGAACCGAGTGTCGTGCGCGACAGCGTT
>DATBAU010000008.1:0-22518 GCA_036271355.1 Rudaea sp. | reverse complement strand
TGTGCGGGGCAAGCCCACTGGCAATCGACGACTTTATGAAAGTAATCGGGAACGCGAATATCGGTAGGCTTCAACCCCTTCCTCCGCGAGAACAACTGACTTCGAGTCTACTCGCGGGTTTCCGATCTGAGAAGCGGCTGGATCTCATTTACGCAGCGCGATACATTCGATCTCGACGCGCGCATGCATCGCCAGACCCGACGTCCCGAACGCGCTCCGCGCCGGTAGATGTTTGCCGAACGCCGCGACGTATTCCTCGTTCATCGCCGACCACTCGGTCATGTCGGCCATCATCACTGTGACTTTCACCACGCGATCCATCGACAGGCCGAGACGCTGCAGCACGGCGGCGATGTTCGCGAGCGTCTGCCGCGTTTCGGCCTTGATACCGCCCGCGACGAGCTTGCCGTCGGCGCCGCTGCCGATCTGCCCGGACAGGAACACGAGCTTTCCCGCCTCCACCGCTTCGGAGAACGGCAGTCCGGGAATCGCGGTAAAGGGATGCATCTTCAGGTCGATAAAAGACTGATCAGGCATGGTTTTCCCGTCGATAGGACCATTGCATTGTCGCAATGCAGCACAAAATAGGTGACAATCGTCCGTTCGCTTATAACAAGGTTTTCAATGCTCTATCAATGGCACGAGTTCAACCGGGCGCTGATGAATCCGATGGTGTCCTGGTCGCAGACGGCGGCGAAGATGTTTTCCGCGCCGGATAGCTGGCTGTCGAATCTGCCGGGCGCGCCGCGCATCGCGGCGAATTACGAACTGGCCTTCCGCTTGGTCAAGGACTACGAAAAGCCGGTGTTCGACATCCATTCCGTGCAGGCGTACGGAACCGAAATTCCCATTGTGGAAAAAGTCGCAGTCGCCAAGCCTTTTTGCAATTTGTTGCACTTCAAGCGCTATGCGGACGATCCGGCGATCCTGAAGAAAATCACCGCGTCGCCGTCGGTCCTCGTGGTCGCGCCGCTTTCCGGCCATCACGCGACGCTGCTCCGCGACACCGTGCGCGCGTTGGCGCAGGAACACGACGTCTACATCACCGACTGGCTCGACGCGCGCATGGTGCCGGCCGATCTCGGCGGTTTCCATCTCGACGATTACGTCGATTACATCCGCGAATTCATCGGTCATATCGGCGCGAAGAATCTGCACGTGATGAGCGTGTGCCAGCCGACGGTACCGGTGCTCGGCGCGATTTCGCTGATGGCGTCGAACGGCGAAGCATTGCCGCGCTCGATGATCATGATGGGCGGTCCGATCGATACGCGCGAGAGTCCGACGCAGGTCGACGATCTCGCAAGCACCAAGTCGCTATCGTGGTTCGAGAACACGGTCGTGCAGGAAGTGCCGTCGAACTATCCCGGTTTCGGCCGTCGTGTTTATCCGGGATTTCTGCAGCATGCGGGATTCATCGCGATGAATCCAAGCCGGCATTTCATGTCGCACTGGGATTTCTACGAAAACCTGTGCAAGGGCGATCTCGAAGACGCCGAAGGCCATCGCCGCTTCTATGACGAATACAACGCCGTGCTCGACATGCCGGCCGAGTATTACCTCGACACGATCAAGACGGTGTTCCAGGAACACGCGTTGCCGCGCGGAAAATGGCGCGTGCACGACGAACTCGTGAAGCCGCAGGACATCAAGAACGTCGCGCTGTTCACCATCGAAGGCGAACTCGACGACATCTCCGGTCTCGGACAGACCAAAGCCGCGCACGGCTTGTGCAAAGGCATCAAGAAAGCCGACCAGCGCCATCTCACCGTGAAAGGCGCCGGTCACTACGGCATCTTCAGCGGACGCCGTTGGCGCGAAGTGGTTTATCCGGACGTGCGCGACTTCATCAAGAAATACGCTTAATACTGCGCGGTCTTCACGAGGAAATGTTTGGCCAGCGCGGCTTGGGTATGACCCACGCCGCGCGCCAGATGTAGCGTCGCGCACAGCACCAATACGCCGATGATGAGCATGAACGGTTCGGCCCATAGCGGCGGTCCGAGATGCCAGTTGTTCACGTTGACCAGACCCATGCCGAAGAGCGCATATGTGATCGGACTCAGCGCGATCGCGAGCGACAGCGAAAGCCCGATCGTCGCCATCGAGAAATAAAGCACACCGAGCGGAAGCTTCACGATCATGTACAGCATCGTGGACCACGTGCGCGGATCGGTGAACATCGCTTTCACGCGCGATCCGAACGGCTTGCCACGATCCGCATACAACGGACGGCGCGGCATGCGCTCGCCGAGCATCGTTTCGATCAACCGCCCCTCCATCAGTGCGAGCGCGCGCACGGTCGAGACGAACAACACCGCGAACGGAATGCCGATGATGAGGATGCACAGCGACAACGACAGACTCAATCCGGTGATCACCCACGTGAAATAGAAAATTCCGGTCGCGAGCGAAAGGATCATGTAGAACAGCGACGAATACGCCAGCGGATCGGCAAGCACGCCAAAGAATTTTCCCCACGACGTCCGCGACGGTTTTTTCACCGGCGATCGCAACGCATTTTCGACCTGCACTTCCTTGTCGCGATAAATGTCGGCGACTTCCTCCGGCGCGCCGTAACTCGTCGCGATGTGCGCAAGCATCGTCGCCTCGTCCCAGTCGGGATGTTCGGCGAGTTCGGAGCGCAGATATTCCTCGGCGTCGTACAGCGCATCCTGACGCAAGGCCGGATCGGCATCGGCGAGCGCCGTGTTGAGCTGCGCGAGATATTCGTTGATGGTGGTCGGAATCGGCATCACACAGCTCCTTTCAAAACGGAATCGACGAATTTGCGGGTGGCGGTCCAGGTGCTCGTCCAGTGTTCGGCGGCGGCTCGGCCCAACGCTGTGATCGCGTAATAACGACGCGGAGGTCCGCTATCGGACGGCTCGATATGACTCTTGAGCAATCCGGCCGCGCACAAATTGCGAAGCACGGGATACAGCGCGCTTTGCTTCCCGCTCAGCGCACCGTTGGCGCTTTGCTCGAGGCGTTTCGCGATCTGATAGCCGTACATCGGCTCTTTTGCTTTGGACAGCACGACGAGCAACACCAGCGCGGTCGTGCCGGTGCTCAGTTCCTTCTGGAATTTCTTCTGTAGGTTGTCGGTGTCCATGCCACGAAGACGGTAGCGTGGAGTTAATGGTAGTGCTTAGTTGATACTAGCGTATGGGCAGAAAGTCATGCCTCATCGGCAACTCTCGAAAACGCGAGGATTTCCCTATTTCGCCGGGCGTACCGGAATGGTGATGCCGCACACGTCGATGTAGTTCGACGGCACTTTGTACCATTCGTCGCGACGGTTGCGGCGCGATTCGACCAGTGCCGCGAACGTCGGTGTACCGGTTTTCATGATGTCGAGTTTCACGCGCTGCGCTTCCGGTACATCGGCCGCGAGTTGCACGGACTTGATCGTCGTGCGCTCGTTCGGCTTCTCGTAGAAACCCATCGCGCCGCCGCCGCGCGGCATGCTCGACAAGATTTCCATGCCCTGCACCACGCGCCCGACGACGGTGATATTGCGATCCAGCCAACGCGCGCCGCCGATGACGGCGTACAGTTCCGCGCCGCCGCCGGAATCGGCATCCATGTCGCGGCCGACGCCGACCGTGCCGTAGCAGTGCGTCATCCATGTCGTGCCGGCTTTCGGATCGCGCGCGGCGGCGAAGTCGCCGGAGAATCCGGTTTGCGGCGCATAGCCATCGCGATCCGGCAGCGCGGTGAAGGGAATGTGGTCCTGCGCGGTGGTGAATTCCGCTTTTAGGGTTTTCTTCGCGCTACCCAGCGATTTCGGTTTGTCCTTGTCGCCGGCGCGTGCGTCGCCGTGCGGGTCGCCCCATTGCACGACGTAGTTGTCCTGCGCGCGCAGGATCTGCAACCCGTCGAAATATTTTTCGGCGACGAGCGTCTTGATGTTCTTCACGTGATTCGGCGCGAATTCCGGCGCGAGTTCGATGACCACGCGGCCCTGCGGCAAATCGAGATACAACGTCTGCTGCGGATCGACCGCATGCCAGTCGGACGGTTTCGAGGTGGCGATGATGTCGGCCGATGTGATCGGCTTGGCCGGCGCGTCGGCGGCGTGAACGACGCCAGTCAGCATTGTCATCGCCATCGCCGTGATCACTGTGTGCCGCATGGCCGTTCCCCTTTTTTGTGATGATTCGTGAATGCCGTTTATTGTCCGTGCATCTTGGGACTGCTTCAATACATTTGCCAGTGAAGGCACAACGCGACAAGGAGACGTGCATGCCCATTTTGCGACTTCGCGTGACCGGCAACCGCAATGCCGCCGACGCCATCATCGCCACGCTCAACGGCGTGGACGAACTCGAGCGCGTCGAGGAAGTCGACGACGAAATGCCTACGCTGCGCGATGATTCCACATCGCTGCAATTGCCGGACGATCTCGGCGCGTCGGTCTACCGCATCGAAGTGGAAACGCCGCATCGCGCGACGCTCGACAAGGTGCACGACCTCATCGAAGTTTCCGCGCGCGACCTCGAGGCGGCCGTCGAATTCGTCGACCGTTTCTAGCGCACGATTCAATGTGATTTGTTGAGTTCGCTCGCGAGCACGCCGAGTCGAACCAGCCTCGTCGTGACGTTGCCGTTACGGCTGATCGTGAGCGTGACGCGCTTGCCCATGTGATTTCGCAAGAGTTTTTCGAACGCCGTACGACCCGCGATGCTTTCGGTGCCGATCTTCAGGACGATGTCGCCACCGCGCAGATTCGCGTCGGCCGCCGGTGATCCACCGATCACCTTCCCGATGCGCACGCCGCTCGCGCCGACCTGTTCGCGCTCGGTCGGATTGAGATCGCGAAAACTCGCACCGAACGGCAACTTGAAACGCACGTAATACACGGCGTGAAGCGAAGGCGCCTTGGTCTGCGCGTCCGGCTCCACGGTATAGAAGTACACTTTGTCCGCGCCGATGGCCTTGCCCTGTTTCTGCAGCCAGGCGTTCGCGTCGGCGTCGATGCCGGCGTAGTAGCCGTCGGCTACTTTGACGTAGCCTTTCGCGGACAGCGTCTGCTCGTCCTTTACCGCCGAATTGCTGTCGATGAATTCGGGCGATTTCGCCGGCGCAGCGCGCAATTCGGCAATCAGGTCCGCGCCGCGTCCATCGACCTGTTCGAACCGGCCCGGCGCGACTTTGGCGGGCGGTTCGGCGGACGGTGTCGTGGAAGGCCGGGTCGACGGCACGCATCCGGCAACGACCATCGGAACGCACACCCACAGCACCCGCCAACGCATCGGAATCAGCGCACGGTGAACTGCGACATGTGCGGCGCCGGACGTTTCGGCGTCATGTCCGCGTCGAGCAGGCGTTCGATGCGCGCGAAAACTTCGGATCGCGAAAAAGGTTTCTTCATGAAGTCATCGGCGCCGATGCGTTGCGCGTAAAACTGCTCGGTCGCCTGCTCGTTGCCGCTGATCATGATGACCGGTATCTCGCGCGTCGCCGGATCCTTGCGCAACTGGCGCAACGCGGCGAAACCGTTCATGCCGGGCAAAACGATGTCGAGGAAAATCAGATTCGGCCGCTGCGCGTAGGCGATCTTGACGCCGGTTTCCGCGTCGTTCGCCTCCAGCGTGGAGATGCCGTTCTGCTGCAGGATTTTCTTCAGCAACGCGACGATCGTCGGCGAATCGTCGACGATCAGTACGGTTGTGCCTTCGCGGGCATTGACGCGTGGTTTTTCACGCCGCTCCTGCGGCCCGAAAAATCGCTTGAACAGGTCGAGTGTGGCCACCGGCACCTTTTCCGTTCACATGAACGGCGTACAGTGTGGGCGTTGACGCGGCCGATGACAACCCCTCGATGCCGCGTTTGTGTCCCGCTTCACAGAGGATCGCGAATGAGCACCGGAGCCGGCAACACGACATCCACGATCATTCCGAGCCTGCGCTACCGCGACGCGGTGACGGCGATCGAATGGTTGTGCAACGCGTTCGGATTCGAGAAAAACGCGGTCTATGCCGACGGCGGCGTGGTTCATCACGCGCAGCTCACATTTGGCAACGGCATGATCATGCTCGGATCCGCCGACAACGGCAGCGAATGGGGAAAACGCATCGCGCAGCCGGACGAAATCGGCGGCCGAGAAACGCAATGTCCGTGCGTCATCGTCGAAGATGCCGACGCACACTACGCCCGCGCCAAAACGGCAGGTGCCGAGATCGTCGACGAGCTCGAAGCGAAAGACTACGGCGGCAAAGGCTATAGCTGCCGCGACATCGAAGGCCATCTCTGGTTCTTCGGCACCTACGATCCGTGGAAAGACCATTAACCCCGATGGACCCGCGCATGCGTTGAACGGATGAACCCAATCGGAGATCCGTATGCAACGTCCGCTCGTCATCGCCATCGTTTCCGCCCTCGCCGCCGCCTGCGCGCACGCCGCGGATGCGCCGGACTATTCGCTCACTGTCTACAGCGCGGCGCAGCCGGGACAGATCAGCACATCGACGCTCGCGAACTACGGCGAAAATTTGCCCGGTTATGCACTCGTGCGCGATTCGCGTTCGATGACATTGTCGCAAGGCATCGGCGAACTGCGCTTCACCGACGTCGCCAAACGCATTGATCCGACCACGGTCGCGTTCGAATCGCTGAGCGATCCGTCCGGCACGCGCGTGATGGAACAGAATTATCAATACGATCTCGTCGACAACGCCAAGCTACTCGATCGCTACATCGGCCAGACCATCACCGTCGAACAACTGCGCGGCGACAAGACCGACACGCTCAACGGAAAACTACTTTCGGCGAACGGCGGATTGATCCTGCAGCGCGACACCGGTGAAGTGCTGACGCTTAATACGTACAGCAACATCCGATTTCCCGCGCTGCCCGGCGGACTGATTTCGCGTCCGACGCTGGTATGGAAAGTCGACAGCCAGACCGGCGGCCAGCAAAACACGCGCGTCAGTTATCAGACGCAAGGCGTCACGTGGTGGACCGACTACAACATCACGATGCGCGAACACGGCGGAGCCTGCGACATGGATCTGGCCGCGTGGGTGACGCTGGTCAATCAATCCGGAGGCAGTTTCGCGAACGCGCAACTCAAGCTCGTCGCCGGCGATGTGAATCGCGCACCCGCCGCGCCGCCACCGCCGATGCGCATGATGAAGACGATGGCGGCGATGGATGCGGCGCCATCGCCGAGCGGCTTCGTGGAATCGACGTTGTCGGAATACCATTTGTATACACTCGGTCGTCGCACCGATCTGCCGGACAATTCGACCAAGCAACTCGAACTGTTTCCGGCTGTGCACGCCATCGCATGCCGCAAACAACTGGTGTTCACCGCCGCGCCGATGTTCGGCGGATGGTACGGACCGGTGACCGATCAGAGTTACGCGGCGACGTCGAACGGAACCGTCGGCTCGTATCTGGATTTCGACAACAAGGAAGCGGAAAAACTCGGCGTTCCGCTGCCGGCCGGTCGGGTACGTGTGAATCAGGCGAACAGCAGCGACGGCGCGCTGGAATTCATCGGCGAGGATGTGATCAAACACACGCCGCGCAACGAAACATTGCACATCAAGCTCGGCAATTCGTTCGATATCGTCGGCGATCGCAAGCAGACCGCGTTCCACATCGACACGACCGGAAAAACCATCGACGAAAGTTTCGAAGTGAGCGTGCGCAATCGCAAGAAGGAGGCGGCAACCGTCGTCGTGCGCGAATATCTGTATCGCTGGAGCGATTGGTCGATCACCGCGAAGAGTCACGACTTCGTGAAACGCGATGCGCAAACCGTCGATTTTCCGCTGTCGATTTCCGCCGACGGCGAAGCGAAGCTCACGTACACGGTGCATTACCGCTGGTGACGCTGCGCGATCCGGATGGATCGGCATTCGTCGCGATGGCATGATCGTCCTCGGCAATCGCCGGGACGATCTTCATGGCAAAAAGCAGCGGAAAAATTCGCGTCGGCATCGGCGGCTGGAAATTCGCGCCGTGGCGCGAGACGTTCTATCCCGATGGTCTCACGCAAAAGAACGAACTCGAGTACGCCAGCCGTCATATGACCGCGATCGAGGTCAACAGCACCTTCTACGCCGCGCAGAAACCGGCGACGTATGCGAAGTGGCGCAGCGAAACACCCGAAGGTTTCGTCTTCTCGCTGAAGGCGCCGGGCCTCATCACGCAAGTTCGCGACCTCGCGCTCGCCAAGCGCGGGATTCAGGCGTTTGTGTTCGGCGGATTGTCCGAGCTCGGCGATCGACTCGGACCGATTTCGTGGCAATTCCCACCGAACCGTGGTTTCGATGCGGGCGACTTCGCCGCCTTCCTCGACCTGCTGCCCGCCGATCTCGACGGCAAACCGTTACGTCACGTACTCGAAGTTCGGCACGAAAGTTTTGCCAACGATGAATACGTACAGCTTGTCCGCGAACGCAAGCTGCCGACCGTGTATACCGATTCGCCGGACTATCCGTCGATCGCCGACATCACCGGCAATTTCGTTTACGCCCGATTGATGCGCAGCCGTTCGACTATCAAGACCGGCTATACCAAATCCGAACTCGATCGTTGGGCCGAACATGCGCGGACGTGGGCCGCCGGTCACGCGCCGGACGGTCTGACGTACGTCACGTCGCCATCACCTGCGGCGCGCAAGCGCGACGTGTTCATCTATTTCATCAGCGCGGCGAAGGAACGCAATCCCGCCGCCGCGATGGCGCTGCGCGAACGCGTGGAACGCTGACTATTTTCCGATCCGCGTCGCGTGGCTGGCGGCGAGCCACCAGTGCCCGCTGCGATAGATGTACGTGTCGGTGTATTTGAAATCGGCCGCGAAAGATTTCCCGCCCGACTTGCCCTTGACGCTCGTGATGCCGATCACGATGGCCGCGTCGTCGTAAACGCGGACGGTTTGGTCGTGATTGCGGAATTCGTCGTAATACGGATCGCGCTTCTCGACTTCGGAAACGGTCTCCTTGAAGTCATCGATTTCGCCGTGCGACGTGCCTTGCGTGAATTGCGGATCCATGTATTCGCGCAGCGTTTTGGCATCGCCGTTCTGGAATGCGTCGCACAATTTCTTTTCGACCGTGCGAATGTCGGAGACATCGCTCGTTTTGTCGCGCGCGAAAGCGCAGGACGTAACGAGTGCGAGAGCGATCGCGAGCCAACGTATTTTCATGATTCGATTTCCTCAAACGAATGAGTCCATGATGGACGCAAGCAGCGACGCCGCTCAAGTCTTGGCGGCGGTCCTGCGATGGGCGTGAAGCGAACGCACGTCAACCGGCCGTCCCGATCCGCGTTGGCTTGGTCAAGTGACGCGGAAACGTCGACGACAGTCGCATTCGACGGCGAGAACTACGATGTCGCGTCCGCATCCGTCAACAACGACAGGAAAAAACTATGCGGATCAACCTTCTGCTGGCGGCATTGAGTATCGCCGCAACGACCGCCGCGTTCGCCGCTGATACGCCGCCGACGCCGACCCACATCGAAAAAGCCGGCGCGAAGATGCGCGAGAAATTCGACGCGGCCGATCTCGACCACGACGGCCTGCTCACCCGCGACGAAGCCGCGAAAGGTTTGCCGCGCGCGGCCAAGCACTTCGACGAAATCGACGTGAATCACGACGGCAAACTGTCGATGCAGGAAGTCGCGCAATACCTGCGCAGCAAGCACGCTGCACGCGAAGAAACGCAGTGACCGCCTTGCCGCGCACGCTGCTCGTGCTGCCGGCGATTCTGATCCTGGCCGCCGCCGCCGAGGGAATGTATCTACAACGCGCGCGCCGTCAGGCGTACGACTGGCGCTCATATTTTGCCTCGCTCGGCGACGCGGTGGTTCGTGTCTTCGTCAACCGCATCGTCGGTTTCGGCGTCGCCGGATCGGTGTTCGCACTCGTCGCGCGCATCCGCATCGCAACGATCCCGATGAACAACGCGTATTCATGGATCGCACTGCTCGTAGCGCTGGAATTCTTCTACTACTGGATGCACCGCGCCGACCACCGCGTGCAATGGTTGTGGGCCACGCACGCCGTGCATCATTCGAGCAACGCGTACAACCTGTCGGCCGCGTATCGGCTTGGTTGGACATCGGGATTGAGCGGCGGCGCGCTGTTTTTCGCACCGCTTGTCTTCATCGGATTCCCGACGCAAGCCGTGCTCGTCATGGCGGCGCTGAATCTGCTTTATCAATTCTGGTTGCACACCGAACTCGTGCCGCGACTCGGCCCGCTCGAATGGATTCTCAACACGCCATGCCATCATCGAGTGCATCACGCGCGCAATCCGGAATACATCGACAAGAATTTCGGGGGCGTGCTGATCGTGTTCGATCGCCTGTTCGGAAGTTTCGCCAGCGATGTTCCCCACGCGCCGCTCGAATTCGGACTCGTGCATCGCGTGACGAGCCACAATCCGTTGCGCATCGCGCTGCACGCGTGGCTGCGGTTGTGGCAGCAACTGCGCGCCGCGACCGGATTCCGCCAGGCCGCGCGCGTGCTGTTCGGACCGCCGGCCTGAGCCGATCAGACGCCGGCGATTTGCCGCAGCGCCTGCTCGAATACGTCCGGCGGCTGGCCGCCGGAGATGAGATGCCGGTCGTTGATAATCACCGCCGGAACGCCTTGCACGCCGTTGTTCACGTAGAACTGTTCCTGCTTGCGAACATCGGTCGCGTACGCGTCGGATGACAGAACATCGCGGGCGCGATCCGCGGGAAGACCAGCCGATGCAGCGGCGCGCATCAGGACTTCGCGATCACTCACGTTTTCGCCGCGCGTGAAGTACGCATCGAACAACGCGTGTTTGAGGAGTTTGCCTTTGCCCTCCTCGTCCGCCCAATGCAACAGTCGATGTGCATCGAATGTGTTGTATGTACGCTGCCGTTTGTCCATCGCGAACTCGAAACCGAGTTCGGCGCCGCGCGCACGAATATTTTCACCGTTGCGCTTGATCTGATCCGGCGTCGATCCGTATTTCTTGCGCAAATGTTCGCCGATGTCCTCGCCTTCCGGCGCCATCCGCGGATTCAGCTCGAACGGCTGGATATGGATGTCGGCTTGCACCACGCCTTCCAAGCGCGACAACGCCGTCTCGAGCGAACGCAGCCCGATCACGCACCACGGGCAAACGACGTCTGAAACGAAATCGATTTTCACAGGAACCGGCGATGTGTCACTCATGGCATTTCCCGATAGAACGGCAATGCTCCAATGTGCGGACGTTCGGCGCGCAATCAATGCCGCGTCAGCGATCCTGCAGCGATGACGGCGCCGCTTCCGTCAAATCTTTGCCGATGCGCACGGCATCTTCGACACCGGAATAATACCGATGCATCGTGTCGAGCAGCCGATAGCCGCTGGCGCGATAGAACGCGAGTGCGTCGGTGTTGCTCGCGCGCGCTTCGAGCCAGACGAGATCGACGCCTGCGGTCATCGCCGTCGTCTCCAGCCAGCGCAACAACGCCGCGCCGATGCCCTTGCGCTGGAATTTCGGTCGAACCGCGAACAGCAGAAGATGCGCATCGCTATCGCGATACCGCATGATGCCGAAGCCGGCCAATTCCTTGCCGACCATCGCCACCGCGACATTGGTTTCGCGCTGCACGATGCTGTTCGCAACGCGCCGTGCATCCCAGCTCCAGCCGAGTCCGTGCTCGATGTAAGCGCGCGACATCTCCGCGATAAGCGCGGCGTCGGCCGTGATGGCGAGTCGGATGGCGAGTTTGGCCGGCATCATCGCATCGACATGCGTGCGTCGATGGCGGATTCAACGTCTATGTCAGCGCGAACGTCACCATGAATTGAACGGTGCGGAAAATGAAGATGTTCACGAAGACCAATCCTGCCAACATCGCCGCTGCCGCGCCCGACGCGGCGATCCAACCGATCGTGTAAGCCCGGCGCATCGCGAGCACCGCGTACAGCACGAGCAGAAAACGCATCAGCCAATCCAGCGCGGCGCCCGGAATCGCCCACGCCGCCGGCGTCAGCCGACCGTACAACGCGTCGGATTGAACGACGATCTGCAGCATGACGATGTAGAACGCCATGTAGTGCATCAGGAACACCACGTGTTCGGCGAAGTAACGGCGTTGGCGATGGAACAGAAACGTCAGCACGATGGCGGCGAACGGCAGATGCAGCATGATCAGCGCTTTGCTGACGTCGTCCGACTTCGCTTCGTACGCGAGACGATAGTCGTGATAGTCGTATCCGGAAGCGCCGTGCGTGGCGGCGCGCAGTTTGGCGTCGCGCTCGTGCACGCGCAGTTCGATCCACGGCGACGTGAACGGCGAATGCATCTGGCCCGTCGATTCGGCCTCCTCCGGCGTCAACGGCTTTTCAGCGGGGCCGAGCGCCAGTTGCCGGATGCCTCCGCTGACTTGCTGATCGAACGTCGGCGCGAAATCGCTGCCGTGCAACGGCACGACGAAATACAGCACGCTCGCGGCGAAGAACAACGTCACCGGCGACAGCCAGCGCGCGCGGCGTCCCTCGAAATATTCGCGCGAGAGCAATCCGGGATGGAACAACAGCGCAAGCAGCGTGCGCCAGACGCGGCCGTCGAGATCGGTCACGCTCGAAATCAGCTCATGCGCAAGATGACCGAGCCGCCGATCGCTCTCGACGAAGCGCTTCTGTCCGCAATTCGCACAGAACGCGCCGGTGATCGTCGCACCGCAGTTCACGCAAGTTTCCATCAACGCTTTTCCGCCGCATGCCGATGCGCGGCGACGAGCGGAATGTCCACGCGAACCCGGAAACCGAGGTGTTCGTACAACGCCTTCGCGCGAACGTTGCGATGGCTCACGTGCAAAAACGGAATGCGGTCGGCGTCGCGAATGTCAGCGACCAATCGATTCACGAGCTGCTGCGCAAATCCGCGTCCAACGTAAGCCGGATCGGTGCAGATCGCACTCAGTTCGACGTATCGTCCGAATCGCATTCGCTCGCCCGCCATCGCGGCGAGTTTGCTGCCGTCGTAAATGCCGATGTAGCGACCCATGGCCGTCGTGCGCGGTCGAAAATAATGTGGATAAACGCGTGCCGTCAGATCGAGCACGTCGGCGGCATGCTGCGCGGACAATTCGACGATATGCGCGCCTTCGGCCGACAACGGTTTCGAGTCGCTGACCATCTGCGCGATCGATTCGAGCGGCTCGATGCGCCACGCGCTCGCCGACATATGCGGAACCGGACCGACGAACAACACCGATTCGCCGGGCGCCACCCACTCGATCAACTCGTCGTTGGCATTCGTCGATGCCGAATCGACGGCGATGAACGGCGCCACATCCGCGAGATAGCGCGCGGCATGCGCCGAACGGCGTCCCAGCGCGGCATGCGCGTCCGTCAGGGACGACCACACGGGATTGTCGAGATTTTCGTTCATGCGGTTGGCGCGCAAGCCGGCGTTTTCAAAACGCTGCGAACGCTTTACGCTGTTGCGATGGAACCCGAATCAAAACGCAAAGCCGTTTCGCTGGTCAAGTCGGTCGCGATCCTGCAGTTGAAACTGCTCCTCGGCGCGGCACGCGATCTGGTGCTCAGCCCCGTCACGCTCGCCGCCGCGGCGATCGATCTGCTGCGCATCAGGCATCACGAGCCCGAGTATTTCCGGCGCGCGATGAAAGCCGGCGAACGCAGCGAAGATTGGATCGATCTGTGGGCTGCCGCGCGCGAGCCCGGCGAGCCGTCGCGCGAGAGCGTCGATTTGTTGCTTTCGCATATCGAACAGGCGGTGCGCGATCCGAAAACGGGCAAGCGGCGTGCGCGTGTACTGAAACGGTGGGCCGAGCGGCAGGTTGGAGCGCGCTCGGCGGAGATGCTTGAGAGGTTTAAGCATCGACGCGATAAGAAGGATGATAATTCTGGCGTGGCGCAGAGTTAGTTCGTTTTTGTTTGGGCAAAAAGCACAGTCACTGGATTCGTGCTTTCGCGGGAATGACGCGCGGATCAATCATCAGACCATGGGCAACTTCAGCCCCTGCTCCTTCGCACACGCAATCGCCGCCTCATACCCGGCGTCCGCATGCCGCATCACGCCCGTCGCGGGATCATTCCAAAGCACCCGCGCGATGCGCTTGTCGGCCGCCTCGGAACCATCGCACACGATCACCACACCCGCGTGCTGCGAATAACCCATCCCCACGCCACCACCGTGATGGAAACTGACCCACGTCGCTCCGCCGGCTGTGTTCAATAACGCATTCAGCAACGGCCAATCGGAAACGGCATCGCTGCCGTCGCGCATCGCTTCGGTTTCGCGATTGGGCGACGCGACACTTCCCGAATCCAGATGATCGCGACCGATTACGATCGGCGCTTTGACTTCGCCCTTGCGCACCATCTCGTTGAACGCGAGTCCGAGCTTGTGCCGCTGTCCTAATCCGACCCAGCAGATGCGCGCCGGCAGTCCCTGGAAACTGATGCGTTTCTCGGCCATATCCAGCCAGTTGTGCAGATGCGGATCGTCGGGAATGAGTTCCTTCACTTTCGCATCGGTCTTGAGGATGTCGTCCGGATCGCCCGACAGCGCTACCCAGCGGAACGGCCCCACGCCGCGGCAAAACAACGGCCGCACATACGCCGGCACGAAGCCGGGGAAATCGAACGCGTTCGTGCAGCCTTCGTCTTTCGCCATCTGGCGGATGTTGTTGCCGTAATCGAACGTCGGCACGCCCATTTTCTGGAACGCGAGCATGGCTTCGACGTGAACGCGCATCGATTTTTTCGCCGCGTCGCGCGTGCCGCTCGGATCGCTCTTGCGCCGCTCGAACCATTGTTCGACGGTCCATCCGATCGGCAAATAACCGTTGACCGGATCATGCGCGCTGGTTTGATCGGTCACCGCGTCGGGTTTGACGCCGCGCTTGACCATCTCCGGCAAAATCTCCGCCGCGTTGCCGAGCAATGCGATCGAAACGGTCTTCCGTTCATTTGTATACTTTTTCAAACGCGCGAGCGCGTCGTCGAGATCGTTCGCCTGTTCGTCGACGTATTTCGTGCGCAGACGCATGTCGATGCGGCTCTGCTGGCACTCGATGTTGAGCGAGCACGCGCCGGCCAGACTCGCCGCGAGCGGTTGAGCACCGCCCATGCCGCCGAGTCCGGCGGTGAGAATCCATTTGCCGGCGAGGCTTCCGCCGTAATGCTGGCGACCCATTTCGACGAACGTTTCGTACGTGCCCTGCACGATGCCTTGCGAGCCGATGTAGATCCACGAACCGGCCGTCATCTGGCCGTACATCATCAGGCCTTTCTTATCGAGTTCGTTGAAGTGTTCCCACGTCGACCAATGCGGCACTAGGTTCGAGTTGGCGAGCAGCACGCGCGGTGCGTCGACGTGCGTCGGAAACACACCGACCGGTTTGCCGGACTGGATCAGCAGCGTTTCGTCATCGTTGAGTTCGCGCAGCGATTTCAGGATCGCGTCGAAACATTCCCAGTTGCGCGCCGCGCGGCCGATGCCGCCGTAGACGACCAGCTCGCTCGGTTTTTCGGCGACGTCGGGGTCGAGGTTGTTCTGGATCATGCGGAACGCCGCTTCGGTCAGCCAGTTTTTGCAGGACAACTGCGTGCCGCGCGGTGCGCGCACGATGCGCGCAGTGTCGATTCGGGTGGGAGCGTTCATTGGGCGGTCGCCGGTGGAGAGACGGCGATTATCGGTCGATTTGATGCGCGCGGCCAATCCTGCGTGACCTTACCCACTTGCGACGCGTTTCGACGAGAGTTATTGTACGAAGGATGCCGTATGTGGCGGTTGGGGTGTCACGCAGTCGACTGGAGGAAAAGATGAAATTCAAATTCGCGTATTTGGGGCTCGTGGTGGGGTTGTCGGTGTGTGCATCGGCGATGGCGGAAGATCCGACGCCGAAGCTCGATCTGACCAAACAGACCGCGGCGACGTTCCAGGTCCAGGAAGATCACGTTATGCAAGACATGCAGAAGGGTGGGCGCTTCGAATACATCTCCGACGACGATCGCAAGCTGGTCGAGGGCGGCCTGACGTTCATGCACGACCTGATCGAGAAAAACGGTTCGGTGGCCGCGATGAACGATGATGATCGTTTACGTTTGTTCAATCGTCAGGAACGCGTCAATACCTTGCTGACGAAGAACGACAGCCTGCGCATCGTCTGCGCGAAAGCGTTGCAGACCGGCACGATGTTCAAGTCGACGACGTGTCACACCGTTGCCGAACTGGAACGTCTCAAGCGCGATTCCGTCGATACGCTCGAACGCACGCATCTGAATCAGACGGCGCATTTCGGCAACGGCGCCAGCGGACTTTCCGCGCACTGAGCGTCAGAGAAGATCGCGCGCCACACGAAAGCCGACGCGCGCGCTGCGCGTGTCGGCGGGCGCGGCCAAGCGGTATGACGAGCGCGCCTGATCCGGCGCGCTGCCCCACGAGCCGCCGCGAATGACGTGCGCGGCGCATCCCGGATTCACCCACGCGTGGCTGTCCGATGGCGCGCGCGTGTAGTTGTCGTGCCAGCAGTCTTCCGTCCATTCGGACACGTTGCCGTCCATGTCGCGCAGGCCGAACGCATCGAGCGGGAATTTTCCGGTCGGCGCCGGGCCCCAATAGCCATCGTCGTATTTCGTGAACGCCTTGGCCCACGCGCGCCGCAAATGCGGTGAGCGGTCGATGTCGCCGGTGAGATTTTCCATCGGTTTGGTCGGATTGCCGTCGCCCCACGGATAACGCGTCGTCGATCCGGCGCGGACGGCGTATTCGAATTCGGCTTCGCTCGGAAGTCGGTACGGTTTGCCGGTGCGCGCGGACAGCCACTTCGTGTACGCGACGGCATCGTTCCACGACACATGGATCGCCGGCAGATCGTCGGTCGCGCGGACACCGAGATAGTCGTCGCGCCACGTCACGCCGCGGCGTTCGATAAGTCGGCCGGATTCTTCGTCGTAGATGGTCGACGTGCCGATTCGTTCCGCATCAGACGCATAACTCGTGTCGGCGACGAACGCGCCGAAATCGCCGACGCTGATCTCGTCACGACCGAGCGCGAAACCGGTTTCGATTTTGACTTCACGCTGAGGTGATTCGGTCGGGCGATGTTCGGCATCGGTGTCCGGCGAGCCCATGACGAACGATCCCGTCGGCACGACGACCAGTTGCGGCGCTGCGCCGTGACGATCGAGGAACTTGTCGGTGATTACCTGCCCCGGCGCGAAGCTGGCGTAGAGACGCGCGTTGCGCAGCTTCTTGTTGAACTCGTCGATACCCGGCACGTCCGGCGTGAGGCTCAGCGCTTTTTGCGCGAGCGTTTCGGCGAGATTCGGATCGCCCGCGTCGAGCGCGGAGTTCGCCTGCGCCATCGTGTTCGCCGCGCGCTGACGACGAATGCCTTCGATGCGCGTGCGCGTGTCGAGCAGGTTTTGCGAACCCGGGCGCACGTCGGCGGCCTGATCGAGAATCTTGTCGGCGCCGGCGTAATCGTCCTGCGCGGCGGCGGCGAGTGCGCGATCGAGAAAATCGCGTTCGATCTGCGCCAATCCTTGATCGGCCAGCTTGTTGGTCGGATCGAGTGCCAACACTTGTCGATACACCGCCAGCGCGTTGTCGCCGGCTGGTTCGATAGCGCGGCCTTGCTGCATCAGATCGGCGGCGTGCGTGAGCAGCGGCGCGGCTTGCCGCAGCGTCTTCAGCCGCAATGCGAGCTGTGTGTAGTCGTCGCCCGTCTTCGACACGCTGCCGATCACCTCGATCAGCCGCGCGGTCGTTTTCTCGTCGCCTTTGTCGAGCGCGTCGCTCGCTTGCTGCAAAAGGGAATTGTGTACTTTTTCTATTCCGGCCGCGGCGGCGGCATTCGTCGGATCGTCGGCGAGCACTTTGCGATACAGCGCGAGCGCGTTCGTGTCCTTCGGCTCGTAAAGGCGGCCGTCGTCGAACGCCTTGTCGGCCTTCTTCAACGCGGCTGCGATTTCCTTCGTCGGCGGCGGCGATGGCGCGACGGGTTCCGTCGACACCGGCGCGGGCGGCGTCTGCACAACCGGCGGCGGCGGCGCGACGACGACCGGAGCGGGTGGCGTCACGGGTGCGGATCGCAACGTGGCGTCCGGTGCCGCCGTCGGCTCGACGGGCGTCGACGAACGCAGCACGATATGACCGTGGACCGGGTAGAATCGATAGCACAACGCGAACGCAAGCAGCGCGATGCCCGCCGCACTTCCCAGCACGGTCTGCTTGCGGACGATTTCGGTACCTGGCATGCGCGACGTCAGTTGCGAGGTTCCTCGCAACCTTAGCCATCGCCCGCGCGCGCCGCAACCCCAAGACTGAACAGGAAGCAACGATGTTTCAATGGATCGACGAGGCTGCCGCGCTGGATGCGTGGCTCGCGCAGAGCGCAAGCGGCGGAGTGATCGGCGTCGACACGGAGTTCATGCGCACCAGCACGTTCCGCAGCAAGCTCGCGCTGATGCAGATCAACCTCGGCGGCGACATCGCCCTGCTCGATTCGCCGCGCCTCGGCGCGCACGGAAATTTGCGTCGCCTGCTCACCGCATCCGACGCGATCACCGTGATGCACAGCGCGAGCGAAGACCTCGAAGCGCTGATCGACGTGCTGCCCGACGGTCCGTCGAACCTGTTCGATACGCAGATCGCCGCCGCGATGGCCGGACTGGGTTTCGGTTTGAGTTACCAGAAACTCGTGGCGATGCTGCTCGGCGTGGATTTGCCGAAAGGCGAAACGCGATCGGATTGGCTCGCGCGTCCGCTGAGCGCCGCGCAGCTCGAATACGCCGCGCAGGATGTCGTGCACCTTTCAGCGATCCACGCGACACTCGATGCGAAACTCGGCGAACTCGGACGCCGCGAATGGCTCGCCGAGGATTGCCGGCGGCTGGTCGAACGCGTCTGCCATCCGATGACCGACACGGAACCTCAGCGCGCCTTCCGCACGGCGCATGACTGGCCGCTCGAAGAGCGTGCTCGGCTACGACGCCTGCTCGTCTGGCGCGACACGCAGGCGCGCAAGCTCGACAAGCCGCGCTCGTGGCTGATCGACGATGCGCACGCACTCGAATTCGCCTCGCGTCCGCCGTCGAACAGCGAGGAATTGTTCGAGCGCGCGAAAGGATTACGTGCGTTGCGTGGTCCGCAACGCATCGATCTGCTGGCGGTGATCGAGCAACCGATGGTCGCCGGCGACGTCGACATCGCGCCCATCCCGCCGCCGTTCAACAATGCGGAGCGACGAAAGCTTCAGTCGATGCGAGATGCCGTCGCCGCGATCGCGCAGCGCGAGAATATTCCGGAAGGCCTGCTCGGTTCGCGTCGCCATCTCGAAACGTTGCTGACGGATGGCGCGTGGCCAGCCGCGCTCGATGGCTGGCGCAAGCCGCTGCTTCACGACACACTGATGGCGCTCGTCTGATCGACGCCGGACCAGGAACGCGGGCATGAAACACATGACGGGTTTTGCGCCGGCGTCGGTCGGCAACATCGGCGTCGGCTTCGACATCCTCGGCCATACGATCGAAGGTCCCGGCGATCGGGCGTCCGTGCGTCGGATCGACGCGCCCGTCGTCCGCATCGCCGCGATTCGCAACGCGAGCGTCGCACTGCCGTTCGAGGCCGAGCGCAACACCGCCGGTGCCGCGCTCATCGCGTTGCGCAACGCACTTTCGTTGCCGTTCGGTTTCGAGATCGAGCTCGACAAAGGCATCGCGTTCGCTTCCGGCATGGGTGGATCGGCGGCCTCGTGCGTCGCGGCGTTGGTCGCCGCCAACGCGTTGCTCGATGCGCCGCTATCGCGCGACGCGTTGTATCCGTTCGCGCTGCAAGGTGAAGCAGTGGCGAGCGGCGGACTGCATGGCGACAACGTCGGCGCGATGCTGCTCGGCGGCATCGTGCTTGCGACGCGCGATCGTCTCGTGCGCGTGCCCGCGCCGGCTGCGTGGCATTGCGTCGTCGTCCATCCGCGGTTTTCCGTCGAGACGAAGAAAGCGCGCGAAGCATTGCGCGGCGCGTACGAACTTTCCGAATTCGTTACGCAGAGTGCGAATCTCGCACTCGTGCTCAGTGGATGTCACGCAGGCAATGCGTCGCTCGTTCGCGCGGGACTTTCGGATGTGCTCGTCGAACCGCGCCGCGCCACATTGATTCCGGGCTTCGCGGCGGTGAAGCAAGCGGCGCTCGATCACGATGCATTCGGCGCAAGCATTTCCGGCGCCGGTCCGAGCGTGTTCGCGTGGTTCGACAGCATCGAACAAGCGCTTGCCGCTGCGCCGTCGATGCGCGCGGGTTTCACTGATGCCGGCATTGACAGCGAAAGCTTCGTTTCTCCGGTGAATGGGCCGGCGGCGAGCGTCGTCGCATGAGGTTCGTCAGCACGCGCGGCGAATCGCCCGCCGTGTCATTGAGCGAAGCGATCGCCGCAGGACTCGCACCGGACGGCGGTCTGTTCGTGCCGACCTCGATGCCGTCGATCGATGTAAGCGCGTTCGACGGAAAAACATCGCTCGGGGATATCGCCTCGACGTTGCTCGCGCCGTTCTTCGATGGCGATGTTCTGGCGAGCGAGCTCGACGCCATTTGCGGCGAGGCGTTCACGTTCGACGCGCCGTTGCGTCCGCTCGCGACGCCGGACGATTTCGTGCTCGAGCTGTTCCACGGACCGACCGCCGCGTTCAAGGATTTCGGCGCGCGATTCCTCGCCGCCTGCATGCGCAGGTTGCCGCGGCGTGACGTTCGACCGACGACCGTCATCGTCGCCACATCCGGCGACACGGGCGCGGCGGTTGCGGCGGCATTTCATCGCGTCGACGGTTTTCGCGTCGTCATTCTGTATCCGGATGGTCGTGTTTCGCCGCGTCAGGCGCATCAACTCGGTTGCTTCGGCGACAACGTGCGCGCGTTTCGCGTCGGCGGGTCGTTCGACGATTGTCAGCGTATGGTCAAGCATGCGCTGAGCGATTCGGAATTGCAGGCCGATGTGCCGATGACGTCGGCTAACAGCATCAGCCTCGGGCGTCTGCTTCCGCAAATGATCTTTTACGCGCAGGCCGCACTGTCCCATTGGCGCCATAAAAGTACACTTTTAAACTTTGTTGTCCCAACGGGAAATCTCGGTAATGCGCTCGCGTGCATGTTCGCGCGTGTGATCGGATTGCCGATCGGACAAATCGCGCTGGCCACCAACGCCAACCGCACGCTTCGCGATTTCTTTGCCGGTTCCAATTATCGACCGCGCGCGAGTATCGCCACTCACGCGAATGCGATGGACGTCGGAGCGCCAAGCAACTTCGAGCGGTTGCGCTGGCTTTTTCCGGACGCTGCGCAACTGCGTCAGGCATTCACCATCGATGCGGTCGGTGACGCCGCCATCGACGCCACGATCCGCGTCCGCTACGAATCGTTCGGCGAGATTTTCTGTCCGCACACGGCGGCTGCCGTGCACACGCTCGAACGCTTACGCCGCGACGGCGCGACCGGCGACTGGGCGATCGTATCGACCGCGCATCCCGCCAAATTCGAGCGGATCGTCGAACCGCTGATCGGTCGCAATGTGCCGATTCCCGCGACGCTTGCGGCACTTCTCGTGCGTCCGAGCAGTTCCGAAATCCTGGCGGCGCGCGACGATGCGCTCGCCTCCGTGTTGCGCGACGAATCGCTTGGCTGAAATCCCGCGGCGCGGTATCATGCGCGCCCGCCGGACCAGACCGGCGCGCGTCATCGTGTGGGGCGGTAGCTCAGCTGGGAGAGCGTCGCGTTCGCAATGCGAAGGTCGGGAGTTCGATCCTCCTCCGCTCCACCATTTCACTGTTCGCGAAAACCTACTTCCGTCGCGGTTTTCGGGCGGTTCAGGCGTCTAGTCAAAACCGCATAGACCGACGCGATGCGCGCCCTTTCGTGGAAAGCCGCTTTGACCGGATCGTCCTGGTTTGTCTATTTCATCGAATGTCGCGACGGCAGCGTTTATACCGGCACGACGACGGATGTCGAGAGTCGCTACGAAAAACACGCGACGGGAAAAGGCGCTCGCTACACGCGAATGAATCCGCCGGTTCGACTTCTCGGTTTCGTTGCGGTTGAAAATCGGAGTGCGGCGCTGAGCGCGGAGTTGCGCGTCAAACGGATGTCGTCGTCGGCGAAGCGCGAATGGATCGCTCGCAACGCAGTCGTCGATGACGAAAAACCGTCAACTTCCTCGGATCGCTCGAATCGTCAGAGCTTGCGCGATCGGCAATAGCGGATCGTGCCGAGGGTAACCATGCGCGTGGGAAATGCTTTGCGGACGGTCGGGTATTTGCCTTTCAGCGCGAGGCTGTAGACCTGCACGGCATCGGCGACCGGTTCCGGCGCCTTGAGAATCTCGTCTTTTTCCTGCTCGGTCGGCGCGCGCGGTGGGACTGTGCTATCGCCGTTTTCGATCGGTTCGAGCAGCGATTCGGAAATGTAGAGCGACAGCTCGGTCGCCTTCGACATCAGCGGCCACAACCACGCGGCGTACGCGGGATGCAGTTGCCAGATCGCTTTGCCGTTCTGGATGTCGAGCACT
>DATBAU010000007.1:0-17938 GCA_036271355.1 Rudaea sp. | reverse complement strand
TTCAAGGGTGGGGTTGGGTTTAGAGCTTCCGCTCGTCCCGAGCGGAAGCTTTGGCAATCAGCCCACCTTAACAGCAGCCCCCATCAACGTCTTATCGATCAGTTGCGTCAACTGCGTCTTGGAGACAGCACCAATCTGCGTCGCCTGCACCTTCCCATCCTTGAAAATCATCAAGGTAGGAATCCCCCGCACGTTGTAGTTGCGCGGCGTCTTCTGATTCTGGTCGATGTTGATCTTGGCCACCTTGAGCTTGCCCGCATACGACTGCGCAACCTCGTCCAGAATCGGCGCGATCATCTTGCACGGTCCGCACCATTCCGCCCAGAAATCCACCAAAACCGGCTCGCTGGATTTCAACACTTGTTCGTCGAACTGGTCGTCACTGACCTGCGAAATGGCTGTACTCACGGCATTCTCCATTGAAACGGGCGAGGCGAAACGCGCTTTTGGGCTACAATTCCGCCGATACAGCGGATCGGCCCTTGCATTCCGGACTCTCGGAACGCATTTCAGCCCAAGCCGCGAAGCAATTCAAGTTGGGCCGTCGAACGCATGATTTCAAGACGCGTCGACCAGCTCTTTCCTTACACACAGCGGCACCTCCTCGCACTCATTAAATGCCTCAGCAACCCCTAACCGATACCTTTTTCGAGAGTTTCGATCTGCATCCGGACGTGCTGTCCGGACTGCACGCCGCCGGATTCACGCGCTGCACGCCGATCCAGGCGCTGACGCTCCCGCTGGCGTTGCAAGGTCGCGACGTCGCAGGCCAAGCGCAGACCGGCACCGGCAAGACCGGCGCGTTCCTCGTCGCGGTGCTCAATCGATTGCTCACGCAACCGGCGCTGCCCGAACGCGGGTCGCACGATCCGCGCGCGCTGATCATCGCGCCGACGCGTGAACTCGCCATCCAGATCGACAAGGACTTCAAGAGCATCGGCCGCAACACCGGTCTGCGTTCCGCGCTGATCTACGGCGGCGTCGATTACGACAAACAGCGCCAGCAACTGCGCGACGGTGTCGACATCATCATCGCCACGCCGGGTCGCCTGATCGATTATTTCAAACAGCACGTGTTTTCGTTCCGCGCCGTCGAAGTGATGGTGATCGACGAAGCCGATCGCATGTTCGATTTGGGCTTCATCAAGGACGTGCGTTTCCTGCTGCGCCGCTTGCCCGAACGCGAGCGCCGGCAATGCTTGCTGTTCTCGGCGACGTTGAGCCATCGCGTGCTCGAGCTCGCCTACGAACACATGAACGACGCGACCAAGCTCACCGTCGAAACCGAAAACGTGACGGCCGATCGTGTTCGCCAGATCGTTTATTTCCCGGCGACGGAAGAAAAACTGCCGTTGCTGATCGGCTTGCTGTCGCGCACCGACGCGCAACGCAGCATGGTGTTCGTGAACATGAAAGTCGCGGCGGAAAAAGTCGCGCGCCGTCTCGAGCGCCAAGGTTTCTCGGTCGGCATGCTTTCCGGCGATGTGCCGCAGAAGAAGCGCCAGAGTCTGCTCGGAAAATTCCAGCGCGGCGAAATCGAAGTGCTCATCGCGACCGACGTCGCCGCGCGCGGCCTGCATATTCCCGACGTCAGCCACGTTTTCAATTACGACTTGCCGCAGGATGCCGAAGATTACGTGCACCGCATCGGCCGCACCGCGCGCCTCGGCGCCGAGGGCGATGCGGTGAGCTTCGCGTGCGACATGTACGCGCAGGGTTTGCCGGATATCGAAGCGTATATCGGCCAGAAGATTCCGACCGCGCGCGTCGAACCCGAAATGCTGATCGCGCCGCCGCCGCGTCCGCGCTCGACGGCGGTTGTCGTCGAAGAGGAAGACGACGGTTCGATCCCGACCGCGCCGCCGCCGTCAAAGCGTGGACGAAGCGGCACGCGTCGTCCTGAAGGACAGCGCAGTCGCAGCACACCGCGTCCACCGTCGCCGCCGCGTGTCGAACCTCCGGTTGCCGCAGCGAACGCTCCAGCCGCCGCCGATGCGCCGAAGCGTCGTCGTCGCGGTGGGCGTGGCCGTAGTCGTCCGGACGGCGAACAAGTCGTGCGTTCGGAAAACACCGCGCACAAATCGGTTGCGCGCGAGCCGTCGCGGTCGTCATCGTCGCGCGTCACCGCCGAAATTCCGGTGTCCAAACCGGCCGCGAAGAAGCCCGGCTTCTTCAAACGCCTCGGCAATCTGTTCCGCCGCTCGCAATAACTTCGCGTGCCGCGCGCCACAATGGCGCAGCGGTTAATGGATTTAACGCGCCGTCCTGCTAAAGTCCGTGCGTGGGGAGTTTGCGAGCCATTTGCGCATGTTGAATGCGATGTCCAGTGCGGATCAAGCGCGCGTTTCGCGGCTTGGCGCTTTCGGCGTCGCTGCCATCGCCGCGCTAATCTGTCTTTGGGCGATCGTCAAGATCGCCTGGCTCGCGATGCCGCAATCGAACGACACCGACGTCGTCACAGCGAGCGCGCCGGCAGCGGCGAACAAGCAACTGCCGTCGATCGCCAAATGGCATCTGTTCGGTAATGCCCAAGGTTTCGCCGCCGCGCAACTCGCGCGGAATGCGCCCGCGACCACGTTGAAACTCACGCTCCGTGGCACGCTCGCATTACCCGATCCGGCGCAAGGTATCGCGATGATCGCGGACGATCACGGCTCGGAGAGCGCGTACAAAGTCGGCGAAGACGTCGCCGATCGCGCCAAACTTTCGGAGGTGTACACCGACCACGTCGTCCTGACGCACGAAGGCGTGCCCGAAACGCTGACGTTGCCGCGCCCCGAAGAACACGCGACCGTCGCCGACACGAATGCGCGCAATACCACGGTATCGAACGGACGCGCATCGAGCATTCCGCCTGCATACGTGCCGCCGCAGATGGCGAACGGCGCCGTCGATTGGAACAAGGCCGCGCGCGACATGCAGATGGATCCGGCCAAGCTCGCGCAACAGGTTCACGTCGATCCCGTATTCGAAAACGGCAGGATCGCCGGCGCGCGTTTGTCCGGCAGCGGTGATGTCGCGCTGCTCATGAGCAAGGCCGGCCTGAAACCGACCGATGTCGTCACCGCGATCAACGGCAAGCCGGTGACGAGCCTGACGACCGACACCCATTTCGTGGACAATCTGAAGAACGCCTCGAACCTGCAAGTCACCGTGTTGCGCGATGGGAAGCCCGCAACGTTGACCGTGAGCTTGCGCTGATGAACCTGTCCGAGAAAAACAACCGATGATCCGCATCGCTATCGCTTTTGTTTTCGTTTCGCTCGCCGGTATCGTCGCCGCGCAACCCGGTTCCAAAAATGCGACGGCGCAATCCGCGTCCGCCGCGACGCCGCCGGGCACGCACATCCTCAACATGAAAGACGCTGACATCGAAGCGCTGATCGCGACGGTGTCGGACATCACCGGCAAGAACTTCATCATCGCGCCGAACGTGCAGGGCAAGGTCACCGTCGTATCGGCCAAACCGATGAAGCCGGACGAGATCTACGACGTGTTCCTGTCGGTGTTGCGTGTGCACGGTTACGCGGCGATCCCGTCGGGCAGCATGATCAAGATCGTGCCCGAAGCGATGGCGCAACAGGACGGTTCCGGCGGACTCAACGGCACGCATGGCCACGAGCCGGACGAACTCGTCACACAGATCATCACGGTCAAGCACGTTTCCGCGAACGAACTCGTGCCGATTTTGCGTCCGCTGATTCCACAGGGCGCGCAGCTCATCGCGCATCCCGGTTCGAATTCTCTGGTGATTTCCGATCGCGCCGGCAACGTCGCCCGCATCGTCAGCATCATTGAACGCATCGACACGGTTTCCGATTCCGGCGTCGAAGTGATTCCGCTGCAGCACGCGAGCGCCGCCGAAGTCGCGCGCACGCTGACGCAGCTCGCGGATACGAAAAGCGGTCCGACGGTGGACCAGAGCGACCAGCCGAAAATATTCGCCGACGAACGCACCAATTCGATTCTGCTTTCTGGCGGAAAGAGCGGTCGTCTGCGCATGCGCGCGCTGATCACGCATCTCGACACGCCGATGAACAACGGCGGCGACACGCAAGTGATTTATCTGAGCTACGCCAGCGCGAAAGATCTCGTACCGATCCTGCAAGGCGTCGCCGCGACGCTCACCGGCGAAGCGCCTCCGGGAAAACCGGCCGCTGGCGCGCCGGCTGGCGCTAGCGGCGCTGCGGCGGCGGCGGGACCGTCGACGGCGACGATTCAGGCGCACGAAGAAGACAACGCCCTCGTCATCAGCGCACCGCCGGCGGTGTTCCGTTCGCTCGCGGCGGTCGTCCGTCAACTCGACATCCGCCGCGCGACGGTTCTGATAGAAGCGGTGATTGCCGAAGTGTCGTCGGAAACCGCGCAAGAACTTGGCGTGCAATGGCAGTTTCCGATCGGCAACGGCAACAACCATTTCGCCGGCGGCACCAACTTCACCGGGACCTCGACCGGCAACAACATCATCACCGCCACCGAAGCGCTGAACAATCCGAACGGTCCGAGCCTGTCGGTCGGCAACGGATTGCAGCTCGGTTACTTCGACACGCTCAGCGTCAACGGCAATCCCATTATCAGCATCGGCGCACTGTTGTCCGCGTTGCAGGCGAACACGTCGAACAACGTATTGTCCACGCCGTCGGTGATGACGCTCGACAATCAGGAAGCGATGATCAAAGTCGCCGAAGAAGTTCCGTTCGTCACCGGTTCGTACACCACGTCGACCAGTGGCACGACCGCCGGCACCGGCACGACGACGTCCGGCATCGGCAACCCGTTCCAGACCATCCAGCGCAAAGACGTCGGCCTCACGCTCACCGTTACGCCGCACGTCACGTTCGGTAGCGACGTGCGTATGGACATCCATCAGGAAGTGTCGAACCTGTTGCCGCCGGTGCAGGGCGCGGTCGATCTCGTCACCAGCAAACGCGAAGTGAAGACGACGGTTCTGGTGAAAGACGACTCGTTGCTCGTCCTCGGCGGACTCATCTCCGACAACATCAAGGATCAGGTGCAGAAAGTGCCCGCGCTCGGCGATATTCCGCTGCTCGGCAACCTGTTCCGCTACCGCAGCAACGACCACACGAAATCCGATCTGATGGTGTTCCTGCATCCCCGCGTGCTGCACGACGCGGCCACGCAAGCGGCGGTATCGCAGGAAAAGTATAACTTTATACGTTCGGATCAGGTGCAGATGCGCGAGAACCCGGAAACGATGACGCCGCGTTCGGAACAGCCGATGCTCCCACCCGTGCACGATTTCCTCGCGAGTCCGTCGCTCGACGTCGCGCCGAAGGAAGCGCTGCCGCCGCGGCCGAATCCGTGAGCACGCACGTTCGTCCCGCTCGACCGAACTTCGGCTTCGCAAGGCGCAACGGCGCCACGCTCACCGCGTGGCACGACGATCGCGTCGACGTCGCCTATCGCGACGGCGTGCGTCCGGAAGCGTTGTCGGAATTGCGCCGCTATCTCGGCGTGCCGCTGACGCTGAACCGCCACGACGCGGCCGGTTTCGAGCGGCTGCTGCGCACGCTGTACGAACAGGGCGACGATGCGCGCGCGATGGTCGCGGACTTCGACGACGAACTCGATCTCAAAACGCTCGCCGACGAACTTCCCGAACCGGAAGACCTGCTCGAATCCGAAGACGACGCGCCCATCATCCGGCTCATCAACGCGCTGCTCACCGAAGCGGTGAAAGAAGGCGCGAGCGATATCCACATCGAACCGTTCGAGAATCGTCTGGTCGTTCGATTCCGCATCGACGGCGTACTGCGCGAAGTGTTGAGTCCGCAGAAAGCGATCGCGAATGCGGTCGTCTCGCGCATCAAGGTGATGGCGAAACTTGATATCGCTGAAAAACGTTTGCCGCAGGATGGACGCATCGGTCTGCGCATCGCAGGCCGTCCGGTCGACGTGCGCGTGTCGACGATTCCGGCGGGACACGGCGAGCGTGTCGTGCTGCGTCTGCTCGACAAACAAGCCGGCAAACTCGATCTTCGTCAGCTCGGCATGGCGCAAACCACGCTCGAACGTTTGAGCGAAACCATCGAACGTCCGCACGGCATTCTGCTCGTCACCGGCCCGACTGGCTCCGGCAAATCGACGACGCTGTATGCCTCGCTGCTGCAACTCAACGACAGCAGCCGCAACATCATGACCGTCGAAGATCCGATCGAGTATTACATCGACGGCGTTGGTCAGACGCAGGTCAACACGAAAGTGGAAATGACGTTCGCGCGCGGTTTGCGCGCAATCTTGCGTCAGGATCCCGATGTCGTCATGGTCGGCGAAATCCGCGATCTCGACACGGCGCAGATCGCCGTGCAAGCATCGTTGACGGGACATTTGGTGTTGTCGACGCTGCACACGAATTCCGCCGTCGGCGCGATCACGCGTTTGCGCGACATGGGCATCGAACCGTTTCTGTTGGCGTCGTCGCTCATCGGCGTGCTCGCGCAGCGGCTGGTGCGCGTGCTCGATCCCGATCAGCGCGAAGCGTATCCCGCGACCGCGCGCGAACTCGCCGCGTTCGGCAAGCCGCCCGACACGAAAGCGACGCTGTATCGCGCGCCGTCGAACTCGGCCGGCCGTCACGCCGGTTATCGCGGGCGCACCGGCATCTACGAATACATTCCGGTCGACGAAGAATTCCGCCGGCTCATCCACAGCGTTTCGTCGGAAGCCGAACTCGAACGCCATGCGCGCACGCGATCGCCGAGCATTCTCGACGATGGTTGGCAGAAATGCCTCGCGGGAATCACGTCCACCGAGGAAGTGCTACGCGTCACGCGCGAAGAATGATCCGCGACGCGCACGAAAAAGACTTCGAGCAAATTCTGACGCTGAACGCGGAGTCGGTGCATTTCCTGAGTCCACTCGATGCGCCGCGACTTCGACATATGCATGCGCAGTCCGCGTATCACCGTGTCGTCGATGACGACGGAACGATCGGCGCGTTCCTGCTCGCGTTTCGCCAAGGCGCGGATTACGACAGTCCGAATTACCGCTGGTTCGTGCGCGAATATCCGACGTTTCTATATATCGACCGTATCGTCGTATCGGCTAACGCGCGCGGACGCGGCTTCGGCGCGCAACTCTACGACGACATCATCCGCTTCGCTGCCAATTCCCGCGTCGAGCGGCTGACATGCGAATTCGACATCGATCCGCCGAATCCCGCGTCGGCGAAATTCCACGAGCGATTCGGCTTCCACGAAGTCGGCCGACAACGCATCGGCGGAGGCAAGAAAGAAGTGTCGCTACAAGTGCGCACCGTCTGATCGACGCCACGAGGCGATCCGGTATGATCGTCGCGTAGCGTCGTCATTCGGGGGAAAGCATGGGCCTGATCGCGCAATTCACGCGCCATAAAACCGTCGAGAGTTTGCAGGCCGAACTCGGCGCGCGAAAAGATTTCCGGCGTGTGCTCGGTATGTGGCAACTGACCGCGATCGGTCTCGGCGGCATCATCGGCGTCGGCATTTTCGTGCTCGCCGGGCAGCAGGCGGCGACGAACGCCGGACCGGCCGTCGCGCTGTCTTTCATCATCGCCGGAATCGCGAGCGCGGCCGCGGCGCTGTGTTACGCCGAATTCGCCGGATTGATTCCCGTCACCGGCAGCGCGTACACGTACGGCTACGCGGTGCTCGGCGAAGGCGTGGCGTGGTTCATCGGTTGGGATTTGCTGCTCGAATACGCACTGATCGTCGCCGCGGTCGCGAGCGGATGGTCGGGGTACGTACTCAATCTCCTCGATGCGTTCGGCATCCATTTGCCGGAAGCGCTGCGCGGCGCACCGGATTCCGGACACGGGCGCTATTTCAATTTGGTCGGCGCACTCGTCGCGATGGGCGTCGCCGTGTTGCTGACGATGCGCACCGAGTGGGGCGCGCGCGCGAATACGGTGATCGTCGCGGTGAAAATCGTCGCGGTCCTTATCGTGATCGGCGTCGGCGTTTTTTATGTCGATCCGGCGAACTGGCATCCGTTCGTGCCGGAACGCACCGTCGATGCGAACGGCGCCGGACACTTCGGTTGGCCGGGCGTTGTAACCGCGGCGGCGGTGGTGTTCTTCGCCGTGTTCGGTTACGACACGCTGACGACGGCGGCTGAGGAAGCGAAAAATCCGCAACGCGATCTGCCGCGCGCCATTCTTCTGTCGCTCGGATTGTCGATGGTGTTGTACATCGCGATCACGCTCGTCATCACGGGCATGGTGTCGTATACACAACTGAGTAGCGATGCGCCGGTGTCGCAAGCGTTTCAGGCGCTTGGCATGAAATGGATCGGCGCGGCGATTTCGGCGACGGCGGTTGCGAGTATTCTCAGCGTGATCTTCGCCTTCATGCTCGCGGCGGCGCGCATCTGGTTCGCGCTCTCGCGTGACGGATTGCTGCCGGCGTGGTTCGCGAAAGTGCACCCTCGCTATGGCACGCCGTATCGGCCCACGCTCGCGCTCGGTGTGTTCACGGCAATCGTCG
Source organism: Rudaea sp. (assembly GCA_036271355.1). GTDB lineage: Bacteria > Pseudomonadota > Gammaproteobacteria > Xanthomonadales > Rhodanobacteraceae > Rudaea. The sequence goes on along the minus strand of DATBAU010000007.1, from coordinate 9,455 downwards.
CCGGATTTTTTCCGCTCGGCGAAGTCGCGAAGCTGGTGAACATCGGCGTCTTGTCGGCCTTCATCGTCATCTGCGCGTCGGTGTGGGTGTTGCGCGTGCGCAAACCCACACTCCCTCGATCGTTCCGCACGCCGTGGGTGCCGGTGATTCCGATCATCGGCATCCTGTTTTCGGTGTGGCTGTTGTCCGAACTGGCGTTCATCACGTGGAGCGTGTTCTTGCTATGGATCGCGCTCGGCCTGATCGTATATCTGCTGTACGGCCGTCGGCACAGCAAATTGGCGGGTACGACGAACTGATCGATAAAGACAATGCCCTGCGCCATGCGCGACAATGTTGCGCATGCCCGCATTCGCCTATCAGGCTCTCGACTCGTCCGGCAAAACGCAGCGCGGCGTGATGCAGGGCGACACCGCGCGTGCCGTGCGCGCGTCGTTGCGCGAGCGCGGGATGAATCCGCTGGAAGTCGCGCCGGTCGCGGAGACGACGCAACGCACGTCGTTTTTCCACCGCGGATTGTCGGCTGCGCAGCTCGCGTTGCTGACGCGTCAGCTCGCGACGTTGCTCAAAGCCGGATTGCCCGTCGACGAAGCGCTGTCAGCGCTTGGCGAACAGAATGACGATCAACGCGTTCGCACGCTGGTCGTGTCGTTGCGTTCGCGCGTTATGGAAGGCTCCGGTCTCGCGGCGGCGCTGGACGAATCGCAAAGTTTTCCGGAAATCTATCGCGCGTCGATCGCGGCGGGCGAGCAGTCAGGTCGGCTCGACGAAGTGCTCGCGCGACTCGCCGACTACACCGAAGCGCGCGATGCGCTACGACAAAAAGTGTGGGCGGCGCTCGCGTATCCGATTTTGTTGACGCTCGTCGCGGTCGCCGTCGTGACGGGATTGCTGGTGTACGTCGTGCCGCAAATCGTCGGTGTATTTACACAAATGCATCAGGCGCTGCCGTGGCCGACGCGCGCGCTTTTGTGGCTGAGCGCGTTTCTGCAAGCGTGGGGTTGGCTGATTCTGATTTTGCTCATCGTCGCCGCAGTGAGCGGTCGTCTCGCATTGCGCGCCGAACAGGTTCGTTACGGCTGGCATGAATTCCTTCTCAGAATCCCGTTCGTCGGCCGTCTGATCCGCGCGGCGAACACGGCGCGCTGCACGCGCACGTTATCGTTGCTGACGGCGAGCGCGGTGCCGTTGCTCGAATCGCTGTCCATCGGCGCGCAAGTCATGCCGAATTTGCCGATGCGCGCGGCGGTAAAAAAAGCCGCGCTGAAAGTGCGCGAAGGCAACAGCTTCTCGCGGGCGTTGGGTGACAGCGGTTATTTTCCACCGGTCGCGTTGCGGCTTATCGCGAGCGGCGAGCGCGCGGGTGAACTCGAACGCATGCTCGACGAAGCGGCCAATCATCAAAGCCGCGAGCTCGATCGCTGGATGGCGACGATCACGGCGATCATCGGACCGCTCGTGATTCTCTTCGTCGGCGCGATGGTGTTGTTCATCGTGCTCGCGATTCTGCTGCCGATCTTCGAAATGAATCAGATGGTCAAATGATTCGCTTCGAGCACGTCAGCAAGCGCTATTCCGCTCATCACGATGCGTTGGTCGAATTGAACTTCGAACTCGGCGCGGGCGAAATGGCGTTCATCACCGGGCATTCGGGCGCCGGTAAAAGTACGCTACTGAAACTCGTCGCGCTGCTGGAACGTCCGACGCGCGGCAAAGTCGTGGTGAACGGACACGATCACGGCAAATTACGGCGCGGACGCATTCCGCAGGCACGACGCGGCATCGGCATGGTGTTCCAGGATCATCGGCTGTTGATGGATCGCAGCGTGTTCGACAATGTCGCATTGCCGTTGCTGATCGCCGGCACGTCGCGCGAAGAGACGGCCAAACGCGTGCGCGCATCGCTCGATAAAGTGGGATTGCTCGGTCGCGAAGCGGAGCCGCCGGTGAATCTGTCGACGGGCGAGCAGCAACGCGTCGGCATCGCGCGCGCGATCGTCGTCAAGCCGCCCGTGCTGATCGCCGACGAGCCGACCGGAAATCTCGATCCGCAATTGTCGGCGGAAATCATGGCGCTGTTCGGCGAATTCCAGCAAGTCGGCACGACGGTGCTGATCGCCAGTCACGATCTGCCGTTGGTCAAACGCATGGGCAAGCGCGTGCTCGTGCTCGATCACGGCAAACTCATCGACGATTTCAAGCCGACGTCTAGGCCCGCATGAATCGTCGCGTCGTTTCGAAAACTGAAGTCGTTGCGGACGCGAAGCCGCCGAAGAAATCGCGGCTGTCGCTGCGCGCGTGGCGCGAGCAGCATCTGTACAGTTTTTTTTCGAGCCTCGGCCGGTTGTCGGCGCGTCCGTGGGCGACGACGCTCACGCTCGCCGTGCTCAGTCTCGCGCTCGCGTTTCCGTTGCTGTTCTGGCTGCTGCTCGACAATGCGCGCGGTTTGAGCGGCACGGTCGAGGATGCGCGTTCGATCAGCGTTTTTCTTAAAGTCGGAACGGACATGCCGGCCGTCAATGCGATGGCTGAAAAACTTCGCCATCATCCGGACGTTACGTCGGTCGTGGTGAAATCGCCGGAGCAGGGACTCGAGGAATTCCGCGCGCATTCGGGCTTTGCCGATGCGCTGAACGTTTTGCACTACAATCCTTTGCCGGCGTTGCTGATCGTCGATCCGCGCGCGGCGAGTGCGGGCGATGTGGATCCGGCGCCCGCGCTGGTCGAAGAATTCGGGCGCGATCCGGCGGTCGATCAGGTGCAGTACGATGCGCAGTGGAAGCAGCGGTTGAATGCGATCCTGCAACTGGCCCAAAGGGGTGCGGCGGTGCTGGCGGTTTTACTGGGGCTTGCGGCTTTGCTGGTGATCGGCAACACGGTGCGTCTGGATATTCAGGGCCGCGCCGATGAGATCGCGGTGATGCAGTTGCTCGGCGCCGACAATGGATTCGTGCGCCGGCCGTTTCTTTACATCGGATTTTGGTACGGGGCGTTGGCGGGAGTGTTGAGTTTGATACTGATCGGTTTCGTGGAGTGGGCATTGGCGGCGCCGTTGACGGCGCTCGCGTCCAGCTACGATCATCGTTTCGGCGTGCACGGCCTGTCGATCGCGCAGATGGGGATCGTGTTCGTCGCCAGTGCCGTGCTCGGTTGGCTGGGTGCGTGGATCGCCGCGTCGCGTCACATCGCGTTGGGTCAGCCGACGTGAGCAGGGTGAATATCTAAATGGAACAAGCACTCGCTCGACACATCACCAGCGAGACGCCGCGCGTCATGGTCGTCGACGGCTCGAAAGTCGTGCGCCGGCTGATCGAGCAATTGCTGAAAGCGGATTTGAGCGGCGTTACGGTGCTGTCGTGCGAGACCGGCGCGGAAGCGCAGCGGCATCTCGAAACGGGCGTCGTCGATCTGGTCACCACCGCGCTGCGGTTGCCGGACATGGACGGCCTCGATCTCGCCAAGTACGTGCGCGAACACGCGCCGCAGGCGTACATCCCGATCGTTATCGTTTCGGGCGACGTCAACGAACGCCTGATCAATCGCGAGTTGTCGGAATACGTCACGGACTATTTCGACAAGTCGCTCGGCTTCAACGCGTTGTCGCAATTCATTCGAGGCTACGTGCGGCCGCAAGCGCAGGTCGGCGGCGATGTGTTGTACGTCGAAGACAGCCGCGTCGTCGCCCTCGCGACGCGCCGCATGCTGGAAAAATACGGGCTCAACGTGCAGCACGTGACGAGCGTCGAAGACGCCGTCGCGCTGCTCGAAACGGCGATGGCGCAAGGCCGCATTCCGGGCGCGGACGTCGTTCTGTCCGACGTAAATCTCAAAGGCGAACTGACCGGCGGCGATCTGCTCGCGCACATCCGCACGGAATTCGGATACGCCAAAGGCGAGTTGCCGGTGCTGATCATGACGGGCGACGACAATCCGCGGAATCAGGCCGAACTGCTTCGCGCCGGCGCGAACGATCTGGTTCAAAAGCCGATCGAAGAGCGCCTGCTCATCACCAAGCTGTTATTTCAGATGCGCGTCGCGCAGCATCTGCGCAAGAAACGCGCGCAAGCGGCGTGAGCGAACACGCGCTCAAACTCGAGCCTTCGTGGAAGGCGCGGGTCGGCGATTATTTGCAGCGTCCCGACATGCAGGCGTTGTCCGAGTTTTTGCGATCGGAATTGCGCGCCGGCAAAACGATCTATCCGCCGCCGAAGAAAATCTTCACCGCGCTCGATACGACGCCGTTCGACAACGTGAAAGTCGTCATCATTGGCCAGGATCCTTATCACGGACCCAATCAGGCGCATGGACTGTGTTTTTCGGTGATGCCGGACGTACCCATTCCGCCGTCGCTGGACAACATGCTCAAGGAAATCGCGCAGGATTTCGCGTATCCGCGTCCCGATTACGGTTGCCTGATTCCGTGGGCGCGGCAAGGCGTCCTCCTGCTTAATTCGGTGCTGACCGTCGAACGCGGCCGCCCGGAATCGCACAAGGGCAAAGGTTGGGAGGGTTTCACCGACGCGGCCGTCGATAGCCTCAATCGGGAGCGCGAAAACCTCGTTTTCCTGCTTTGGGGCAGCTACGCGCAGGCGAAGGGCAAGCTGGTGGATGGCCGCCGGCACCTGGTCTTGAAAGCGCCGCATCCGTCACCACTTTCAGCCCATCGGGGCTTCTTCGGCTGCGGTCATTTTTCGAAGACAAACAAGTGGTTAGCCGACCACGGCCTAGCTCCCATCGACTGGCAACTTCCCCCCGCCAGCAGCCTTGATTTTTCCTGATCGTTCCTGTACCATCCAGTTCAGAAAATCCAGTCCGAGCGGTACTTCAAGCACTCGCTTGGGAAAGGGTTTAGCTCGAAGCTGGATTGCAACTTATACGGCGTTAAAGACTCTAATCGTAGAGTGTTTTTCAAGCTGTTAGGAGAGTTCAAAAATGTCCACGGCATTAGTAGCCAACAATCTACCGATCCCCACCTTGGGTGCCATCGGCAGTCTGGACGCGTATGTCTCCGCCGTTCATCAGATTCCGGTTCTGTCGCTTGCGGAAGAACAGGCGTTGGCGACCAGTTTCCGCAATGAAAACGATCTCGATGCGGCCAAGAAGCTCGTGATGTCCCACCTGCGTTTCGTAGTGCACGTTGCGCGTAGTTATAACGGTTATGGGCTGCAGGTCGCTGATCTGATCCAGGAAGGCAACATCGGCCTGATGAAGGCGGTGAAGCGTTTCGATCCGACGGTCGGCGTGCGTCTGGTTTCGTTCGCGGTGCACTGGATTCGCGCGGAAATGCACGAATTCATCCTGCGCAACTGGCGCATCGTCAAGGTCGCCACCACCAAGGCGCAGCGCAAGCTGTTCTTCAACTTGCGCAAGAGCAAGAAGCGTTTGGGCTGGATGAATTCTGCCGAAGTGAAAGCCGTCGCCAAGGATCTCGGCGTAACGGTGGCCGACGTGCTCGAAATGGAATCGCGCCTGTCGGGTCACGATATGGCGTTCGACGCCCCGCAGGACGCGGACGATGACGAGCGGCCGGCTCCGGTCGCGTACCTCGTCGATCATGGCGCGGATCCGTATCAGACTGTCGAAGCAGAAAGTCAGGAAGATTCCGATCTTGGTTCGTTGAAGAAAGGTCTGGACAGGCTCGATGCACGTTCGCGCGACATCATCCAGCGACGCTGGCTGAGGGATGGCGACAAGGCAACGCTGCAGGAACTCGCCGACGAATACGGCGTATCCGCGGAACGCATTCGCCAGGTCGAAGTGAACGCGATGAAGAAAATGCGCACGCTGTTCGCCGCGTAATTCTCGAAACATCACGCAAAATCCGACGGCCCGCACTGCGGGCCGTTTTCTTTTTTCGGGATCAGTACAAATCCATCGGATCGACGTCGAGCGACCATCGCACTTTGCGCGCTTCGTCGAGCGCGCGTACGCGCGCGATCCATTCCGAAAGAAACGCGTGCAAACGCGGACGATCTTCCGCGCTCAGCAATAAATGGCTGCGATAAAATCCCGCGCGACGCGGCATCGGCGCCGACATCGGGCCGATGATCGAAATGCCCTCGGGCGCTCCGGCAAGTTGCGCGGCCTGCGTGAGAAAAGCTTCGGCGGCGACGGAAGTTTTCGCTTCACTTCGCAGCAACGCCAGAAACGCAAGCGGTGGGAACGATGCTTCGCGACGTTCCTCGAGCAAATCCTTCGCGACTTTCGCGTAGCCGAATTTCAGCAAGCCTCGCAGCAATGGGTGATCCGGATGCAGCGTCTGCAACCACACCTTGCCGGGCTTCAGCGCGCGTCCCGCGCGACCTGCGACCTGCACGATGAGCTGACACAATCGTTCGCTCGCGCGGAAATCGACGCTGAACAATCCGTCGTCGACACCGATCAATCCGACCAGCGTGAGATTCGGCAGATCGTGTCCCTTCGCCAGCATCTGCGTACCGATCAGAATGCCGGCTTGGTCCGGCCGCAACTGCTGCAAACGTTCATCGACGCCGCCGCGATGCCGCGTCGTCTCGCGATCGATGCGAATCACCGGAACATTCGGAAACAGTTTCGCGAGCGCTTGCTCCATGCGTTCGGTGCCGACCCCGCGCGGCTCCAGCGTCGCGTTACCGCAATCCGGACAATGCGACGGTACCGGCCGTTGCGCGCCGCAGTGATGACAACGCATCTGTGCGGCGCCGCGATGCCACGTCATCGGTTTGTCGCACCGTTCACAGGCCGCATGCCAGCCGCACGCGTGACACATCAGCACCGGCGAATAACCGCGCCGGTTGCGGAACAACAACGCTTGCTCGCCGCGCGCGACGCAATCGCGGACCGCTTTCACTAATTCTTCGGACAATCCATCGGTAAGCCGCTTTCCACGCAAATCAATGAACTGAAAATCCGGCAAGCGCGCCGCGCCGGGTCGCGATCCTAAATGAAGACGTTGATAGCGTCCGTTCTCGACATTCGCTAGCGACTCCAGCGATGGCGTTGCGGTTCCAAGCACGACCGGTACGTTGAGCGCTTTGCCGCGCACCTGCGCCAGATCGCGCGCGGAGTAGCGCAAACCGTCCTGCTGTTTGTAGGACGCATCGTGTTCTTCGTCGACGACGATCAATCCTGCTTTCGGCAAAGGCACGAAAATCGCGGATCGCGTGCCGAGGATCACGCACGACTCGCCACGCGCCGCCGCGAGCCACGCGCGTGTGCGATCGCCGTCCGACAGATTCGAATGCAGCACATGGATGCGTTCGCCGACACGCTCGCGAAAGCGCCGTTCGAGCGCGGGCGTCAATCCGATTTCCGGCACGAGCACCAGCACCTGACCACTCGTGCGCAAAACCTGTTCGGTCAGGTCGAGATACACCTCGGTTTTGCCGCTGCCGGTGATGCCATCGAGCAAGAACGGTTCGTAACGGCCGAATGTCGCAGCGATCGAATCGACGGCTTGGCGTTGTTCGGTCGTCAACGGCGGCGGATCGATGCGAACTGAAGGCAGTCCGCGCGTCTGCACCCGTGATGACGCGACAAGTCCGCGCTTGCGCAAATTCGCCGCACCCGCGCGCCAACCGGCGAGCGAGGTATCGAGTTCGGCGTACGTTCGCGGGCCGGCGGCGAGCAGATCGAACAGGCGCGCGCTCATCGAACCCGCGCGCAGCTTCGCGTCCGCATTCGCCACGCGTTCGAGTGCAAGATCGCCGAGTTCCGGCTGCTCGCGAATGCGACGCAAGCCAACGGGCAACGCTGTGTCGACCACTTCGCCGAGCGGATGCAGGTAGTAACGCGAGACCCATTGCAGCGTCGCCAGCAATTCCGCATCGACGATGGGTTCCGGATCGAGCAGCGCCGCGGCGGGTTTCAATCGCGCGACATCGATCTCCGCTTCAGCCGCATTGTCGATGACGATGCCGACGCGCCTGCCGCGCCCGAACGGCACCGCGAGACGCGAACCCGGCGCGATGTCCGCCGCGCTCATTCCGCGCGGCGGCAGGTAATCGAACAACTGCGGCAGCGGCACCGGCACGGCGACGCGGAGCACCCTCGGCATCAATCGTCCGCCTGTAAAAACGACCAGTTGCGCGCCGGAACCGGCAGTTGCGCAAAAAGCGTAGGTAATGGCTCAAGAACCCTGCTCAAGTCGGTGTCCGTTAACGAGTTTCTTGCTTATCCACAAGCGCTGTGGATAAGTCTGTGCATGAGCGTTCGGATTGCGCCCCGCAAAGCGCGTCATTACAGGCAACCCTTCGGCTTGGCGAAGATTTAACCAGGCTGAAATATAACTGTTTCATCAATGCGTTACATAAGCAAAACAAGTATATTTTTGCACCAAACCCACCCTGTAACGCGTTTGTAAACGGCGCCTCCGAGGCTTGTGCACAACCAGGGTCAACCGGGCGCGTGCGAACGCGTTCAGAATGTCAGGCGAGCTTACGACAACGCTCGGATGACGCATACAATTTCCCTAACATCGCCAACATGGATGCCCGATCGCGTGGATGCGGCCAAGCCGGACGTCAGTACGATCAACGATTCGATTGATCGGTTCCTGAAGACCGTCGAACGCCGCGCCTTGCGCATGGCAGAGATGGGGACCTCCCATCGCGACGAAGCCATGGACCTCGTCCAGGACGCGATGTTCGGTTTCGTGCGCCACTACACCGCGAAGCCCGCCGACGAATGGGCGCCGTTGTTCTTCCGCGTGCTCGATAGCCGCATCAACGACTGGCATCGCCGCCGCACCGTACGCGGACGTTGGCTGGCCGCGTGGACGAAGTCGAGCGACGACGAAGACGGCGTCGACGAAATCGCGCAGGCGCCGGATCAGAATGATCCCGGCCCGTTGCTGCGTCTGGCCGGAAGCGAAGCATCGCTCGCGCTCGACGGCGCGCTGAAGAAACTGCCGACACGGCAGCGCCAAGCGTTTCTTCTGCGCGTGTGGGAAGGATTCGACGTCGCGACGACGGCCTCCGTCATGCGTTGCAGCGACGGCAGCGTCAAGACACACTTGTCGCGCGCATTGGCCGCCTTGCGGCGCGCGCTGGAGAGTTACGTATGAACACCGAACCCTTACCCGGCTGGACCGGCCAAGCCAAACAACTGCTCGACGATTCGGCGCAAAGTCTGGATGCGTCCACGTTGTCGCGGCTCAACCGTGTGCGCCAGCGTGCGCTCGAACAGGCGCGTCCACGCGCGATGCGTCCGTGGTTCGTGCCGGCCGGGCTGGCGAGCGCATGCGCGGTGCTGATCGCGGTCGCAGTCGCCTGGCACACGCCGACGGCGAGCGTCGCACCCGCGTCGAGCAGCGCGAGTGCAGGCACCTTCGCGAACGATCTGGACATGATGACGAGCGACGACGGCATCGAGTTCTATCAGGATCTGGATTTCTACGCGTGGCTCGACGCGCAGGAAAAGGACAACAACGGCTAAGCCGGATCCTGATGAGCATGATCATGACGGTCTTCTTCACG
>DATBAU010000006.1:0-8508 GCA_036271355.1 Rudaea sp. | reverse complement strand
GGCGCGGCATCGGCCACACCGCAATCGGCAGCGGCGATGAACAGCATCAGCCTCAACTCGGCCGGAACGTCGGCGACGACACCGCAGGTGTTCGCGACGCTCGATCCGAACCACAAAGGCTATCTGAGCACGGCGGATGTGGCGTCCAACAAGTTCCTCACCGACAACTTCAAGCGGTGCGATTCGAACTCGGATGGACGTCTGTCGCAGTCGGAAGTTTCGGTGTGCATGGGCCACTGAGGCATGCCCACGCGTGATGCGAACGCGGGCTTCGATGCGCAGCGCCGGGTGTTCCTCGGCACGGTCGCAGGCGGCGCTGTCACGGCAGGCGTAGGTCTGCCGTTGTCGTCCATGGCCGAGGTGCGATCGCCTGCCGTCGATGCTGCGCCGCACGCGGTGCCGGTCAACGACGTGAAGTTTCGCGTCAATGGCACCGAGCAACATCTGCGTGTCGATGCGCGCACGACGTTGCTCGATGCGTTGCGCGAGGATCTGCATCTCACCGGCGTGAAAAAGGGCTGCGATCGCGGCCAGTGCGGCGCGTGCACGGTGATTGTCGACGGACGTCGCATCAATTCGTGCCTCACGCTCGCGGTCATGCACGAAGGTGCGACGATCACGACCGTGGAGGGACTCGCATCGTCCGGGCAGCCGAGCGCATTGCAATCGGCATTTCTCGAACACGACGGATTTCAGTGCGGCTATTGCACGCCCGGACAACTGTGTTCCGCGACGGCGTTGCTGGACGAAGTTCGCCGTAACGAAGCGAGCGCTCTCACGCCGGATATCGCGCGAACGACGCGCGTCGACTTGTCCGACGCCGAAATCCGCGAACGCATGAGCGGAAACATTTGCCGATGCGGCGCATATCCAAACATCGTCGCCGCGATCCGCAAAACCGCGAGCGAGACCTAACCGCATGTTGCCGCTGACCTATTCACGACCCTCCGATGTTCGCGCCGCGCTGGCGGCGGCATCGACGCAGGACACGTATTTCATCGGCGGCGGAACGAACCTCCTCGATCTCATGAAAGCCGGCGTCGAGAAAGCGCGAACACTCGTCGACGTGAATCATCTGGGCCTCGATCGCATCGAACGCGCGAGCGACGGCGGCGTTCGAATCGGCGCGGGAGTGCGCAACACCGATGCCGCGAATCACGCGATGATTCGCGCCGATTATCCGTTGCTGAGTCAGGCATTCCTGGCGGGCGCCTCGGCGCAACTTCGAAATATGGCGACGGTCGGCGGCAATCTGATGCAGCGCACGCGCTGCGATTATTTCGTCGATACGGCCTACGAACACTGCAACAAACGCAAACCGGGTTCGGGATGCGCGGCGCTCGAAGGCTTCAACAAATTGCACGCGATCATCGGTTACAGCGATGCGTGCGTCGCCGTGAACCCGTCGGACATGAATGTCGCGCTCGTCGCGCTTGATGCCGTCATCAACGTCGAAGGTCCGAACGGTACGCGTCGAATTCCGATAACGGAATTCCACCGATTGCCGGGCGAACATCCGGAAATCGATACGACGCTCAAACACGGTGAACTGATCACGTCGATCGATCTGCCGAAATCGACGGCGACGCGCAACGCGCATTACCTCAAGCTGCGCGAACGCGGCAGTTATGCATTCGCGCTGGTGTCGGTTGCCGTTGCGCTCACTATGCTGGATCACCGCATCGATAGCGCACGCATCGCGCTCGGCGGTGTCGCGCATAAACCGTGGTTCGCGGAAAAAGCGTCGGCGTCGCTTGCGGGCAAAGGCAAAGATGCGATCGACTATGCAGCGGTCGCGGCGCTCGCTGTCGATGACGCGAAGGCGCTCTCGCAAAACGGCTACAAGATTCCGCTGGCGAAGAACGCCGTCGAACGTGCATTGCGCACAGCAGTGGAGGCGGCATGAACGCGGTCGGTCAGCCACTCACGCGCGTCGACGGTTTGGACAAGGTGATGGGCAAGACCCGTTACGCCGCCGATTACGACGCATCGAAAATGACTTACGCGTGGCTGGTGCAGAGCACGATCGCGAAGGGTCGAATCGCATCGATCGACACCTCGCGCGCGACCGCATTGCGCGGCGTGTTGCTCGTGATGACGTACACGAACGCGCCGAAGTTGCCGCCCTCCGCGCAGCAGGCAAATCCGCCCGGCGAGCGCGCGCTATCGCTGCTTCAGGATGCGAACGTGCGCTACAACGGCGAGCCGGTGGCAGTGGTCATCGCCGAATCGCTCGAGCAAGCTCGGCACGGCGCGGAACTGGTCGCCATCGAATACGCACCTGAATCGCCCACGATTAATTTCGAGAATGCTCAGTCGTCCGCGTATACACCGACGAAACTGACGAACGGCAAACCCGACGCATCGTGGGGCGATCCCGATGCCGCGTTCGCATCGGCTGCCGTGAAGCATGACGCGGTCTACACGACGCCGATGGAAAGTCACAACCCGATGGAGCCGCACGCGACGATGGCGGTGTGGGATGGCGATCGCCTGACCGTGTACGACTCCACGCAAGGCGTAAGCGGCACGAAAAACGCGATCGCGAAAAAACTCGGCATCGAACCCGACAAGGTTCACGTGATTTCGCCGTACGTCGGCGGTGGTTTCGGTTGCAAGGGTTCGGCGTGGTCGCACGTTTTGCTCGCGGCGATGGCGGCGCGTCAGATCCGCCGACCCGTTCGCCTCGCGATGGAACGCACGCAGATGTTCGGTCCGGTCGGTTATCGCCCGCGCACGCAGCAGCACATCGCCCTCGCGGCGAATCGCGACGGCAAACTCGTCGCGATCAAGCACGATGTGATTTCGACGACATCGACATTCGAGGACTGGGCCGAATCGTCCGCCGTCGTCACGCGCATGCTTTACGCGTGTCCGAACGTGAGCACGACGCACAAGCTCGTGAAACTCAATCTCGGCACGCCGACGTTTCAGCGCGCACCCGGCGAATCGACCGGCACGTTCGCGCTCGAAGTCGCGATGGATGAACTCGCCGTCGCGCTCGATCTCGATCCGATCGAATTGCGCCTGCGCAATTACGCCGACAAGGAACCCGAAAGCGGAAAACCTTTTTCCAGCAAGAAACTGCCCGAGTGCTATGCGGACGCCGCGAAACGATTCGGCTGGTCGCGCCGCTCGCCGCAAACCCGCTCGATGCGCGACGGCGACAAACTGATCGGCTGGGGCATGGCGACGGCGACATATCCCGCCAATCGCATGCCGACGAAAGCGCGGGTGCGCATCAACGCCGACGGCACGGCGCTCGTGCAGTGCGGAACGCAGGACATCGGCACGGGCACGTACACGATTCTGGCGCAGGTCGCGTCCGACGCGCTCGGGCTTCCGACCGAACGTATAAAAGTGGAAGTCGGCGATTCGTCGCTGCCGGCAGCGCCGGTTTCCGGCGGCTCGATGTCCGCCGCGAGTGCAACGCCGGCGGTGCAATCCGCCGCGCAGCAAGCGCGCGACATGCTGATCGCGATGGCGATCGCCGATGCCGCATCGCCGCTGCACGGCGTGCTCGGCAGCGATGTCGAAACAAGTGACGGCTGGGTTTGCAGCAAGTCGGACGGCGCGAAACGTGAGCCGTTCGCAGCCGTGCTGGCGCGCGCGGGCGGCAAACCCATCGAAGGCAACGGCGAAGCCAAACCCAGCGACGACATGAAAAAGCAGTTCGCGATGCATTCGTTCGGCGCGGTGTTCGCCGAAGTGGAAATTGACGAGCCGCTCGGGCAGATGCGCGTGCGTCGCATCGTCGGGACATACGACGCGGGAACGATCCTCAACGCGAAAACCGCGCGCAGCCAGTTCATCGGCGGCATCGTTTGGGGTGTCGGCATGGCGATGATGGAGCACACGCGTGTCGACGAAGGGTCGGGCCGCGTGCTCAACAACAATCTCGCGCAATATCACGTGCCGGTGAACGCCGACATCATCGACATCGATGTGGCATGGGTCGACGGCAACGATCAGATTTTCAATCCGCTCGGCGCGCGCGGCATCGGCGAAATCGGCATCACCGGCGTACCGGCGGCGATTGCTAACGCGGTTTATCACGCGACGGGCAAGCGTTTGCGAGATCTGCCGATAACGCCGGATGCGTTGCTGAAAGCCTGAAGGAACACACATGATCCGCAAACTGAAAACCGGCGAATACCGCTTGTATTCACGCAAGACGAATCCAAAAACGGGCAAACGGCGTAATCTGGGCACGTTCGCGACGCGCGCGGCAGCGGAAAAACACGAACGCGCCGTGCAATATTTCAAGCATCACTGAGGAGCAGACGATGGCGCGTCCGGTTTGGAACGGTGTGATTTCCTTTGGACTGCTGAACGTCCCAGTACAGTTGTATACCGCAGCGAAAAATGTGGACCTGCATTTCCGCATGCTCGACGCGCGCAACAAGAAACCGATCCGCTACGAACGCGTCAACGCCGAAACCGGCGACGAAGTGCCGTGGAAGGAAATCGTCAAGGCGTTCGAGTACTCAAAAGGCAATTACGTCGTCGTCGACGAAAAGGAAATCCGCAAGCTCGCGCCGGAAGCGACGGAAAGCGTGGACATCGAAACGTTCGTCGACCAGACCGCAATCGATCCGATGTTTTTCGAGAAACCCTATTATTTGGTTCCGGTAAAAAAGGCGGAAAAGGGTTATGTATTGCTGCGCGAAGCGTTGAAGAAAACCGGCAAGGTCGCGATTGCGCGCGTGGTGATCCGCACGCGGCAATATCTGGCGATGATGTTCCCGAAAGACGACGCGCTCGTACTGAACCTGCTGCGCTTTCCGCAGGAAATCGTCGAGCAGGACGAGTTTGCGTTTCCCACGGGCGCGTTGACGAAATTCCGCATCACCGCGGCCGAAATGAAGATGGCCGAAGACCTGCTCAAGTCGATGGCGGGCAAATGGGCGCCGACCGATTACAAAGACGAATTCCGCGACAAGCTGCGCAAGATGATCCAGCAGCGCGTCGACAAGGAACAGGGCACGCTTACGATTCCGCACGAGTCCGAAGAGGCGACCGACAACGCGACGACGAACGTGGTCGATTTCGTTTCACTGCTCAAAAAGAGTTTGTCTGGAAAATCCGGCGGAACGAAAACGGCAGCGAAGAAAACGCCGGCGAAGCGCGCACGTGCGCACGCGCGGCGGAAACGCGCGTAGCTACAACGACGGAAGCGTCTGCCGCAGTTGCGTGATCGTTGCCCATGGATCGCGTTTCGATGTGACGCGATCGACCGCGTTCTTGATAGTGAACTGGTCGCCGCTGCGGATGCGTCCGAGTTCGCTCCACGACAGCGGCATTGCGACTCCTGCGCGCTCGCGTGCGCGAAGCGAATAGGAACCCACGCTCGTCGCGCCGCGCCCATTACGCAGCCAGTCGATGAAAATGCGGCCTTCGCGATTGCGTTCACCCATAACGGCGACGTATTCCTTGGGCCGCATTGCCGTCATCGCCTGCGCGAAGCTTTGCGTGAAATGCCGAACGTCGTCCCACGCACAGGCCGGATCGAGCGGAACCACCACATGCAAACCCTTGCCGCCTGACGTTCGCACGAACGATTCCAGACCGATCGAATCGAGTTGCGTTTTCATGTCGCGCGCGCCGGCGATCACGCGTTTCCATTCGACGGTCGGATGGGGATCGAGATCGAACACGATGCGATCGCAATGTTTGACGTCGTCGGCTTTCGCGCCCCATGGATGGAATTCGAGCACGTTCATCTGCACGAGTTCGAGCAGACCGTCTTCGTCGCGAATGCTGATGTATTCGCGAACTTCATTGTCCTCGTCGATGCGAATCGGAACGATGTGATCGCCCATGCCGGGCTTCACGTGTTTCTGCACGAAGCATTTCGCGGCGGCGCCGTTTGGGCAGCGCAGGATCGACAGCGGGCGGTCGATCAATTCCGGCAACATGCGCGGCGCAACCGCTTCGTAATACGCGGCGACATCGCCTTTCGTGACGCCGGCCGTGTCGTAGACGGTCCGTTCGGCGTGCGAGACTTTCAGCGCCACGGATTTTTTCGCGGCGGTTTTGCGCGTTGCTTTCTTGAGCGGTGTTTTCGTCCCGGCTTTTTTCGCGCGTGGCGATTCGCCGAGATCGTCGACACTTTTGTCGACGCGAATCGTTTTGAACGCCGGTTGTCGCAACAGACCTTGCCCGCCGGTGCCCTGATGGAACACTTCGATCACCATCTGCGGCGTGACCCAATGCGCGCCGTAACGATCCTTGGCGGGCAGTATGCCGATGTCGACTTTCGGTTCAGCGATTTTAAGTTTCGAAAGACGCTTGCGCAGATCGCGCAGCATTTCGTCGTTGAATCCGGTGCCGACGCGGCCCGCGTAAACCAGTGTCCCGTTTTTCGGCTTTGCGAGGAGCAATGCGCCGATGCCGGTTCGGCTGCCTTTGGGTTCGGTGAATCCGATCACCACGAATTCGTCCGACGGCCGGCCTTTCACTTTTACCCAATCGCCGTTGCGCGTTCCGACGTAGGAACTGTTGACACGTTTGCTGACGATTCCTTCGCGTTGCGCATCGACCGCTTCCTTGAAAACGCTGTCGCCGTTGCCGATCTGATGCGCGGAAAAACGCAGGAGCGGATGGTCGTGTTCTTCGAGCAAGATTTCTAGCAGGCGCTTGCGTTCGACCAGCGGAACGTCGCGCAACGAATAGCCGTTGAGGTGTGGCATGTCGAACAGGATCAGCAGCGCGGGATCTTTGTTCTCAGCGGAGAGCCGGCCTTGCAGCGCATTGAAATCGTCGCGGCCATCGCGCAGGACGATCATCTCGCCGTCGAGTTGCGCGCTTTTGAGTTTCAGCGACGAGATCGCCTGCGCGAGATCCGGCAACTTGTGCGTCCACTCGATACCGTTGCGCGACCACAACCGCGTCTTGCCTTTGGCGACGGTCGCGAGCATGCGGTAGCCGTCCCACTTGACTTCGTGCAGCCAGTCGTTGCCGGCGGGTGCGTTGTCTTGTGTCCGGCACAACTCGGGCGCGAATGCTTCGCCGTCGATGGTTTCCTTTTCGCCGGCAGGTTGGTCGACGGCAATTTGGTCGACGTCGACGTTCTTCTGCTTTTTCTCTTTCGGCCAAACCTTGGCGCGCTTGGCGGGCGGCAACGGACGGTCTTTTTTCTTGTCGAGAAAATCGTCCGCTTCGCGCGGACCGGAATACCCGTCGGCGTGCTTGATCAGCAGCCACTGATTCTTCGTGCCTTGCCGACGCGTGCGCACGAGCACCCACGAGCCGCGCAGGATGTCGCCGTGCATCGTGAATTTCAGATCGCCTTTAGCCAGGCCTTCTCGCACGCTGCCTTGGGGTTCCCACGTGCCGTGATCGAACACGTCGACGTGACCGGCGCCGTAGTTGCCTTTGGGAATGTCGCCTTCGAACGTCGCATAGGAAATCGGATGATCTTCCACTTCCATCGCGAGGCGCTTGACCTTCGGATCGAAACTCGGTCCTTTCGGCACGGCCCAACTTTTGAGAACGCCGTCCCATTCGAGTCGGAAATCGTAGTGACGGTGCGAGGCATGATGAAGCTGGACGACGAACGTCAACGCTTTCTGTCGCGAACCGCCGCCCCTCGGTTCGGGCGTGTTGGTGAAATTGCGTTTGCGGCGGTATTCGTTGAGCGCCATGCGCGGATGGTATCAGCGCTTGCGCGAGGATTTCTTCGCCGCGGTCTTGCGGCCGGACGATTTTCGCGCCGCCGTCTTGCGACCGCTCGTTTTCTTCGCGGCACTCTTGCGGGCAGACGTTTTCTTCGCCGCGCGTTTTTTTCCGCCGCCGGTTTGCTTGTTGACCGTCGCCCATGCGCGGGCTTCGGCGGTCTTGGCGGAGACGCCGCGTTTCTCGTAACCCTTTTCGATCTTCGATGCCTGACGCTTCTGCTTGTTCGTGTACGACGCTTTGCTGCCGCGTGCCATCGTGATTCTCCTGCTGTGAACTGCGGATGTCGTATCGCAACGAGCGTGCCATTCCGATGGCGTGAAAACGGCGCGCGAATGTAAATGAAATCCGATACTTCATTGTGCAAATGTCCCCAATGCGCGCATCCCTGGTGGGCAAAATGCAAATGCGTGCATGGAAAACGCCAGTAATTCACGCGCCGTTCGTTTGGCACAGTCTCTGCCTTTGAGCACAGGTCAATCACGACGAGGAGAAATCATGAAACGGACGTTCCCACTGCTCATCGGCGCCTCGCTCGCACTCGCTGCGTCGCTTTCGTTCGCTCAATCGCCGAAGCCGACCGAAACGCAGATGCGCGACAACGCGGACACGCAAGATCGCATGGCGGCCGACGGCGACGTTACCAAACGCCAGCACGCGTACTTCAAGAGTCTCGATCGAGGCGCAAAGGGCTATCTGTCGAACGATGATGTCTCCGGCGATCCGTTCCTGTCGCAGAATTATCCGAAGTGCGACGTCGACCACGACGGCAAGCTGACGTGGTCCGAGTTCAAGACGTGCACGCACAATAATCCGCCGCCGGCGCAGAAG
>DATBAU010000005.1:0-4246 GCA_036271355.1 Rudaea sp. | reverse complement strand
GTTGGATTTTCGTAAATGCGGCGCAGCGGTTCGATCAATGCGTCGCAATGCGGATGCGGCTGCGTCCAGTCGCGATCGATGCATTCGCGCGGAATCGCGTGACCGGCGCGCGCGAGGAACATCAGGAATTCGTCGTACAGGCTCGGACTTTTCAGCACCGCGCGCAATTCCTGCTCCTGCGCGTTGTCGTGCGCGAACACTTTCAGCATCTGCGCATCTTTGTTGCCGAGCAGGAATTCGATCAGGCGGTATTGCAGCGACTGGAAGCCCGACGCCGGCCCAAGCACGTGCCGGAACTCCATGTATTCGCTCGGCGTCAGCGTTTCGAGCACGGCCCACTGCTCGAACAACTGGCGCTGGATCTGCTTCACGCGCGCGAGCACTTTCAGGCACGTATCCACGGCGTCCGCGCGCAGATAAACCAGCGCCGAGCGCAGTTCGTGCACGATCAGCTTCATCCACAATTCGGCGACCTGATGCTGCACGATGAACAACATTTCATCGTGATGCGCAGGATCCGACAGCGGCTTTTGCGCCGACAGCAGCCGGTCCAGTTGCAGATAGCCGCCGTACGTGAGGCGATCGCGCAGATCGGTCTCGAGACCGGCCTCGAATTCGCGCTGGTTCGATTTCGTCATGCGAACATGGTACGAGCTAACGCACTGCATCGCCATGACAGCCGGCTTTTTGATGCAGCCCGCCTTGCCAATGTCATCGCCGGCGCTTTTAATAGCGCCCCGCTTTCGAGGAACATCGCGTGTCCGTTGTCGCTACGTTCGAGATCGAATATCTGCAATACCTCAACCCGGACGGCGAACTCGTCCGCACCGATCTGCCCGACTTCGCCAAGGACGTGAAACAGCTCGTCGAGTTGTACAAGATGATGAGCTTCGTGCGCGTGTTCGACACGAAATCGATCGCGCTGCAGCGCACCGGCAAACTCGGCACGTACGCCTCGTGTCTCGGCCACGAAGCCGCGCACATCGGCATCGGTTCGGCGATGCAGGAAGACGACGTCTTCGCGCCGATGTACCGCGAATACGGCGCGCAATTCAGCCGCGGCGTGAAACCGCGCGAAGTGCTGCTGTACTGGGGCGGTGATGAGCGTGGCAACAATTTTTCCGGACCGGCGCACGATTTCGCGTGGTCGGTTCCGATCGCGACGCAATGCCTGCACGCGGCCGGCGCGGCGCTCGCGTTCAAGATCCGCAAGGAACCGCGCGTCGCGGTGACCGTCGTCGGCGACGGCGGCAGTTCGAAGACGGATTTCTACGGCGCCATCAACGTCGCCGGCGCGATGACGCTGCCGCTCGTGTGCGTCATCGTCAATAACCAGTGGGCGATCTCGGTGCCGCGCAAAGCGCAGACGGGCGCTAAGACGCTGGCGCAGAAAGGCATCGCCGCCGGCATCGAAAGTATACAAGTGGACGGAAACGACATCATTGCGATGAGAGCCGCGATGGATCATGCCATCAAGCGCGCGCGCCACGGCCACGGCGCGACACTGATCGAAGCGGTGACGTACCGCCTGTCCGATCACACCACCGCCGACGACGCACGCCGCTATCGTCCCGATGCCGAAGTGAAAGAAGCGATGACGCGCGAACCGCTCAAGCGTCTGCGCGCCTATCTCGAAAAACAGAAGGCGTGGTCCGACAAAGACGAAGATGCCTGGAAAATCGACTGCGGCAAACGTGTCGACGCCGAAGTGAACGCGTATCTCGAAACCAAGTCGCAACCGACCGAAGCGATGTTCGATTTCACCTACGCCGAACTGCCGCCCGATGTGAAGGAGCAACGCGCCTACGCGCTGTCGCTCGATGCGCGGAAGCACTGAGCCATGGCCGAGATCACATTGATTGAAGCGGTGACGCAGGCGCTGGCGTGGGAAATGAAACACGATCCGACCGTCATCGTGCTGGGCGAAGACGTCGGCATCAACGGCGGCGTGTTCCGCGCCACCGTTGGTTTGCAGAAAGCGTTCGGCGAACAGCGCGTGATCGACACGCCGCTCGACGAAACCACGATCGCCGGGTTGACCGTCGGACTCGCCGCGCAAGGCATGAAGCCCGTCGCCGAAGCACAGTTCGAAGGTTTCATCTATCCGATGCTCGACCACATCATCGTGCACGCCGCGCGCATGCGCCATCGCACGCGTGGTCGTCTCACCTGTCCGTGCGTGTTCCGCGCGCCGTGGGGCGGCGGCATCCGCGCGCCGGAACATCATTCCGAAGCGAATGAAGCGTTGTTCACCAACGTGCCGGGTCTGCGTGTCGTTCTTCCGTCGTCGCCGAGCCGCGCATACGGATTGCTGCTCGCGGCGATCCGCGATCCGGATCCGGTGATCTTCTACGAACCGAAACGCATCTATCGTCAATACAAAGAAGAAGTGCCGGACGACGGCGAAGCATTGCCGCTCGACGTGTGTTTCGTATTGCGTGATGGCAGCGACGTCACGCTCGTCACGTGGGGCGCGCAAGTGAAGGAAACGCTCGAAGCCGCCGACGCGCTCGCGCAGGAAGGCATCAGCGCCGAAGTGATCGACGTGGCGACGCTGAAGCCGCTCGACTTCGACACCATCCACGAATCCGTGCGCAAAACCGGCCGCTGCGTGATCATCCACGAAGCGCCAAAGACGGCGGGTTTCGGTTCTGAAATCGCCGCACGCCTGGCCGAGCATGCGATGTACGATCTCGTCGCGCCGGTCGAACGCGTCACCGGCTACGACGTGCACACGCCGCTGTTCCGGCTGGAAATGAAATACCTGGTGAGCACGCAACGCATCGTCGATGCGGCGAAGAAAACATTGGCGGCAAGTTAAACATGGCTGACACGAAAACCTTTTATCTCCCCGATCTCGGCGAAGGTCTGCCGGATGCCACCGTCGTCGAATGGTTCGTGAAACCCGGCGACACGGTGAAGCTCGACGAGCCACTCGTCTCGATGGAAACGGCGAAAGCCGTCGTCGAAGTGCCGGCGCCGTATTCGGGCAAAGTCGCGAAGCTGTACGGCAAAGCCGGCGACGTGATCGACACGGGCGCGGCGCTGGTCGATGTCGAGATCGACCCGAAACTGCCGCAGCGTGCGGAAGCGGAATCGACCGGACATCATCATTCGCCGAAACAGCCCACGAAAGGTCCGGGCTCGCCCGCACCGGACGACAAGAAAAAAGTCATCGCGTCGGAAGACGGCGGCGAGATTTCGACGAACGAGAAAAAACCGGCCGACAGCGGAACCGTCGTCGGCGCGGTGGAATCGAGCGATCGCGTCGTTAGTCAACAGGCGGTCGCGGTCGGCGGCGTGAAAGCGATGCCGGCGGTGCGTGCGCTGGCGAAAAAACTCGGCGTCGATCTCGCGCGCGTCGCGCCGACCGGCGCCGATGGCGTCGTCACGATGAACGACGTGAAGAAAGCGGCGGAAGCCGGAACCGCACGTCCGCAAGCGGCTGCGCCAGCGCCCATGCAACGCGCGTCCGCTTCGGCGCCGCAAGCGCCGCAGCGCACGACGACATCCGCATCCGGACAGCCGATGCGCACGTCGCCGCCGAAAGCCGAACTCACGTTCGGGCAACCCGATCAACTCAAAGGCGTGCGCCGCAACATGGCGCGCGTGATGGCCGATGCGCACGCGAAAGTCGTCCCGACGACATTGTGCGACGACGCCGACATCCACGCCTGGCAACCCGGCAACGACATCACCGTACGCCTCATCCGCTCGATCGTCGCCGCATGCAAAACGGTGCCCGCGCTCAACGCATGGTTCGACGGCGACAATCTCACGCGCACGCTGCATCCGCATGTCGACATCGGTATCGCCGTCGACACCGAAGACGGTTTGTTCGTACCCGCCCTGCGCAATGCCGATGTGCTCGACGCGAATGGCTTGCGCGCCGCGATCAACCGCATCCGCGATCAGGTTCAGAACCGCAGCATTCCGGCGGAAGAACTCAAGGGTTACACGATTTCACTGTCGAACTTCGGCGTGTTCGCCGGACGCTACGCAACACCGGTCGTCGTGCCGCCGTGCGTCGCCATCGTCGCGGCCGGCAAGCTGCGTCACGAAGTCGTCGCCGTGATGGGTTCGATCGAAACACACCGCGTGGTTCCGTTGTCGCTCACGTTCGATCATCGCGCGGCGACCGGCGGTGAAGCGGCGCGTTTCCTCAAGGCGATGCTCGACGATCTGAAATTGGCGCGCTGATCCGAGATGGCTTCACGGAAGATTGATTTCGCGAAGGTCACGGCGG
>DATBAU010000004.1:0-5722 GCA_036271355.1 Rudaea sp. | reverse complement strand
AACTTTTTGCTCAACGGCAAAAAGTCACCAAAAAACGTTTCTTTTTCTCGCAATGGGCGTTGTCCGCAGACAGCACGTCCGTGCTGCTGGCTGCGGACGCGCGCATCCCTGCGCGCGACCACCGTCGTCGCAGACTGCGCGCGACCGGTATCAAGCTTCTTGAAACTCTGGACGGCACGAAGCCAAGGGCGGTGAGGTTTAAGAGCAAGATCTCTTTCTCTCTCTTGCTCTTGCCAACCCACCGCGAGAGCACGGCGTGCGGTGATGTTTTACAAGAAGCTCGATACCGGTCACTTCCCAGCTTGGAGCGACGGTGATCGCGCGCAGGGATGCGCGCGGTCCGCAGCCAGCAGCACGGACGTGCTGTCTGCGGACAACACCCTAGGCGAACAATCAAAAACGTTTTTTGGTGACTTTTTGCCGTTAAGCAAAAAGTTACCCGCCGCTTGCGGCGGAAGCCCTTGCCTAAAAATCTCAAACCCCAAAAGCCTCTCTTACCGACAAAACCCGCCCACAATTAACGGCGCTATACCCCGGCAACTTATCGACCGCCTTCTGAAACGTCGGACTGCGCAAAATCCCAAGCACATCGGCGATCACCGGCGAGTTCTCCTTCTCCGCCGAAAACAAAAAGAAGTAGCGCTCTTTCAGCAACGGAATGAAATCCAGCCCGAACTTGCGCGCCGGCGGCTCCACGCCGAACCCGACATCCGCCATTCCACTCGCGACATACGCCGCTACCGCCGCATGCGTGAATTCGGTCGTGTCGTATCCTTGAATGCTGCGATCGCCGATCTTGTGTTTTGCGAGAAGCAGATCCAGTAACAGGCGTGTTGCCGAGTCGCTTTGCCGATTCACGAATCGGACGCCACGTCGCGCGAGATCGCGCACGGAATTAATCCGTTTCGGATTTCCTTCGGCAACCATCAGCCCTTGATTGCGAGTAACCAGATCGACGAGCCGATACGCATCGCCGCGCAGCACTTTCGTATATCGCCGCAAAAATTTCGGCGCGAACTCCCCGACGGGAACGTGCAGGCCGGCCAGATCGCAACTGTCGTGCATCAATGCCGACACAACTTCCATGCTGTTGCGGTATTTCACGTCGGCTGCGATTTCGTTGCGCGTGAGAAAACGATGCAGCGTTTCGACCGCGAACCCGTGACTCGCATGGATGCGCAGGATCGATTCCGCATGCGCCACCGCGCGCTCGAACTCGACTTCGATCTCGGATGCCAGGCTGTCCAGCAACGGCGACAAACGGGCGGCGATACGTTTATTCGCCCAAACCAGTTTTTTGCCGAGCGCGGTCAATTTCGCGCCACGGCCGCGCGTCGACTCGACCAGCGGCGCGCCGAGAATTTTTTGTCCGCTGCGCAAGATGCCCCACGCGTAGCGGTACGAAAGCTGCGCGCGCGTGCACGCTTTCGCCAGACTGCCTTCCTCGCTGATGCCGACGAGGAGATCGATGAGGCGCTGCACCACCGATTCGCCGTCGAGGGATTGCAGCTGCCAACTTGGGCGTATCTCGACCTTGAACACTATCTTTAGTCTAACTTTCGCCTATGAGCTTTTTAGAGCATATTTCGTTTCGGCGGTTTGCGCTAATGTGAGGCGAGCTGCAGGTTCGCTCGAAGGCAACTCAGCGTTTTCCGGGCGAAAATTCCTATAAAAGGCCGCCGTGAGCGGCCACACAGGAGGGGTGTATGTCGAGTGTATCTGGGGCTGTCCCGATGACGGGCGAGTCCGGCTTTCTGTCGCGTGAGCGAATCGTCGCCGGACCCACGTTCAACCGTTGGCTGGTGCCTCCAGCCGCGCTGGCAATCCATCTGTGCATCGGCATGGCATACGGCTTTTCGGTGTTCTGGTTGCCGATGACGAAACAGATCGCCAATGTCGACGCAGCCGCGTGCGCAGATCTGGGTTTCATCGCCGCACTGACGACGACGACCTGCAACTGGACAGTACCGCAGGTCACGCACATCTTCGAAACGTTTATCGCCATGCTCGGCATTTCCGCGGCCATCTGGGGTTTGTGGCTCGAACACGCCGGGCCGCGCAAAGCGGGTTTCATCGCGGCGTTGTGCTGGGGCGGCGGCCTTGTCATCGGCGGCGTAGGCGTGATGATGCATCAGCTCTGGTTGACCTATCTGGGTTGCGGCGTGCTCGGCGGCATCGGGCAAGGACTCGGTTACATCACGCCCGTGTCGACGCTGATCAAATGGTTTCCCGACCGTCGCGGCATGGCGACCGGCTTCGCCATCATGGGTTATGGCGGCGGCGCGATGATCGGCGCACCGCTCGCCGTCGCGCTGATGGCGCATTTCGCACCGAGCGGCACCCTTGGCGTGTCGCAGACGCTGATCGCGATGGGCATCATCTATTTCATCGTGATGTCGTGCGGCGCGTTCGGATTCCGCGTCGCGCCGACGGGTTGGAAACCGCGCGGCTGGTCGGGTCCGGGAGCGGGCAGCGCGATGATCACCAGTCGCCACGTGCATCTCAATCATGCGTGGAAAACGCCGCAGTTCTGGTTGATCTGGGTCGTGCTGTGCATGAACGTCACCGCGGGCATCGCCGTGATCTCGATGGCGAGCCCGATGTTCCAGGATATCTTCGGCGCGAAACTGCTTGGCGGCACCGGTACCGGCACGCTGACGGCCGAACAGAAAGCGATGATCGTCGCCGCAGCGGCGGGACTCGTCGGACTGATCAGTTTGTTCAACAGCCTCGGACGGATTTTCTGGGCGTCGATGTCCGACAAGCTCGGCCGCAAGAACACGTATTACACGTTTTTCATCCTCGGTATACTTCTATACTGCGGCCTGCCGACACTGGGACACATGGGCCTCGCAGCGCTGTTCGTCATCGCGGTGTGCGTGATCCTCACGATGTACGGCGGCGGGTTCGCGACCGTTCCCGCATACCTGGCCGATATTTTCGGCACGCAAATGGTCGGCGCGATTCACGGACGGTTGCTGACGGCGTGGTCTGTGGCCGGCATCGTCGGTCCGCTGGTCATCGCGGCGATTCGCGAAGGGCAGCTCAAAGCCGGCATCGCGCAGAATCTCGTCTACGATCGAACGCTTTACATCATGGCCGGTTTGCTGGTCGTCGGATTGATCTGCAACGCGCTGGTCAAGCCCGTTAAGGAGTCCGACAACATGACGGACGAACAACTCGCCGCCGAACGGGCGCTGCAACGCGAAGACCGTACCGCCGGCGTTTCTGAAACCGCCGCGCGCGGTCCGTTTGGCGTGGTCGGAATCCTGGCGTGGCTGGGCGTCGGTATTCCGTTCCTGATCGGTTTGTACATCGCGCTGCAGAAGGCGTCCGCGCTTTTTTAAAAATGCTGATGAAGCAGTCACGTCAAGCGATACCCATTCGTGTCGAACCCGGCGAGGCGCTCTCGCCGGTCGCGCGCGCGGCGGTGCGCAAGGCGACGGAACGCCTGCGCGACGTGGACGGCCCTTTGTTGCCGGTCCTTCACGCGGTGCAAGACGAACTGGGATTCGTCCCCGATGGCGCCGTGTCGCTTATCGCGCATGATCTCAACCTCACTCGCGCGGAAGTTCACGGCGTTTTGAGTTTTTATCACTATTTCCGCAAGCACGCTCCCGGACGCCACATTGTATACATTTGCCGCGCCGAAGCGTGCCAGGCGCGCGGCGCGCGCGCGCTCGAAGCACACGCCAAGCAATCGCTCGGCATCGATTTCCACGAGACGACCGGCGATGGCGCGATTTCGCTGGAACCGGTATATTGCCTGGGCAATTGCGGATGCGGTCCATCGGTGCTCATCGATGTCGACGATTTGCACGCCGACGTCACACCGCACGCGTTCGACGCGATCGTCGCGCGGTTGAGGATTGCGTCGTGACCGTCAAAATCTACGTTTCTCGCGACGCTAGCGCGGTCGCGCTCGGCGCAAATGCAACAGCGGCAGCGATCGCCGACGAAGCGGCGAAGCGCAATGTCGACGTGAACATCATCCGCAACGGATCGCGCGGCGCGTTTTTCCTGGAGCCGCTCGTCGAAGTAGAGGCGGCCGGCGAACGCATTGCATACGGTCCGGTGAAGGCGGACGAAGTCGCGTCCCTGTTCGACGCCAATTTCGTCGAAGGCAAGACGCATTTCCTGCAACTCGGGGCGGCGAACGACATTCCGTTCCTGAAGAATCAGGAACGCCTCACGTTCGCGCGCGTTGGCATCACCGATCCGGTCAGCATCGATGACTACCGCGCGCACGGCGGTTATCGCGGACTGGAAAAAGCGCTCGGCATGTCCGGCGCGGACATCGTCAAGGAAGTCGCCGATTCCGGCCTGCGCGGACGCGGCGGCGCGGCGTTTCCCGCCGGCATCAAATGGAAAACGGTGCTCGATGCATCCCCGATCGATGCGACAAAAGCGCCTTTGTCGCAAATTCCACAAAAGTACATTGTGTGCAACGCCGACGAAGGCGATTCCGGTACGTATTCCGATCGCATGCTCATGGAAGGCGATCCGCTGTGTCTGATCGAAGGCATGACGATCGCGGGCGTCGCCGTCGGCGCGACGCGCGGCTTCATCTATCTGCGCGTCGAATATCCGCACGCGCACCGCGCGCTCACCGAAGCCATCGCGGCGGCGTACGCGGCCGGATGGCTCGGCCCTGATGTGCATGGCAGCGGCAAGCGTTTCGATCTCGAAGTGCGGCTCGGCGCGGGCGCTTACATTTGCGGCGAAGAAACGTCGTTGCTGGAAAGTCTCGAAGGACGGCGCGGTCAAATCCGCTTCAAGCCGCCGCTCCCGGCCCTGAAAGGATTGTTCGGCCAGCCGACGGTGGTGAACAACGTCATCACGTTCGCGAGCGTGCCGATCGTGCTCGATCGCGGCGCGACGTTTTACAAGGATTTCGGCGTCGGCCGTTCGCGCGGCACATTGCCGCTGCAGCTCGCCGGGAACCTCAAGCGCACCGGGCTGGTCGAAAAAGCGTTCGGCGTAACGCTGCGCGAACTTCTGTACGACTACGGCGGCGGTTCGGCCTCGGGAAGGCCGATTCGCGCGGTCCAGGTCGGCGGACCGCTCGGCGCCTACTTGCCGGAGTCGCAATTCGACACCATTGTCGATTACGAGGCGTTCGCCGCCGTCGGCGCGATGCTCGGGCACGGCGGCATCGTCGCTTTCGACGACACGGTCGACATGCTCGAACAAGCGAGGTATGCAATGGAATTCTGTGCGATCGAATCCTGCGGCAAATGCACGCCGTGCCGGATCGGTTCGACGCGCGGCGTGGAAGTGATCGATCGCATCAGGGCGAACATCGAGCGCGACAAGAATCTCGCGCTGATCGCCGACTTGTGCGAAACCATGCGGCACGGTTCGCTGTGCGCGCTCGGCGGACTCACACCCGATCCGGTGCGATCGGCATTGCAGTATTTTCCGGAAGATTTCGCGCCGCGCACTGCCGCGTAGCGAAGGAGAGTCATCATGTTGTCGATCGTCGAACTGGACTTCGGTACGCCGAAGAAAAAAGCCGAGAAGCAGGTGTCGCTGAGCATCGACGGCTTCAACGTCACCGTGCCCGAAGGCACCTCGGTCATGCGCGCGGCGGCGACCATCGGCATCACCATCCCGAAACTGTGCGCGACGGAATTGCTCGACGCGTTCGGATCGTGCCGCTTGTGCCTCGTGCAGGTCGAGGGCATGAAAGGTTATCCGGCCTCGTGCACCACGCCGGTGA
>DATBAU010000003.1:0-18732 GCA_036271355.1 Rudaea sp. | reverse complement strand
GAATCGTTCGTCGCCTTTCGCGGACGCGAACCGCAGATCGACGCGCTGCTGCGCAGCTACGGACTCGCGGCCTGATCACGCGTGCTGTCGGTCGTCGTCAACTTCTACAACAATCGCCGCGAGGCGATGAACACGCTGCATTCGATGTCGCGTGCGTATCAGCGCGGTGCGGAGAACATCGATTTCGAAGTGATTGCGCTCGATCACGGATCGTCGCAACCGCTCGATGAATCCGAGGTGCGGCGGTTCGGTCCGGAATTTCGCTATCGGTTCATCGAAACCGATTCGGTGTCGCCCGCGAAAGCGATCAACGATGCATGTCGCAACGCAAACGGCGACAAAGTTATCGTCGTCATCGACGGCGCACACATTCTTTCGCCGGGAATCTATTCACTCACCGAACGTGCGTTCGAACAATTCACTGCGCCGTTTCTCGCAACGGTATCGTTTCATCTCGGTCCGAAACAGCAAAACGAGTCGATGTTGGAAGGCTACAACCAGCAAATCGAAGACTGTTTGCTCGCGCGCAGTGGCTGGAAAGAGAACGGCTACCGGCTGTATTCGATTGCCGGTTCGTTCGCCGATCCCGGGATGGGCTGGTTCGGCTGCGCATTCGAGTGCGGTTGTTTCGCGATGCGCAAGGACGATTACCTCACGCTCGGCGGATTCGACGAACGTTTCGTTTCGCGCGGCGGCGGACTCGTCGGCCTGGATTTCTATCAGCGCGCCGTCGCGCGCCAAAACGGCGATTACGTGATGCTGCTCGGCGAAGGCAGCTTCCATCAATTCCACGGCGGCGTCGCGAGCAATGCGGCGAAACAGCAACATCCGTGGGCGGAATTCAATGCGGAATTCGAACGCATCCGCGGTCGGGCATTCGCGCGCGTGCTGAAGCGTCCGTTCTATTTCGGCACGTTTCCGAACGAAGCGATCAACATCGCGAAGATTTCCGCGCAGCACGGTTTCGAGTTGTGGCAAAAAGCGATCGCTGGCGGTGAGGCATAATAGGCGCGTCATGAAGATCGCGACATGGAACGTCAATTCGCTCAACGTGCGCCGCACGCATCTGCGCGACTGGTTGGCGACGTCCGCGATCGACATCATCGCGCTGCAGGAAACGAAAACCGAAGACGTCAAATTTCCGCACGAGGAAATCAAAGGTCTCGGCTATCACTGCGTTTTTTCTGGGCAGAAAACCTACAACGGCGTCGCGATTCTCGCGCGCAGCGAGCCGACCGATATCGTCAAGGACATTCCGGGACTCGACGATCCGCAGCGGCGCATTCTCGCGGCGAGCGTCGGCGATTTGCGCATCGTCAATTTGTACGTCGTGAACGGTCAGGCCGTTGGCAGCGAGAAATTCGCATACAAACTCGATTGGTTGTCGAAGGTCCGCAACTTCGTGCAGGACGAACTGACGCGCCATCCGCGCATGATCGTGCTCGGCGATTTCAACATCGCGCCGGACGATCGCGACGTGCACGATCCGGAAGCCTGGCGCGAACAGATTCTGTGCTCGACGCCCGAGCGCGATGCGTTGCGCGATTTGCTTTCGCTGGGCCTGCACGACAGTTTCCGATTCTTCGAAGAAGGCGCCGGGCATTTTTCGTGGTGGGATTATCGGCAAGCGGCGTTCCGTCGCAATCTCGGATTGCGCATCGACCTGATTCTCGCCAGCGAAGCGTTGCGCGCGCGCTGCCGCAGCGTGACGATCGATCGCATTCCGCGCACGTGGGAGCGCCCGTCCGATCACACGCCGGTGATTCTGGAACTCGCCGATGAGTGACGAATCCGTCGAACCGAATTGGCCGTCCATTCTCGACGACACCGAACTCGAGGAACTCGATCGCTTCCTGCGCGCGCACGCGGGCGAGGAATCGCTGTTGCTCGACGGCGTGCACGGATTGCTGAGCGCGAACGCGATCGGTCCGCAACCCGCGTCGCCGGAGGAATGGTTGCCGGAAATTCTCAATGAACCGTTCATCGACGCGGATGAAGGCAAACGTGTGCTCGAACTGATCGCGCGCTTGAACGAAAGCATCTCGCTCGAAATCGATGCGGACGAATACGAGCCGATCCTCGGGGAAATCGAACTCGAAGACGGCAACTCGGCGTTGAGCGCGCAAGGCTGGTGCGAAGGTTTCTCGCGTGGCGTCGATCTGCGCGCGCGATTGTGGGAAACGCGGCTCGGCGCCGATTCGCAACTCACCGAAGTGCTCGGCCCGATCATGGCGCTCGCGGTCGACGAAGGCGTGTTCGCGACCGACGCGGAATTTTCGCCGCTCAGCGACGAAGAATACGACGAGTGTCTGTCGCAGTTACCCGCCTCGGTGAGCGCGGTCTCGCAGTATTGGCACGAGTCGCCGCCGACGCCGGACGAACTGAGTCAGCCAGCGTCGGACGGGGACAACTCAAATCCGCGGCGTCGCCGTGGTGGTCGCTCGGTGCATTAGCGGTCGGCGCGTCCTTTGACGTGCGTGTCGAAGAAATCCACGATCGCGTGGAACGCGTGCTTGCGCATGGCCGGCGTCGAAAGCCCGTGTTTGCCACCCGGATACGTCATCAAATCGAATTGAATGCCGCGTTCCTGCAGCGCTGCCATCAGTTTCGTGGAGTTGGTGAATTGCACGTTGTCGTCGGCCATGCCGTGGATCAGCAGCAGCGGCGCCTTCAATCCGTCGAGCCAATGCAGCACGCCGGATAATTCGAAACCGCTTGCGTTGGTTTGCGGCGTTTGGAGATATCGTTCGGTGTACGCGGTGTCGTACAGACTCCAGTCGACGACCGGTGCAACGGCCACGCCGCCGGCGAGTTCGTTCGACGCTTTCGCCAGCAACATCGCGGTCATGTATCCGCCGTAGCTCCAGCCGAAAATGCCGACGCGATCGTCATCGACCCACGGCTGCTGTTTCAGCCAGTGAATACCGGCGACTTGATCCTCGACTTCGAGCTTGCCGAACTGCTTGTAGATCCCGTCGCTGAATTTCCGGCCGCGATTGGCCATGCCGCGATTGTCGAGCGAGAACGCGACGTAGCCGTGTTGCGCCATGAACTCGCTGAAGTAGTCGATCCATCCGCGCGTGACGACCTGTCCGTGTGGACCGCCGTAATATGTGTCGAAAACCGGATAGCGTTTGTTCGGATCGAAATTCGCCGGCTTGAAAATGCGGTAATACAAATCCTGACCGTCGGCCGATTTGATCGTGCCGAACTCGGGCACGATGTGCGCGTCGCGATACGGCCAATACGGATGTGTCGCGTCGAGTTTGTTCTGTTCAATCCAGCTCAGGAATTTTCCGCTTGCGTCATGCACCGACGTCTGCGGCGGCGTGTTCGGGTTCGAATACGTGTCGACATAAAGTTTGGGGCTTTTGCCGAACGTGACGCCATGCATGCCGTCGCCTTCGCTGATTCGCTTGGGCGCGTTCGCGTCGCTGCCGTCGAGGCGTAACGCATAGATCTGACGATCCGGCACGAAATCGCGATTGGAATCGACGTAAACCATACCGGCGTCTTCGTCGAGCGCGAGCGTTCCCTGGATTTCCCACTCGCCGCTGCTGATGGCGTGGTCGAGCTTGCCGTCGTTTGTATACAAGTATAAATGATGAAAACCGCTGCGTTCGCTTCCCCACACGAAGGCGTCGCGTTTCTTCAGGAAGTGAAGATCGCTGTTGAGATTCACCCACACGTCGCTGGTTTCGGTCACGAGTGTTTTCGTCGCCATCGACGACGCATCGACGACGTTCAGATCGAGTCGTTTCTGATCGCGCTGCAAAATCTGATACGAGAAGTGTTTGCCGTCGGGCATCCACTTTCCGCGCGCAATATAGATATCCGGATTCGCGCCGAGATCGATCCAGCGCGTGTCGCCGCCGGCCGGGGTTATGAGACCGAGTTTGATCGTCACGTTCGGACGACCCGCAGCCGGATAACGCTGCTCGATCACTTCGCTGCGATCGGCGTAGATTTCGAAACGTTTGACCCTGTCGACTCCGGACTCGTCATAGCGCTCGTATGCGATGGCCGAATCGTCCGGCGCCCACCAGTAACCGGTGAAGCGATCGAGTTCTTCTTCGGCGACGAATTCCGCTTCGCCGTTATGGATCGCGCCGGCGCCGTCCTTGGTCAGTCGCAGAGGTTGACCATTTCCGTTCAGATCGATGATCCAAACGTTCTGGTCGAGCACGTAGGAAACGTAGCGACCCTTAGGCGACACCTGCGCATCGATCACCGCGCCGCCGGCAGGTAGTTCGCGCAAGGCTTTCGCGCCGCTTGCCGTGAAATCGTACAGGTATAATTTGCCGTTTAGTGGAAAAAGCAGCTTTTTACCATCCGGTGCCCACGTGTAGTCGACGAAGCCGTGTCGGCCCGCGACGCGCGCGCGCTCGCGACGCGCTTTTTCGGCGTCGGTGAGCTGTTCCTCGCCATGCACGAGTTTTTTCGAGTCAAGCAACAAGCGCGTCTTGCGCGCCTTGACGTTGTATTCCCACAGGTCGTATGTCGTCTGATCGTCCGCTTTCGCGCGCAGGAAGGTCACGCGTTCGCCATCGGGCGATATCTCGACTTTGGTCGGCGTCGGCCCGTTCAAACTGCCCCCGCCGTAAATACGATCGATGCTGAGTTGTTCAGCCATTACGGTCGATGCGAAACAGAGCATTACGAAAGCGAAGATGGCGCGCATAAAATCCCCGTCGGTTCGCCAGAACGCCGCGATTATTGCGGCGGCGCCGGGATTTCACCAGCGCCTTTACGGCTTGCCGCCTTGACCGAACAGAATCTTGCGCGTTTCTTCCGACATTTCGGCCGGCGGTTTGGCGAAGTCGCCCTGCGCATAAGCGCGTTTCGTCGCCGGACGCGCTTCAATCGCTGCGCGCCAACGCATGACGTTCGGGTAATCGCTCAAGTCGAGTGGCGCTTTCGTGTACGGATCGATCCACGGATAGCTCGCCATGTCGGCGATGGTGTACGCGTCGCCGGCGATAAACGCGCGACCCTTCAGGCGATGGTCGAGCACACCGAGCAGCCGCTGGCGTTCGCGCGTGTAGCGATCGATCGCGTACGGAATTTTCTCGGGCGCGTACGTCGCAAAGTGTCCGTACTGGCCCGTCATCGGTCCGAGTCCGGCCATCTGCCAGAACAGCCATTCGGAGACGGCGACTTTTCCCCGCGTGTCGGTCGGCAGGAATTTTCCGGTCTTCTCGGCGAGGTACCAGAGAATCGCGCCCGATTCGAAAATGCTGATCGGCGCGCCGCCATCGGCCGGTTTGTGATCGATGATCGCCGGCATGCGGTTGTTCGGCGCGATCTGCAGGAAATCCGCCTTGAACTGCTCGCCTTTGGAAATATCGATGCGCGAGATTTTGTAGTCGAGACCGGCTTCTTCCAGGAACAGTGTGATTTTGTGGCCGTTCGGCGTGGGCCAATAAAACAACTCAATCATGAGATCCTCCGTTGACGTCATGTCGACAGTGCATGGTGTCCATCGCGGCGAATGCAAGCATCTTTACTTGCCGATGCAGAACGTCGAGAAGATGGCGCCGAGCAGATCGTCGCTACGAAATTCACCAGTGATTTCGCCGAGCGCCTGTTGCGCGACGCGCAATTCTTCCGCCGCGAGTTCACCAGTGCGTTGTCGCAAATGTTCTTCGGCAGTTTGCAGATGTGTCGCGACGTCGCGCAACGCGGTGACGTGACGCGTGCGTGCGCTGAACGATCCCGTGCCGGTTTCGCCGGCGCCGCCGAGCCGTCGGAGTTCGTCGCGCAACAACGATAAACCGTCGCCGTTGAGCGCCGACAGATGAATGTGCAGTGCGCCGGCTGCGTCGCGTTCGGAACGCGCGGCTTCGTTATCAAGATCAATCTTGTTGTGGACGATGATCGGAATCGCGCCGGCCGCGACATTGGTCAGCAGCTGTCGGTCGAGCATCGCGAATTCGGAATCGGTGACGAGGATGGCGACATCGGCGCGCGCGAGTTCTGCTTGCGCGCGACGGATTCCCTCGCGTTCCACTTCGTCGCCGGAGTCGCGTAATCCTGCCGTGTCGACGAGCGTGAGTGCGATGCCGTCGAGATTGACCGTTTCGCGCAGGACGTCGCGCGTGGTGCCGGGAATTGCGGTGACGATCGCGCGTTCGCTCTGTGCGAGTGCGTTGAGCAAACTCGATTTGCCAGCGTTCGGCCGGCCGACGATGACGACGTGCAAACCGTCGCGCAAAATCGCGCCGCGTTGCGCGGCGTCGAGTAGTTCATTCAACTTTTGCCGCAACGACGTCAACTCATTGGTGAGTTGCGGCGCGCTGAGAAAATCGATTTCTTCTTCCGGAAAATCGAGCGCGGCTTCGAGCCACGCACGCAGGCGCACGAGACCGTCGAACAACTCGGACACGCGTTTAGAGAATTCGCCGTCGAGGCTACGCATCGCCGCGCGTGCGGCGGCTTCGGAGCCGGCCGAAATCAGATCGGCGATGGCTTCGGCTTGGACGAGATCGATCTTGCCGTTGAGAAATGCGCGCTCGGAAAATTCGCCGGGACGCGCAGGTCGCGCGCCGAGTGCGTAAATCTGCCGCAAAAGAAGATCGAGCACGACCGGGCTGCCGTGCGTGTGCAGTTCGAGAACGTCTTCGCCGGTGAACGAGCGCGGCCCGGCGAAATAGATCGCGAGGCCGCGATCGATGGTAAAGCCGTCGCGATCGCGAAAAATGGAAAAGTGGACAATGCGCGGTTCTGGCTTTTTCCCGATCAACGCATCGGCGATCGCCAGCGTGCGCGGACCAGAAATCCTGACGACGCCGATACCGCCCGCGCCGTTCGGCGTGGCGATGGCGGCAATGGTGTCGTCAGTCGGCGTCATTCCTCAAGCGGGACGCTCGGCCGCGGCGAAGCGGCGCGTGATGATCCACTGCTGCAAAAGACCGAGACCGCCGTTGACGGCGTAATACAACACGAGGCCGGCCGGGAAAAACAGGAACAGGACGGCGAAAATCAACGGCATCGTTTTCATCAGGCGCTGCTGCAGCGGATCCATGCCGGGACTCGCCGGCGTCAGCCACTGCGCGCCGAGCATGATGAGGGCGTTGATCACGGGAAGAACGTAGTACGGATCGGGCGCGGAGAGATTCTGGATCCAGCCGAAGAACGGCGCCTGACGCAATTCGACGCTTTCGAGCAGCATGTAATACAGAGCGAAGAACACCGGTATCTGGATCAACGTGGGCAGGCATCCGCCGAGAGGGTTTATTTTTTCCTTTTTATACAATTCCATGGTTGCCTGGCTGAGCTTCTGGCGATCGTCGCCGTAGCGCTCTTTCAACGCTTCCATGCGTGGTTGCAACTTGCGCATCTTCGCCATCGAGCGGTATTGCGCTTCGCTCAGCTTGAACATGGCGAGCTTGATGATCAGCACGAGCAGGATGATCGCGAGACCCCAGTTGCCGACGAACGAATGCAGTTGCACCAGCACCCAATGCAGCGGATTGGCGATTGGCGTGAGCCAGCCGTAGTCGGCGGTGAGGCCCAGTCCGTGCGCGATGCCGTCCTTGTCGATCGGGTCGAGTTGCGCGGCGAGTTTCGGCCCTATATATAAGTGCGCTTCGGACGTTTTCGTTTCACCCGGTGCGACCGTGATCGCGGGCGACATGGCGCGAATCAGATAATGCGGGGCGCCGGCGTTGGTGACGAGCGTGGTGGCATACGAGTCGTTTTCTTCGGTCGGTGGAATCCACGCGGCGAAGAAGTAGTGCTGCAGCATCGCTTCCCAGCCACCGGCGAAGCTGCTGTTGAGCGGTGAATCGCTGAACTTGTCGAACGGGAGTTTCTTGAATTTGTCCTGCGGGCTGTACCACGCCGCGCCGGCGAAGGCGATGCGTTCAGGATTGTTGAAGGAGAAACCGCTGGTCGAGACGATCGGCGGCACGCGCTGCAGCTGGCGGTATTCGTTGCCGGTCCACGCCGCCTGCGTGCCGTTGTTGATTTCCACGCGTGTGTCGATGAGATATTGGCCGCGAGTGAAAATGTATACTTTGCGCACTTTGAGGCCGGAAGCATCCTGCCATTCGAGAGGTACTTCGAGTTTGTCGGTGCCGTCGCCGAGTGCGTAGTAGTCCTTTTCCGAGGTGAACTGCGCCAGGTGATCCGGCGCGACCGTGGCGCTGACGAGCCCATCCTGTGCGACGAAGAACGTCGCAGGCGACGTGTCGAGCAGGCGGACGGGATGGTCTTTTTCTTTCGGATCGACGGGATATTTCAGCAGGTCGGCCTGCACGACCGATCCGCCGCGCGTGTCGATGGCGAGGTCAAGAACGTCGGTGCGAACGTGTACGCGCGCGGACGGCTGCGCGTCGGTCGTCGCGCTCGGCGTGGGCGATATCGTCGCGGCTGCCGGCGCGGCGGTGCCCGCGGGCTTCGGCACTTCGGCGCTGGAGGTTGACGTCGGTGCTGCGGGTGTCGCGCTCGTCGTCGATGTGGTCGCGGGTTGCGGTGCGTAGTCTTTCTGCCACGCCTCCCAATTCAGGAACGCGACGAAAGCCAGGGCGACGAGCAGGAAAGAACGGGTCGTGGACATGGATCTTCTTGTGGTGGATGCCGCGGGATCTGCGGCGAAGGATCACGAACTCGGATCGGATTTGCGGCTCGATCCGCAAGTTGCAACCGCCCGGAGGCGCGATGCGACGCTATGCGCAAACCGCGCGCATTGTGGAGGAACGGCGCTATGTGTTCAATGCCGCGCTGGGTTTTTTCGCGGCGAGTTGGCGCCAGAGGTGTTCGAGATCGGCGCGTAAAACAGGATTGGTTTGGTTCGCCGACAACGATCGGGCAATCAGCAGGATGTCGATATTCGGCAATTCATGTCGGTGATGTCGAAAACTTTCGCGGATGGTGCGACGGATGCGATTGCGCACGACGGCGAGCTTGGAAACCTTGCGCGAGATCGCGACGCCGAGCCGCGCCGTCGAATTTGACGACGTGCGATATTCGGCGACGAAATTACGTGTGGTTAGCCGATCGCTGCCTTGACGCAGCGTAGCGAAATCGGATCGGGTCAGCAGCCGCGCGGTACGCGGCAAACTCAGGGTCGCAACGGCGACGTCGGAAGACGCGGCGCGGCGAATGGGACTACCTTATGGAATAAGGCGCTTGCGGCCCTTGGCGCGACGGGCGTTGAGCACCGCGCGTCCGCCGCGGGTTTTCATGCGCGCGCGAAAGCCGTGCGTACGCGCGTGTTTGAGGTTGCCGGGCTGGAAAGTGCGTTTCATGGCGTCGCTCGAAATGGGTCGAGTAAAGAGCGGAAATGATACAGGAGCGGCCGCGCGGCGGTCAATCGTACATTGCTTGGCGGCGCGAGAAGCGCAGGCGTAGACTGCCGGGCTCCCCAAGCTTCACGGTGCAGGATCGGAAACGCGATGAGCGAGTTGTGGCGGCGCTGTCTCGAGCGTCTGGAAGGTGAGCTGAGCGCGGAGGACATGCACACGTATCTCATGCCGCTACAGGCCGGTGAGGACGAGGATGGACTGCGTTTGTTGGCACCCAACGCGTACACGCTCGATTTCGTGAAAGCGGAATTTCTACCGCGCATCGGCAAAGTGGTGAACCATCTTCACGGTAGTCCGATGAGGGTGCGACTGGAAGTGGGTGCGTTGGTCGGTCGCCGCCTCGACAGACCGTCGGCGGCGCGTCCGACGATGCCGTCGGACATGGCCGAATTCGAAAGCAATCTCGATCCGCATTACACCTTCGATTCGTTCGTCGAGGGCAAGTCGAACCAGCTCGCAAAGGCGTCGGCGATTCAGATCGCTAACAACCCGGGCCGCGCCTACAACCCACTGCTGCTCTACGGCGGAACGGGTCTCGGCAAGACGCATCTTATGCACGCCGCTGGCAATCTCATTCGCGCGAATAATCCCGCGACGAAGGTAATGTACTTGCGTTCGGAACAATTCGTCAGCGCGATGATCGATTCGTTGCGCACGAAAAAGATGGACGATTTCAAGCGCAAGTTTCGCGACGTGGATGCGCTGCTCATTGACGACATTCAATTCTTCGCCGGCAAGAACACCACACAGGAAGAGTTCTTCCACACGTTCAACGCGCTGTTCGAAGGCAAGCAGCAGATCATCCTGACGTGCGATCGATATCCGAAGGAAGTCGACAACCTCGAACCGCGGTTGAAGTCGCGTTTGGGCTGGGGTTTGTCGGTCGCGATCGAGCCGCCGGATTTCGAAACGCGCGCGGCGATTTTGCTGAGCAAAGCCGCATCGCGCGGTATGGACGTGCCGGAAAACGTGGCGTTCGTGATCGCCAAGCGCATGCGCTCGAACGTGCGCGATCTCGAAGGTGCGCTCAACACGCTGGCCGCGCGTGCGAACTTTTTGGGTCAGCCGATTACCGAGGATTTTGCGCAGGAAACGTTGCGCGACCTGCTCACCGTGCACAGCCAATCGATCACGGTGTCGAATATCCAGAAAACGGTGGCAGACTATTACCAGTTGCGCTTGTCGGATTTGCTGTCGATGAATCGAAGCCGCTCATTGGCGCGACCGCGGCAGATCGCGATGGCGTTGTCGAAAGAGTTGACCGAACACAGTCTTCCGGAAATCGGCAAGGCCTTTGGCGGGCGCGACCACACGACGGTGCTACATGCATGCCGGACGATTCGTGATCTGAGCTTGATCGACGGAAAGCTGCGACAGGATTGGGAGAAGCTGCTGCGCGAATTGACCGGCTAGGTGTGGATAACTTGTGCAAGAATAGGCGCGGGGTATTTATCCACAGATCGCGAACAGCCGAAGAGGCAAGTTTGCGGCGTTTTTTCGCAGCATTAAGTTTATGATTTATAAGTATTTTTAGCGATTTATCAACATACTAACAGCACCAACAGCTTCTAGCTTTTATATATAACCTTATCCAACGAACTTAACGGACGCTTCCATGCAATTCGGCATTCAACGCGAAGTTCTGCTTAAACCACTGCAGCAAGTGATTGGTGTCGTCGAGCGTCGGCAGACATTGCCGGTGTTGTCGAACTTGCTGGTGAGTGCGAACAACGAACGCGTGACCTTCACCGGTACCGATCTGGAAGTGGAGATGTCGGCGAACGTTGAAGCGACAGGCGCGCAGCCTGGCGAGATCACCGTTCCGGCTCGCAAGCTGTTCGATATATGCCGCGCGCTTCCCGATGGCAGCAAGGTGCAGTTCAAGCTGGCCGGCGACCGCGCGACGGTGAGTTCGGGTCGAAGCCGGTTTACGTTGGCCACGTTGCCGGCCTCCGAATTTCCGGTCATCGACAATATCGAACTGATTGAGAAAGTCAGCCTGCCGGAAGCGTCGCTGAAAGAATTGATGGACCGCACCGCGTTCGCGATGGCGAATCAGGACGTGCGCTATTACCTCAACGGATTGCTGCTCGACCTGCGCGAACAGTCGCTGCGTTGCGTGGCGACCGACGGGCATCGCCTGGCGCTCGCCGAAGCCGAGCTTTCGGGCGGCAGCGGCGCTCAACGTCAGATCATCATTCCGCGAAAGGGCGTTCTGGAATTACAGGGATTGTTCGAGTCGGGCGACGGAAACGTCGAACTCGAATTCGGTAAGAATCATTTGCGCGTGCGGCGCAACGAAGTCGTGTTCACGTCGAAACTGATCGACGGTCGTTTCCCGGATTACGAGGCGGTGATTCCGATCGGCGCGGATAAGGAAGTACATCTCGAACGCGAGGCGCTTCGTGGGGCGCTGCAGCGCGCGGCGATCCTGTCGAACGAGAAATATCGCGGCGTCAAACTCGAAGTGAGTCAGAACAAGCTTCGCATCGTCGCGCACAATCCCGAGCAGGAAGAAGCCGTCGAGGAACTGGAAGCGAAGACCGGCGCCAGCGAGCTTAGTGTTGGATTCAACGTCAACTATCTGCTCGACGCGCTGAATGCATTGCAGGGCGAGGAAATCGTACTCTGCCTACGCGACGCCAACTCGAGCTGTCTGCTGAAGATGCCCGGCAGCGAACGTTCGCGGCACGTCATCATGCCGCTGCGCCTCTGACGATCATCGTCCCGGGCGCATAGCCGCATGCGCATCGAACGCCTGCGGCTTTCCAACCTTCGCAATATCGAATCGCTCGATGTCGGGCTCGTGCCCGGCATCAATTTCTTTGTCGGTCCAAACGGCGCCGGCAAGACGAGCGTGATCGAAGGCGCTTATGTCTTAAGCCACGGCGGTAGCTTTCGCACGCCGCAGAATTCGGTTTTGGTAAAACGCGGATCGGACGCCGTCGGCATCCATGCGGAGGTGACGCGCGCGCGCGGTCCGCTCAAGCTGGATTTGCTTTCCAACGGGTCCGGATGGCAGATGAAGGTCAATGGCGACCGGGCGCCGACATTGGCCGCGGGCCTGGCGGAGTTCGCATTGGTCTGCTTCGAGCCGGGGAGCCATAACCTGATTTCCGGCGGAAGCCTCGAACGCCGGCGCTTTTTCGATTGGATTGTGTTCCACGTGGAACATGGATATATCAGCGCAGCGCGCGATTACCGTCGAACGTTGCAGCAAAGAAATGCGCTGTTGAAGGCCAGTCGTCAGGACGTCGAGCTGCAGCTATGGGATGTGGAACTAGTAGCTTCCGCGGAACGACTAGATGCCCAGCGGCAAAAGATATTTCCGATGTATGCCATTGAATTGTCAAATATTCTCTCCATATTTCTTCCCGAGCTGGGAACCGCTACGACGTCTTTCCGACGTGGTTGGGCGGAGGACAAGCAACTCTTACAGGCTTTAACCGAGAGTCGTCCGATCGACCGTGTTCGCGGGCATACAACGCGCGGCCCACATCGAGCCGATTGGTCGATTCGCTTTGAGAACGCGCCGAGTCGCGAACAGCTGTCGCGTGGCCAGGAAAAGTTGTGCGCGCTGGCCTGTGTCCTAGCGCAGGCCCGGCTATATGCTGCGGCGCGCGGCGAACCGCCGGTTGTTGCTTTGGATGATTTCTCCTCCGAACTCGACCGCCAGCACCAGAAAACCGCTATAGATCTACTGCGAGCAACGAGTTCTCAGATTTTGATGACGGGTATCGAAATACCCGCCGACTGGCGCCACGACGACGACAAAAACCGGCTGTTCCACGTGGAACATGGGCAGATTCAAGGGTTGCTATAATCGAGCGATTGCGCCGACCGCATGCGTCCGCGCCACTGACGAGTAAAGGTTGATGACTGACGAGAAATCCGCAGCGGAAAATTACGACGCAAGCAAAATTAAAGTCCTGAAAGGCCTCGAGGCGGTTCGCAAACGCCCAGGCATGTATATCGGCGACACGGACGACGGCACTGGCCTGCATCATATGGTGTTCGAGGTCGTCGACAATTCCATCGATGAGGCGCTCGCCGGATTTTGTGATCGGGTCAGCGTGACAATTCACAACGATGGCTCCGTCAGCGTCGTCGAC
Organism: Rudaea sp.; assembly: GCA_036271355.1. Lineage (GTDB taxonomy): Bacteria > Pseudomonadota > Gammaproteobacteria > Xanthomonadales > Rhodanobacteraceae > Rudaea. The sequence continues at coordinate 5,312 of DATBAU010000003.1, read as the reverse complement.
AACGGCCGTGGAATTCCGGTCGACATGCACGAAGAGGGACGTTCGACGGCGGAAGTCGTCATGACTGTTCTGCACGCAGGCGGCAAGTTCGACGATAACTCGTACAAGGTTTCCGGCGGGCTGCATGGCGTCGGCGTATCCGTCGTCAACGCGCTTTCGGATCATTTGTGGCTGACGATCGATCGCGACGGGCATGAATATCTGCAGGAATATCACCTCGGCGAGCCACTTTTCCCGCTCAAGCAAATCGGCGCCTCGAGCCGACGCGGGACCACCGTCCGCTTCATGCCAAGCACGGAAATTTTCTCCAACATAGAATTCCATTACGACGTACTGGCCAAGCGGCTACGCGAACTCTCGTTCCTGAATTCCGGCGTAAAGATCGAATTGACCGATGAGCGCGTCGGCAAGACCGATGTGTTCCAGTACGAAGGCGGCATCCGCTCGTTCGTGGAGCACCTCGCGCAGCTAAAAATGCCGTTGCATCAAACAGTTATGAATCTCGGCTCGACGCAGGACGGGATCCGTGTCGATGTCGCGATGCAGTGGACCGACTCCTATCAGGAAACGGTTTTCTGCTTCACGAACAACATTCCGCAGAAAGACGGCGGCTCGCACCTCACCGGTTTCCGTGCGGCGCTGACGCGGACGCTCGGCAACTATATCGAAGCGAGCAATCTGCTCAAGTCCGCGAAAGTGGCGCTTTCGGGCGACGACATGCGCGAAGGGCTGATCGCCGTTCTGTCGGTGAAGATGGCGGATCCGAAGTTCTCCTCGCAAACCAAGGACAAGCTCGTGTCCTCGGAAGTGAAGGGCGCGGTGGAATCCGTCATCAACGCGCGTCTCGAGGAATTCCTGCAGGAAAATCCGAGCGAAGCGCGCGCGATCGCCGCGAAAGTAGTCGACGCCGCCCGCGCCCGCGAAGCCGCGCGCAAGGCGCGTGAGATGACGCGTCGCAAAGGCGCGCTCGATATCGCCGGTTTGCCGGGGAAGCTCGCCGACTGCCAGGAAAAAGATCCTGCGCTGTCCGAACTCTTCATCGTCGAGGGCGACTCCGCCGGCGGCTCGGCCAAGCAAGGCCGCAACCGCAAATATCAGGCCGTGCTTCCGCTGAAGGGTAAAATTTTAAATGTGGAAAAAGCGCGTTTTGATAAAATGTTGTCTTCGGCCGAAGTCGGCACGCTGATCACCGCATTGGGTTGCGGCATCGGCAAGGATGAATTCAACGTCGACAAGCTGCGCTATCACCGCATCATCATCATGACCGACGCCGACGTCGACGGTTCGCACATCCGCACGCTGCTGCTCACGTTCTTCTATCGTCAGATGCCGGAGCTGATCGAGCGCGGCTACATCTACATCGGCATGCCGCCGCTGTACAAGCTGAAGCAGGGCAAGCAGGAGCTGTATCTGAAAGACGATGCGGCGCTGAATGCGTATCTGATATCGAATGCGGTGGACGGCGGCGAACTGCGCTATTCCGCCGATGCGCCGCCGCTCAGCGGTCAGGCGCTGGAAAAATTGCTGCTCGACTATCACGCCGCCGTCGACCAGATCGGCCGGCTCGGTCAGCGCTGCGACAACGCCGTGCTGCGCGCAATGCTCGACATCGCGCCGCCGCGTCCGGATCAGTGGCAGCAGAACGATGTCGTTGATGCGTGGCTAAAGCGTTTGACCACGCGCGTCAATTCGCGCGGTCTCGGAAAGCCGGTGTACATCTTGCGCGTGCGCGCGGCGACAGCCGAACATCCGGCTGCGCTCGTCATCGACCGCGAACATCACGGCATGAGTACGGTGCAGGTTCTTCCCGCCGCGTTTTTCGGCGGTATGGAATTCAAGCCGATTCTCGAAATCGCCAAACAGCTCGACGGTCTCGTCCAGCCCGGTGCGGAAATCAAGCGCGATAGCGCGAGTGCGCCGATTCGCGATTTCACGCAGGCCGACGAATGGCTGCTCGAACAAGCCAAGAAAGGCCGCACGGTGCAACGGTTCAAGGGCCTCGGTGAAATGAATCCAGACCAGTTGTGGGAAACGACGGTCAATCCGGAAACGCGTCGCCTGCTCCAGGTGAGCATCGAAGATGCCGTAGCCGCCGACCAGATTTTCTCGACGTTGATGGGCGATATCGTCGAGCCGCGCCGCGAATTCATCGAACAGAATGCGTTGCAGGTCGCCAATCTGGACGTCTAAACGGGGACGTGAAACGATAACGCGCTCGCATGCGTCTGTCGTTTCACGGCGTCCTTCACGAATCGTTGACGGACGGTTCGCGTCGATCGAAGTCATGGTGCGCAGGACCTTGAGCTTACGCCGCGCAACGGGTTAACCTCGCGCGGCGAGCTGCGAAGTACGAAGACAACTAGCAGAAAGGATTTCGGGAGAAAGCCATGACGATGGGAAGCAAAAAGCAGTTGGGGGTGATGGTCTCGGCAGCCATGATGGCGCTGATGCTGGTGATGGCAAGCGCGATCGCCGCGCCGGCCGCCAAGAAAGAAGAATCGAAATATCCGAATGCGACGCGGTCGGCGCCGAAGAGCGATCTGTCCAGCACCGCCGACCAGAAGATGCTGCAGGAAGGTCTCGACGCGCTGAACGCCGGCGAAGACGACAAAGCGCAGCAGGACCTGCAGAAGGTCGTCGACTCGAGCAAGAGCAAATACGCCAAGGGCGTCGCGCTGCTGGGTCTGGCCAATATCAAATTCAACACGAGCGATTATCCGGGCGCGATCGCGTACTACAAACAGATGTTCGACCTGAACTCGGTCAGCAACGATCAGTATTACGACTCGATGTACAACGTGGCCGCTGCGTACGTGCAGTCCGAGCAATATCAACAGGCGCTCGACGAGATCAAGCAATGGCGCGAGCAGGGCAAGCGCGAGACGGCCGATTCCTACGCGCTGGAAGGCAACATTTACTACCGCATGCAGAAGTATCCCGAAGCCGTCGCCGCGATTCGCAAAGCGCAGTCGATGACCAGCGAGCCAAAGGATTCCTGGAACAGCATTCTGATGGCCAGCTTGTCCGAGAGCGGAAAGAGCGGCGAAGCCGGCACCATCCTCGAGCAGGAGCTTCAAAAAGATCCGAAGAACAAAGGCGTGATTCACAACGCGCTCGTCGTCTACGTGCAGGACAGTCAGTTCGACAAGGCGCTGACGCTACTCGAGCGCGAACGCAAGGACGGCTTGTTGGCGGACGAAAAGGACTACGTCGAATCCGCGCGCTTCTACGCCAACATCGCGCAGGGCGGCGACAAGCCGAACGTCGCGGGCAACGGCGCGGATTTGCTGCAGGAAGGATTTTCGAAGAACATCGTCAAAGGGTCCGCCGAAAATTACAAATTGCAGGGCGACCTGTACATCATTGCGCAAGAGCAGGACAAGGCGCTGGCCGCGTATAGCAAGGCCTCACCGCTGGCCAGCAACGGCGACATCGACTTGACGCGCGCACAGATCATGGGCGCGCAGCAGAACTGGCCGGAAGCGAAAGCCACGCTGGAAAAAGGTATACAGCGCGGCGTGACGAAAAAAGGCAAGGCGTATGTACTGCTCGGCAAGCTCGACATAGCACTGAAGGATCTCGCCGGCGCGAAGACGGCCTTCCAGCAGGCGCAGTCCGATCCGGATACGAATGCGGAGGCCACCGAACAACTGCAGAAACTTGGCGCAACGAAGAAAAAGAAATAAGAAAAAGGACGTTCGCCGGATAGCCGTCCGGATATATACAAAGCCCAGGCGCTGGTGTAATTTACCGCGCTCCCCAGCGAACGAATTAGCGTGCGAGCTTGAGTGCCGCCGACTCCGTCGGCGTCTCTACAAACGACCCAACCACACGAACACTTGGTTTTAGACTGATGGCGTTAACGTCCTACGAAGAACCTAGCCAAAAATTCAACTGGCGACGCACGCTCGGTCTGGCGGCGACGTTTGCGCTGCACGCGTTCGCGTTCCTGATGCTCATCTCGCCTGTCGCGCCGCCGAGCCTGCAGGACAAGACCAAAGACAATACGGTGCGCGTGGAGTTCATCGAACCGCCGCCACCACCGCCGCCGCCACCGCCGCCACCGCCGGAACCGATCAAGAAACCGCCGCCGGTGATCAAGCAGGTCATCAAGCCGCCGCCGACTCCGCCACCGCCGCCGCCCGCGCCGGTCGTGGAAGCGCCGCCGACGCCGATGTCCATCGCGACGCCGCCAGCGCCACCCGCGCCGCCGCCGCCGCCGCAGGACATCGCGCCGAGCGAGAACGTCAGCTATCGCAAATTCCGCCCGCCGAAATATCCGCCGCAGGCGATACGCGAACATCACACCGGCAAGGTCATCCTCAAGGTGCTGATTTCGGTGGATGGTTCGCCGAAGGAAGTGACGGTCGAGAAATCGAGCGGTTATCGCGAACTCGACCAGGCCGCCATCGCTGCCGCGAAGACGTGGACATTCAATCCCGGCAAGCGCAACGGTCAAGCTTACGAAGGTTATGCACTGGTTCCGTTCGACTTCAATTTGAATGAGCTTTGAGTGTCTCGACAAGTAGCGAAGCGTCGAGACTGGTGACACACTAGACAACCAAACCAAGGGTAGCGTTATGCAACAAGATCAACAGACTCCAGCCTCTCCGCCGCCTGCCGACGCAGCCGCGGTGCCGGCGGCTCCGGCCGGTGCGCCAGCCGCGGGACACGGCGATGCCGCTGCCCTAACGCAGATGGGCTTCGACCATCTCATCCAGAATTTCGATTATCTGGGTTGGGTCGTCTTCCTCGTCCTGGCCATCATGTCGGTCGGTTCCTGGCTGTTCATCGTGGTGAACGCCTGGCGCACGATCGCCATCAAGACGCGCGCGGACAAAGTCCGTCACGTCTTCTGGGACAACAATTCCGCCCAGGAAGCAGTTCGCTACATGGAAGAGCAGCCCAAATGGGAACCGTTCTCCAAGATCGCACTCGATTGTGCATCAGCCGCCGCGCATCACCAGCGCCACGAAGGCAGCCGGCTGGTCGAAGCGCTCAACCGTTCGGAATTCATCGATCGCGCACTGCGTCAGGGCGTCGCCCGTGAAAGTGCCCGTCTCGAAGGCGGCCTGACATGGCTCGCCACCACCGGTTCGACTGCTCCGTTCGTCGGTTTGCTCGGTACGGTGTGGGGCATCTATCACGCCCTGATCCGCATCGGCGCGTCGGGCAACGCGGGTATCGAAACCGTTGCCGGTCCGGTCGGCGAAGCGCTGATCATGACCGCCCTCGGTCTCGGCGTCGCCATCCCGGCCGTGCTCGCTTACAACATCTTCATTCGCGCCAATCGCGTGACCAACGCCCAGTTC
>DATBAU010000002.1:0-1764 GCA_036271355.1 Rudaea sp. | reverse complement strand
CGTCACGACGATGCATCCGCAAAAGCGCGCGTACTCGAGCGGCGGACAACCGCAGACGATTTCCGCGATCCGGCCCGGATTGTTCAGCGATCTCTATGTCGCGCTCGGCGAACCGCTCGACAACGGCGCGTGGTCGGTGCGTATCTACGTCAAACCGTTCGTGCGCTGGATCTGGCTCGGCGGACTTTGCATGATGTTCGGCGGATTCGTCGCCGCAACCGACCGCCGTTTTCGCGCGCTGCCGGCACGCGCCGACGAGAAAATCGTTTCGCCCGTGGAAGTACAAATCGCGACATGATGACGCGTCTGCTTCCGCTTCTGGTTTTCATCGCGCTGGTCGCGCTGCTCGCGTTCGGCATCGACTGGAACAAGCACCACGAAATGACCGAAGTTCCCTCGCCGCTCATCGACAAGCAGGCGCCGGAGTTCACACTTCCACTTTTATACAATCCGGACAAGAAGCTCGCGCGCAAGGATCTGCTCGGCCAGCCATACATACTCAACGTGTTCGGTAGCTGGTGTCCGACGTGCCAATACGAACATCCGATCCTGACGCAAGCCGTGAAACCGCTCGGCATCAAGCTCATCGGCCTCGACTGGCGCGACGAACCCGGCGACGCGAAGCGCTGGCTCGCGCAGTTCGGCAATCCGTACGATGCGGTGATGACCGATCGCGACGGCCGCGCCGGCATCGATTTCGGTGTGTACATGGCGCCCGAATCGTTCCTCATCGATGCGCAAGGCACAGTGCGCTACAAACGCATCGGCATGTTCACGCCGGAACTGATCGCATCCGAACTGATGCCGCAACTCAAGGCGCTCGGCACGCCGGTGAAAACGCCATGAAGCGTTTCGCCGCGATCGTTTTGCTGATGTTCGCGACGATGTTCGCGCATGCCATCGATCCGTTGCCGTTCAAGGATCGCGCGGAAGAAATCCGCTTTCAGCATCTGACCGGCGAGCTGCGCTGTTTGGTTTGCCAGAACCAGAATCTCGCCGATTCCGAAGCGCAACTCGCCGCCGAATTGCGCCGTCAGGTTTTCGACATGATGCAAAGTGGAAAAAGCGACGCAGAGATCAAGCAGTATCTCGTCGCGCGCTATAACGATTTCGTGCTGTACGATCCGCCGATGAAACCGGGCACGTGGCTGTTGTGGTTCCTGCCCGGCGTGCTGGTGCTCGTCGGCGCGGGTGTCGTGTTCAACATCCTGCGCAAGCGCTCGCGCCAGCCGGTAGTGGCGACCGATCTCGAGGAAGACTGGTGATGACGCTGTTCCTGATTTGCGCCGCGGCGATGCTCGCGGTCGCGCTCGTGTTCGTGCTCACGCCGCTGCTGCGTGCGCGCAACGATTCCGCCGGTACGGCTACGCAAGCGCGGCGTCTGCTCGACGCGCTCAACGCCGCGCGCGACAACGGCATCCTGAGTGATACGGAATACGCCGCGAAACGCGCCGAACTCGCCGACCGTCTGCTCGGCAGCATCGACACGCCCACTCCCGCGCGGTCGCGAACCGCGTTTTTCGCCGCGCTCGGCGTCGCGTTGTTGTTGCCGGCGGCGGCGATCCTGATCTATCGCAGCGTCGGCCAGCCCGGCGCCATCGACAACACCGCGCTGCCGACCGATGCGCAAGCGCCGGCGAATCACGGCCAGAATATCGAACAGGCGATCGCCGGACTCGAAGCGAAGCTGAAGCAGAATCCGAACGATGTCGAAGGCTGGGCGCTCCTCGGCCGCGCGTACGAATCCATGGAACGCTTCACCGA
>DATBAU010000001.1:0-4672 GCA_036271355.1 Rudaea sp. | reverse complement strand
CTCCCTAAAGGAACCATGAAGACTACGTGGTTGATAGGTCAGGTGTGTATCGCAGTAATGCCGAGCTAACTGATACTAATGATCCGTGCGGCTTGATCATATAACTCCAAGTCTCCTTCAAGAGACGGAGTCACTGAGACTCAATGCTCTAATACGTCGCTCTTGATCTGTGGCTTAAGGCTATAGAGAAAGACGACGGCCTCAGCGAGACATCGCTCGAGAAGAAACGAAACCTTGTTACGTCCCAACCCTATGCAGTTCCTTGGCGCACCCACGTGCGACAAGAACTCAACCGCCTCCCTGGCGGATATAGCAGCGTGGTCCCACCCGATCCCATTCCGAACTCGGCAGTGAAACGCGCCCGCGCCGATGGTAGTGTGGCTTAAGCCATGCAAGAGTAGGTCACTGCCAGGGGCTTTATCCAAAACCCTCGATCAGAAATGATTGGGGGTTTTTCTTTGGCGGGAATAGAATTGAACGGGGGCGAAATTGGGCCGCGCAAAATTCCAACAACCCAATTGATCCGCCACTTCAAACAATTCGTGGCGCCGATTCGCCGCCAGTCTTTTTTTTATGCTGATTTATCCGAGCGGAGGTCGCTCGACGACTCGCTTACCACCATGATGCTGTCGCAGAAATACGCCGAGTGCCCTGTTTGTATTAACTCCAGAACACTCAGTTCATCCGCGTTGGTCGAATGCCAGGCGTGAGGTCAGTGGACCAGTTGCTTTCCGCCCTTTTTGCGAATTCGCCGTCCCAATGGGCCAACACCACGTCTGCAGGGCCTCGCAAAGATAAACGCCGTTCGCGTCAGCGTGCCGGACAATTCCTCGAACGCATTGATCTGCTGCTACACCGTGGAAAAAGCTCGTCGCCGACGACGCGAGCTTATATACTGCCTATCCGAGAACCGCTCAGCTAGAGTTATTGAATGCGCTCTCGGCGCCAGCCCGTCACGATCGTCAAACTGCTTCCCTTCCTGTCGGCTGCTGCAGCGTTCGTCGTCACCGCATTGATTGCGCATCCGGCAACGATGCTTCTCGCGCTTATCGCCGACGCATTCGTCATTGTCGCAATCGCCGACACATTGGGAATTCGCAGCTCCTCCCCGATCGAAAATCCGTGGACCGCTCGCGCGGCGACATGGTTCGGCCTAATCTGCGTTTACGCAGTATTCGCCGATTTATTGATCGGCTATCCGCTCCTTTGGCTACTGCGCGATCACTCGCTCAGCGCAACCCTAGCCTTGTCCACACTCTCGGTAATCGCGCTGCTGAGCATTTGGAAAGTGTGGCCGGTCTTCGGTCTGGTCTGCCTACGCCGGCAACGAACGCCGCTCTCGCGATTGCTGGAAGAAGCGCAACGAATCAGCACCGACAACGAAATCTTTTTCAGCCACGGTTTGCTCGTCAGCCTGAGTTTGTTGGCGCTCGCAGTCGGTGCCGCGTCGATCGCCGGCGTCGGTGGCATTTTCCCGGGCGGCGCGCGCTGGGTTACGACGGCAATCTACGCCATCGTCGTCGTGCCGCTCGCCAGTTTGATCGTGATCAATCGCACAGCCACTGCGATGCTTGTCGACGCGCGCCGCCGCGCAACACGCATCGAAGAAGTGATACGTGACGACGTCCCGATCGCCGCGCCGGAAACCATCCCCGAAACCGCCGTCGGCGATGAACTCGACGCGATGCTTCTTCGCTGCGTGCGCGCCGGCCAGACGCAACTCGCACTCGCCGCACTCGCGCGCGGCGCGAATCCGAACTGTGTTCCTCCATCCGGCGATCGTGATCAGCGGTCCGTCGTCGAACTCGCGAGTGTGAGTCCCGACATGCGACTGTTGCGCGGCTTGATCGCGAAAGGCGCCAATCTCAATCGCCCGCACGCTGGTCTACCGCCGCTGATCGCCGCGACGCGTGACAGTCTCGAAGGCCGCCCCGACGCCGTGATGACGCTCCTCACGAACGGCGCCGATCCACGTTGCGCCGATGCGCGCGGCGAAACGCCGCTGCATTGCGCCGCGTTGTGCGAAAAACCCATCCTCGCCGCGCTCTTGTGCGATGCCGGCGCGCCGCTCGACGCGATAAACGCCGATGGTCTCACGCCGCTGGGCGTCGCGTGCGCCGCGTCGAATTGGGAGATGCTGAAGTTCCTTCTCGAGCGCGGCGCGAAATGTGAAACCGAAACAGGGCAGCCCGCGTTGATCGCGGCGTCCACCGTCGACGACGACGATCCCCACGGCGTCAAACTTCTCCTCAAACGAAAAGCGCGCGTCGATGCACGCGGTCGCTTGAAACGCACCGCGCTGATGACCGCGGCAATGCACGGCAACGCCTTCATCGCGCAGCAACTTCTGGATAGCGACGCTCAAATCGATCTCGCCGACGCACAAGGCACCACCGCGCTCATGGAAGCCGCGCGCGCCGGCGCTGAAGACGTGCTGGACGTGTTCGGCGCGCGCAATCCCTCACTCGATCTCACCGATGCAAAAGGCCGCACCGCACTCATCATCGCCTGCCAATCGGTAAAGGCCAACGAAGCGATCGTGCGTCGACTGCTGGACATGGGCGCGTCGCGCGATATCGCCACGTCCGATGGACGCCGCGCCGTCGATTTCGCGGCCGCCGGCGGTCGCTGGAATATCGTCGCGCTGATCGATCCGGATTATCCGCGTCCGCAGACGTTGTCGTCCGAAGCGCGCACCGACGACGATTCGTCGGAGCACCTGCTCGATGCGCTGCGATTCGGTCACTGGAACATCGTCGATCAGTTCGCGACGTCGATCCGCGACTGGCCGTCATCCACGTTGGTTCAATTGTTCGTCGAACTGATCGCCCACGACGATCCGGCGCCGCGCCGCTGGTTGTTGACTCACGGCCTCGACACCGAAACGAACGCGACGAACAAAACACCACTCGCGTCGGCGATCGACGTGCTGCCCGCGTCGCTCGCCGCCGCGCACGAATTGCTCGATGCCGGCGCACAGGCCGGCGGCTATTCCATCATGCCGCTGATCGCCCATCTTTCGAGCAACGAACATCGCACATCGATCGAAACCCTCGCGCTCCGCATGATCGAGCGCGGCGCCGATATCTTCGCCGTCGACGCAACCGGCGCCAGTTTGCTTGCGCATTGCGTTGGCGCGGGAAATCTGCGGCTGACGCGGGAATTGTTGACACGCGGCATCGATCCAAACTCCCGCGATCATCTTGGGCGCACGCCGCTGTTCGCCTGCTTGCCGTTGCAGAAAGATGTCGCCATCGACATGATCAAATTGCTGATCGGCGCTGGCGCGAATCCTGACGTCACCGCCGCCAACGGCGAAACGCCGATGGGCCTCGCGCTCGCGCGACCGGAGCCGCAATTGCAGCAGTGGCTCAACTGGCACGCATGGAAACTCCCGCTTCGCGCGCTGCGTAGCGAGGACTTGTTGCTCGCCGCGTCTGCCGGCGATGTGTCGGCCGTCAGCAAATTGCTCGGACTCGGTTTCTCGATCGACGTCGCCGATGCGCAAGGTGCAACACCGCTATTGCGCGCAGCGGGCAAGGACCACGCCGATGTCGTCGCGTTCCTGCTCGACAACGGTGCCGACGCCAAGCGAGCCGCGGGCAGCGGCGCCACTGCGCTGAGTGCGGCGGTGATTTCGCGCAGCACGTCGGTCATCGCCGCGCTCGTTTCGCACGGCGTGCCGATCGATCAGCGTTTGAAAGGCGGCGGCACCGCGTTGATGATCGCCGCCGCGCTCGGATATCCGGAAATCGTCGCCACACTGCTCAAGGCCGGCGCCGATGTCGATGCGGTCGACGGCAGCCACACGCGCGCGTTGCACGCCGCATCGCATTTCGCGTTTCACGGACGCGATGCCGAACGCGCGCAACGTTCGCTCGATGCGCTGCTCGACAAAGGCGCCGACGTCGACGTGCGCAATTCCGAAGGACAAACGCCGCTGCTTCTCTTGCTCGGCGCGCACGCCGAAGCCGGCGCATCGGCCGATCAGCGATCGCTGCTCGCGCTGATGCCGCTGCTGCTGAAACGCCACGCCGACATCAACGCCGCCGACAACCGCGGCGTCACCGCGCTGCACGCATGCGCGATGCACGGCCTATTGCTCCCGGCGCGCGCGCTGGTCGCGGCGGGCGCGGACACACAAATGCGCGACATGCGCGAACGCACTGCGCGCGAAGTGGCGCACCTGCTCGGTTTCATCGATGTCGCGAAAGAACTGGCACCGCCACCGATGATCACGCCGAACATCATGTCGGCGCGCAAAGCGGCGAACGAATTCGACTGAGCGTCAGCGCGCGCGCCTGACCGCACGATCGTCCTGTTCGATATCGGCTTCGAACAATTTCTGCAAATCGTCCAGCGCATCTTTCGCCGATTGCACCAATGCGGCTTCGTCGTCATAGACGAGATATTGCTGCTGCAGAACCTTCGCGTCGTGTTTCTCGAACTTGTCCACGCGATCTTTCGCGACCACCGGATCGAGTCCGAGATCTTCCAGAACGAGCCGTGACAATTCGAGACTCGAATACAACGTCTCGCGCACGACGTGTTCGATGTTCATGTCCATCAGCCGAAACGCATGCTGGCGATTGCGCGCACGCGCGACGATTTTCAGGTGCGGATACGTGCGCTTGACGATGCGTGCCGTGCGGATGTTCGTTTCGGGATCGTC